>JANMUX010000504.1:0-6940 GCA_031392125.1 Acidobacteriota bacterium | reverse complement strand
GCGGTCGAGGCGCTGCGACTGGTAATACGGCGCGTGCGGCCCCTCTACCTCGGGCCCTTCGTCCCAGTCGATGCCCAGCCATCGCAATCCATCAAGAATGCCGGTAACCATTTCGGCCTGCGAGCGTTCGACATCGGTGTCTTCAATGCGCAGGACGAACGTGCCGCCATGGCGCCGGGCGTAGAGCCAGTTGAAGAGTGCAGTGCGGGCGCCGCCGACGTGGAGGTAGCCGGTGGGAGAGGGAGCAAAACGCAGGCGAGGGAGCACCCGGTATTATTGTCTGCCTCCAGCCAATTTCGCCCACATGAGGTGCGGCGATGCGCCGTTCACGCGCACCATGCGGATCCACAGCAGCGTCATGTGCTCGAGCGCCAGCGCTTGATCGAGTCCGCCCACGTCAACGGCTTCCCACCCCAATTGGGTGATCAGCGCGCCAACGACGGCTTTGGCCGCGCCATCGTTGCCGCACAACATCATTGCCGGCTTGACCGGATGCGCCGGGCGGCCCGCGGCATCGAGGTTCTCAAATCCGTAGATGCTGAAGGCCTTCACGACCCGCGCCTCGGGCACTAGCCGCTGCGCTTGCTGCGAGCCAGACTCGACGCTGTTCAGGCCGTGGGTCAATCCAGGCCCGACCGGATTGGTGCAGTCCACCAGGATCTTGCCGGCCAGCGAGCCAGACACGGCACCGAGCGCGGCCGCGTTTGCCTGGAACGGAGTGGCCAGGAACACGACCTCGGCTGCTGATACGGCATTGGTTGAAGATGCGACAACCAGGTTGGAATTGCGCGCCACGGCTTTCCGCACGCCGTCGGATGCCGGGTTGTCGGCGGCCAGCAACACTTCGTGGCCGAGACGCTGTAACTGATCCGCGAGTGGTCCGCCGACGTTGCCGTAGCCGATGAATGCGATCTTCATGATGATCAGGCGCCGATGGCGTCGGCCACCGCGCGCGCGGTCTCCTCGCCCGAGAAATTCTGTTGGCCGGTGATCAGGTTGCCGTCGCGAATGACGAAGCCGCGCCAGAGTCCTGCCTGGACGAAGTTCGCTCCCAGCCTCTTCAACTCGTCTTCGATGCGCCACGGCATGATGTGCTGGTCACGCGGCAGCATGCCATACGTCCAGACCGCGTTATCGGCGAAGTCTTCTTCCACGTTGGCAAACCCGGTCACCGTCTTTCCCTTGACGAGGTACTCGCCGTTCGACAGGCGCGCGTAGGCCAGGACCGCCGTTCCGTGGCACAACGCCGCGGTGACCTTGCCCGACTCGTAGAACTCGACAAACTTCTCCTGGAGGGTGGTCGCCGCCTTGAACGTGAACATCGGGGATTGGCCACCCGCCACCACCAGGGCGTCGAACCGGCTGACCTCCAGCTCGCTGACTTTGCGGGTGCTGTCCACCAGTGCCCTGAGCGCTGGCGTGTGGATGAAACCCTGGCTGATCAGGTCGCTGCTGCTGTAACCGCTGGCGTCGTTGGGGTCGCTCATGGCGTCGGCCTCACAGCGGCCGCCGTCCGGGCTGAACAACTCAACCTCGAATCCTCGCTCGGTGAAGACGTAGTACGGGTGGGTCAACTCCGCCCACCAGAAGCCCACCGTCCAGCCAGTGGTGGTCGAGACCGACGGGTTGGCAATGACCATGGCGACGCGCTTGCGCTGTTTTGGATTGGTGACGTTCGGATCTTTCAGGCTCATGGCACTCTCCTCGCGGGTTACTCACACGATAGGGGAGTCGGCTCCCGGGAGTGAAGTATGCACATTCCGGTGCCATACTCACTTTCTGGAGAGTGCCAGTGCCCGAGTTCGAATTCGAAGGCCAGAAGTTCCGCAACCCGGTGGAGTTGGCGCTGCACGTGATCGGCGGCAAGTGGAAGATGCCGATCCTGTGGCGCCTGAACACACGCGTGTGGCGCTACAACGAGTTGCGACGGGAACTAAGCGGCATCTCTCACAAGATGTTGACGCTGCACCTGCGCGAACTTGAACATCACGGGCTGGTCTCGCGGACCGTTCACCCGGTGGTGCCACCGCACGTGGACTACGCGATTACGCCGTTGGGCCGGACGACGCTTCCCTCGATTGAGGCACTCCGGACGTGGGGCACCGCATTTCGGCGCCGCCGCGGGAGTGCGTGACGCAGCAGACGACGGACAAGCTCATCCTTGCGCTCAGTCTGCTCTGCTCAAGACAGCACACCCGGCGGACGTCCGTAGGATTACAGTAGGGGACATCACTGTCGTTGACCGCTGACAAATACCCCTGACATCCGATATCCCTGACCCGCAGGCGCTCATTCTGATTGTGGATGACAAGCTCCCGAACCGACTGGTTCTGGAGGGCATGCTCCAGCCGGAAGGCTTTATTCTGCAGAGTGCTGCCAGTGGTCAGGAAGCACTCGATATGGTCGCTCACCAAGCGCCCGACCTCATCCTGCTCGACGTCGTGATGCCGGGGATGGACGGCTACCAGGTGGTGGGCGCAATCAAGGGCAACCCCGCCACCAAGAACATCCCCATCATCATCATCACCGCCCTCGACGATCGCAACGCCAGGATGCTCGGCCTGAACGCCGGCGCCGAGGACTTTCTCGCCAAGCCCGTTGACCGGGCCGAATTATGCGTGCGGGTGAGGAACCTGTTGCGCTTGTCTCGCACGGCGGAGTTGATCGAGAGCGAGCGCCTGCTGCGTGCGTCCAGCGAGCAGCTGCGGCTGCTTGCCGCGCACTTGCTGTCCGTCCGCGAAGAGGAGCGGGCCCGGATCTCTCGAGAAGTGCACGACGAGCTGGGCCAGGCGTTGACGGCGGTGAAAATGGACCTGGCCTGGCTGGAAGCGCGGATGCCGAAGAACGGCGAGATGCTCGAGAGGATTCGCTCCACGCGGCAACTAGCCGACAGCCTTATCCAATCCGTTCGCAGAATCTCCACCGAGCTCAGGCCCGCGGTCTTGGACCTGGGCCTGGCGGCCGCGGTGGAATGGCAAGTCCAGGAATTCCAGGCCAGATCGGGCATTCAGTGCACGGTCCGCCTGCTTACGAGGGAAGTCGTCGCGGCAAATGAATCGACCGCCATGTTCCGTATTTTTCAGGAGACGCTGACCAACGTCGCGCGCCACGCCGAGGCCACGCGGGCCGAGGTGGTCCTGCAGAAGCAGCGGGACCGGCTGGTTCTGATGATCCGCGACAATGGCCGCGGGTTTGACCAGACGGATCCGTCCCTGTCGAGGTCCCTCGGCCTGCTGGGGATGAGGGAACGCGCCGCGATCCTGGGCGGCCGCGTAGACATCTCCAGTGCGACGGGTAAGGGGACCACCGTCACCGCCTGGATTCCGATTCCATGATTCGAATCCTGATTGTCGATGACCACGCGATTGTCCGGCGCGGGCTGAGGTCGCTGCTTTCCGATGAGTTCCAAGGGGCCACATTCGGCGAAGCCGCCGATGCGCAGCAGGCGATGCAGCAGCTTCGCGACCACAAGTGGGATGTCGCCCTGTTCGACATCACCATGCCGGGCAAGAGTGGCTTGGACCTTCTGAAGGAAGTCGAGGTCGAATGGCCGAAGCTCCCGGTGCTGGTACTCAGTGGCCACGCGGAAGACCAATTTGCCGTTCGTGTCCTCAAGGCGGGTGCGGGCGGCTACCTGACGAAAGAGAGCGCTCCCGAGGAGTTGGCGAAGGCCATCCACAAGATCCTTGCTGGTGGCCGATACGTCAGTCCCGCGCTGGCCGAAAAGCTGGCCTTGAGCGTCAACAAGGATGTCACGCGGACGCCGCACGAGACGCTTTCTGATCGTGAGTATGACGTCATGTCTCGGATCGCCGCTGGAAAGACCGTCACCGAAATCGCGGGCGAGCTGACACTGAGCGTCAAGACCATCAGCACCTATCGGACCCGGGTGCTGGAGAAGCTCGGGGTCAAGAACAGCGCCGAGATCGTCCAGTACGCGATCCGAAACGACCTGGTGATCTGATCGGCGTTCAGCTTTCCTGTCAGACAAACACCGACAAGCCTTTCAGGCTGCTTCCTACGCCAACTTCAGTCTCCGGCTGATTCACAGCCGTGGCGTCGGGCTCTACTCTGCATTCGACACTGAGAAGCGCTGAGCTTCTCACGACGAACTTAATGCGGAACAGGGAGTTTAGAACATGACCAAACCTCTTATCTGGTCGACGGCTTTATTGATCATGGCTGTATCGGGCAATGCCGGCGCGCGCAGTGAACGCGGCCTTGGCCCCGTGCCGGTGAACCTCGGCACAGCCGGCACCTTCGCCGTCCTCAGCAAGACCGGAATTACGGACGTTTACGCCTCTGCGATTGTCGGGAACGTCGGCACCAGCCCGATCACCGGTGCAGCTCTGCTGCTGACGTGCGGGGAAGTGTCGGGGAAAGTATATGTAGTTGACGCGGCTGGACCTCTCCCCTGCGCGATCAACGATGCCAGCCACCTGGACTCGGCCGTGCTCGACATGGGTTTCGCTTACGACGATGCCGCTGGACGAGTCTCCCCTGACTTCACTGAACTGGGCGCCGGTGAGATTGGCGGACTGACGCTCGAACCTGGCCTCTACAAATGGGGGACCGGTCTCTTGATCACCACCGACGTCACGCTCACGGGTGGCCCGGACGATGTGTGGATCTTCCAGGTGGCGGGCACGTTCAACCAGGCCAACGGCACGCGTGTGACCCTGGCTGGTGGTGCACGGGCCAAGAACATCTTCTGGCAGGTCGCCGGCGCTGCAACCGTAGGAACCACTGCGCACTTCGAAGGCATCCTGCTCGGCAAAACGCTGATCGCGGCCAACACCGGTGCATCGGTCAACGGCCGCCTGTTGGCGCAGACGGCGGTGACGCTGCAGATGAACGCGGTGACCCAGCCCGCCAGATAAAGCGGCCATGCGGCTGACGTGAACACTCACCCAGCACGGCCGTATCAGGGGGGTTACAGATTCTGGTCTGTAACCCCTTTTCGCTTCGACCCTCTTCTCTACGCCGTTGCTGATACTGTGGAGCTTCGCTCGACCCATCTTTCGCGCACCGAAGCAGGCCTGCCGAAGGCGTATCTCGTGTCCGGCGGCTCCACACCTCGCGCACGTCCAAAGGACAGCTATGACCACCCGGATTCTCCGCGAACCGATACCGCGCAAACGCCATCCGCGCGGCACGACGGCCAAGATCGCGGCGCCGGCCGCCAAGCTGTCGCGTCGGTCGGCCACGCTCAAGAGACCGCCGAGTATCCCGACTGGTAAGTCCGCCGCTGGCACGGCGGAAGGCATCATCGAGGTACGGCGCCAGGAGACCCTGCTGAAGACCGGCGCCCTGCAGAACGCGATTCTCAATAGCGCCAATTTTTCCAGTATCGCCACCGACGCCAAGGGCGTAATCCAGATCTTCAACGTCGGCGCCGAGCGCATGCTGGGCTACGCCGCCGCCGAGGTCATGAACAAGATCACGCCGGCCGACATTTCCGATCCGGACGAGGTGATTATTCGCGCCAAGGCGCTCAGCGTCGAACTGGGCACTCCGATTGCGCCGGGCTTCGAAGCCCTGGTCTTCAAGGCCTCGCGCGGGATCGAAGACATCTACGAACTGACCTACTTCCGCAAGGACGGCAGCCGGTTTCCGGCAGTGGTGTCGGTCACGGCGCTACGCGACGAGGAGGACGCCATCATCGGCTATCTGTTGATTGGCACCGACAACACCGCCCGCAAGCAGGCAGAAGAGGCGCTGCTCCAAGCGGGCGCGCTGCAGCGCGCGATCTTCAACAGTGCCAACTTCTCGAGCATCGCTACCGACGCCAAGGGTGTGATTCAGATCTTCAACGTCGGCGCCGAACGCATGCTGGGCTATGCGGCGGCCGACGTCATGAACAAGATTACGCCGGCCGACATCTCCGATCCGCAGGAAGTAATCGCGCGTGCCAAGGCGTTGAGCGTCGAGCTCTCGACGCCGATTACGCCGGGCTTCGAGGCCCTGGTGTTCAAGGCGTCACGCGGGATCGAGGACATTTACGAACTGACTTATATCCGCAAGGACGGCAGCCGCTTTCCGGCCATCGTCTCGGTTACGGCGCTGCGCGATGCGCAAGGCGAGATCATCGGCTACCTCCTGATTGGCACGGACAATACCGTGCGCAAGCAGGTCGAAGAGGAACAGAAGAAACTGGACCAGCGCTTACGTGACCAGCAGTTCTACACGCGCTCGCTGATTGAATCCAACATCGACGCGATCATGACGACCGATCCGTCAGGCATCATCTCAGACGTCAACAAGCAGATGGAGGCGCTGACCGGGCGCACCCGCGACGAGTTGATCGGCGCACCATTCAAGAACTACTTCACCGACCCGGAGCGGGCCGAGGCGGCCATCAAGCTGGTGCTCAGTGAAAAGAACGTCACCAACTACGAACTGACCGCGAGCGCCCTGGACGGCAAGGAAACCGTGGTGTCCTACAACGCGACGACCTTTTACGATCGGGATCGGCGGCTGCAAGGCGTGTTCGCGGCCGCGCGCGATGTCACCGAGCGCAAGCGTTTCGAGTTGGCGCTCCAGGAAACCAACGTCGAATTGGAGAGCGCCAAGTCCGCGGCGGAGAATGCCAACCTCGCGAAGTCGGACTTCCTCTCCAGCATGAGCCATGAGCTTCGCAGCCCGCTCAACGCGATCCTCGGCTTCGCTCAGCTGATGGAGTCAGCCTCCCCATTGCCGACGGCCTCCCAGGCGGAGAGCATCGCCCAGATTCTCAACGCGGGATGGCACCTTCTGAAGCTGATCAACGAGATCCTCGATCTCGCCGTGATCGAGTCCGGCAGGCTGTCCCTCTCGCTGGAGCCCGTGTCGCTGCCCGAGGTCATGCTCGAGTGCCAGTCCATGATCGAGCCGCAGGCGACGAAGCGCGGCATCACCATGAGCTTTCCCCGCTTCGAGCAACCTTGCTTCGTCAATGCCG
>JANMUX010000447.1:0-21951 GCA_031392125.1 Acidobacteriota bacterium | reverse complement strand
GGGAAAAGGTACGCGCCGACAACATCAGCCGCGCGGCCGGCCGATGGCGCCAGCAGCGCCATCGAGACCACCAGGGCGAGGCTGCCAAGCGCGGCGCCGGCAAGCGCGCGCCGGAGCGTGGTGGTGCTGATGATCGCCTCGAAGTTCACCGCCCGCGCGGCGCGAACCGCGTCGGCGACCAACACCTGGCCGATCGGCGACGAACCGGTGCTGCCCTTCTCAACCGCCGTCACCAGCACATCGTCCAGGCCACCTGCCCGTTCTTCGATGAAGCGCGCGATCTGCTTGTCGGAGGGCCGCTGCCTGAGCGGCACGAGCGCGAACACCAGCGAGATCAACGAGAGAATGGCGACCACCGAGACGACGAGCACCAACGGAACGCCTTCGCGGGCGACCAGCCAGACGGCGAGCAGGCCGACCAGCAGCATGGCCGCGGCCGTGACGGCGCCAAGCGTCCACGCGCGCAAGAACGCGTGGCGAGTCCAGCGCGCCCTGACGTCCGCGAGAATGGCCCGAAGCTCGACGAACCGTTCGCTCATGGTCTCCTGTGCCCCAATCGTAACTTACGCCGCTCGGCGTCCAACCAGTGCTTCCCCGGCCAGCGCCGCCAACATCACCAGCAATCCCACTTGCCACCAGCGCTGGCGATCTTCAAGCTCGCGTGCCACGTTCACCGGCGCTTGGGGTTCTGAACGCGCGGTCCGCGTAATGCCGTTCGTAAACTCCTCCAGGGTCGTGACGGCCGGGCTCGACTCGCGCACATCAACGTTCACGACCATGAGCCGCGACATGGCGCCGTCGCCGGTCATCACGATCCCCGGCGTCGCGGCAGCACCTGGCGGCACGTCGGGCAGGGTCCATTCCTGGCGCTGTTGGCGGCCGCGCGTCAGGTAGCGTGCAGTCTCGACGGCAAACGGCACGAACGACGAGTGCAACGGAAAGCGGTTCCATTGATTGTCCAGGTCCGAACTGAACACCAGCAACCTGCCCTGGCCCACGACTTGTTCGGTCAGCGCCGCATCGCCGCCAGACAGCCTCGCGATCACCGTGCGACCCTCCTGATCCTTCAGACGCCGGTGCTGGTCGACTTGGACGTCCCCGAGGGCGCCTGCTGGAGTGAGGAACGGCCGGAAAATGGGATGGCGGCTGTCGCTGGCCACGAGCATCGCGCCCGGCGCGCGCACCGGCGCTGGCTCCAGCGCAAGGTCCACGCCGAGCACGTCGCCCAGCGTGCCGTGGTCAACGTCGGGCCCCAACGCGAGCAACACCTGTCCGCCAGCCGACAAATAGGCGTTCACCAGTTCTCGTCCGCTGCGATCGAGTGTGCGCGTGCCAAGAACGACCAGCGCGGCATACCGCGACATCTCCTCCGTGGTCCACTTCGACAGCACCTGCCCACCGGCGACGGTGACGGCAAACTCGCGCCCCTCAGCTGCCACCGACAATGCCCGCTCAACGTAGATGCCGGCGGTCGTTCCGGCGGCGTCGGCGACGAGCGCGACGATCGGCACCGCCGGCGGCGGCTCAAGGGCGACGAAGCGCGCGTTGTCATACTGATAGCCCACGGCATCGGTCACGATCACCTGCGCCGCTCCCGCATCCCCAAGCGCTCCGCGCAACTCGACATCAGCAGCGGCGAACGGCGCCATCACGGCGGTCGTACGACCGACTTCCTTACCGTCGACCATCAGTTGTACGGTCGCCCGCGACTCGTCCGGGGCATAGCTCTGCACCGTCGCCATCACCACTCGATCGCGGTGCGCGGCTGACGTCACGGCCAGGTTGCTGGCTGGTCGCGCGACCGCAGCGACCTCGACCTCGACGCCGTCGGGCAATCCGCCCTCATCGTTCGCCTCCCAGCCGGCCTGCTGCAGGTCGGTAACCATCACGACGCGCCCCTCGCGCGTCCCGATCACTTCGCTCGCGCTCGCCAGCGCGGTGCGATAACGGGTGCCGCCCGCGCCGGCAGCTGCCGCGGCAACCGCCGCCAGCACGGCGCCACGGTCGGAGGTGGGCTGCACCACGATCGTTGCCGAGTCGGCAAACGTGATGAGCGCAACGGCATGCGAGGCCGGCGCTGACGACACCGCATCGGACGCGGCCTGCTGCGCGCGCGCAAACTGGCCTGGTGCCGACAGGCTCATGGAAATATCGAGCGCCACCACCGTCACCGGCGCCGACATCGGCGCTGCCGCACCCGCCACGTAGGGCCGCGCGAACGAAACGGCAAGCAGCACCAGCGCAGCGATCCGCAAGGCGAGCAGAATGAGCTCACGCAACTGCCGGCGGCGATGCTGCTGAACTGGCGCCCGGGTCAGCATGCTCACCGCCGGAAAGTCGATCACGACATCCGTCCGGCGATGGAACAGGTGCAGCAGGATGGGCACCGCCGCCGCCAGCGCGCCAATCAGGAAGAGAGGGGAAAGAAACGACACGCCAAACATCACAGCACCCGGCGACGCGTCATCAGGTACGCCATCAGGCCGAGTTCGAGCGGCTGCGACGTGTCGAGCAGGCAGTAATCGATGCCGACCAGGCCAAGCTCGCGCTTGTAATGCGAGATCATCCCCTGCATCCGATCCAGGTAGTCCCGGCGCACTGCGCTCGGCACCGCCATCACCTCGTCCTCCGTCTCCATGTCGCGGAAGCGGGCGGCGTGCTCGAAGGGAAACTTGAGTTCGTACGGGTCCAGCACATGAAACACCACGACGTCGGTGCCGCGGTAGCGGAAGTGCTTCAGGCCGTCGAGCACCTTCTTGGGATCGTCGAGCAGGTCCGACACCAACACGACCAGGCCTCGCTTGCGAACCGCCGCGGCCAGGTCGTGCAGCGGCTTGGCAACGTTGGTGCGAGTCCCGATCTTCAACCGTTCGAGCGCCAGCAGCACCATGCGCAGGTGGCCTGACCGGGCGCTGGCCGGCAACAATGCGGCAATGCTGTCGTCAAACGCAATCAGCCCGAATGCGTCGCGCTGGCGGTTCATCAAGTAGGCGAGCGCGCCAGCCAGGTACGACCCGTATTGCAACTTGGTGACCGGACCCGACCCGTAGCCCATCGATCCGCTGACGTCGAGCAACAGGTGGCAGGTCAGGTTGGTGTCTTCTTCGTATTTCTTGACGAAGTGGCGGTCCGTCCGCGCGTAGACCTTCCAGTCAAGCGTGGCCAGGTCGTCGCCGGGCAGGTACTGGCGATACTCAGCAAACTCGACGCTGAAACCCTTGTACGGGCTGCGATGCAGCCCGGTCAGAAATCCCTCGACGATGGTCCGCGCTTTCAGGTCGATCGTGCCCAGTCGCGCGACGATCGCCGGGTCGAGGTAGCGCGCCTCGCCTGCCATGGCTTACAACCCGCTGGCAGGCAATGGAACAGCGGCCACGAGCTGATCGACAATCTTGTCGGCCGTAATGCCTTCGGCCTCGGCATAGAAGTTCGGCAACACGCGATGCCGCAGGATTGGCTTGGCCAGCGCCTGGATGTCCTTCACCGACACGTGCACGCGGCCATGCAGCAGCGCCCGCGCCTTTGCCCCAATCACCAGGGCGTGCGAAGCACGCAGGCCGGCGCCCCACTTCACCC
Organism: Acidobacteriota bacterium; assembly: GCA_031392125.1. GTDB lineage: Bacteria > Acidobacteriota > Vicinamibacteria > Vicinamibacterales > UBA2999 > 12-FULL-67-14b. Next base: position 18,375 of record JANMUX010000447.1, on the reverse strand, counting down.
ACTTGTCGACGAACTCCAGCTTGGCGCCGCGGCCCGGGCGCGAGCTGTCGGCGAGCCGCACCGCGTAGCGCACCACTTCCTCGGCCACCAGCACCTGCCGCACGCAATCCTGGATGGCAAGAATCTCGGCGCCATCGAGCACCCGCGACGGTTCGGCCTTCTTGATGCTGGTGGTGTCGGTGACCACCTGCACCTCATCGTCTTCGGACAGGTAGGTCATGACGACGTTGAAGAGAAAACGATCCAGCTGCGCTTCCGGCAGCGGATACGTGCCTTCGAGCTCAATCGGGTTTTGCGTCGCGAGCACGAAAAACGGCCGTTCGAGCTGGTAAGTGCGACCCGAGGCGGTGACCGTGTATTCCTGCATGGCCTCGAGCAAGGCCGCCTGTGTCTTGGGCGGCGTGCGGTTGATCTCGTCGGCCAGGATGATCTGCGCAAAGATCGGCCCCTGCACGAACCGCAGCGCGCGGTGGCCATGTTCTTCGTCGAGAATCTCGGTGCCGGTAATGTCGGCGGGCATCAGGTCGGGCGTGAACTGAATGCGCTTAAAGCTCAGATCGAGAATCTGGGCGATCGTCTTGACCAGCAGCGTCTTGGCCAGGCCCGGCACGCCAGTGATCAGGCAATGGCCGCCGCAAAACAGCGCCATCAACACTTCGTCGACGACTTCGTCCTGCCCGACGATCACCTTTCGCAGTTCGGTGAGAATTTTCTGCCGGCTGCCGGCGACACGTTCCGCCAGGCCTTCCACCGCCACGTCCGTCATCCGATTCATGAGACCTCAGTGTGTCAGCGAATAAATGACTTCGTTGATGAGCATCTGGTAGGCCTGCGCGGTCCACTTGATGTAGCCCTGGTATTCCTGCGCATTCGACCACTCGACGCCGTCGCCCATGTCGGTGTTCCAGTTGATCAGCACCATTGGCCGGCCGGCGTCATCCAGAATGCCGCGCAGCCGCGCGACGAAGCCGCCTTTTTCCCAGGTCCGCCCGCTCAGGAACGAGCCCAGCCCGGGGATCTGCGGATATTTGTCGAGCCGATAAAAGCAGTCGTAAATGGGGTGCGGCGGTGCGATTTCGACGATCTGGCGGTCTGGAAACACGCGCTGCAGTTGCCGCGCGGTCAGGTCCCACTCGTAGGGGCCATGAAAGTCGTCCATGGTAAGCGTGCCACCGCGCAGCAGGAACTCGCGCAGAATCGGCACCTCCTTCTCGGACAGCACCAAGTTGCTCGGCTCGACGATATAGATCCACGGATACTGGAACAGCTTCTCGTCGTCGAGCGTCAGCACTTGCGGCTCGCCCACCTCGATGGCGGTCACGGACTTGATGCGCCGCGACAGGTTCTGCTCGGCCGCCGGGGCGTCAATCGCCCACGGCTCGTCCCAGTAACTCAACTGCGAGTTGCGGGCCGCGCCTTCGCCTTCGTACGAACCGTACTTGATTCGGACGAAGGTCCATTTCAGGCCCTGGAACTTATCGCCGCCGATCACGGGGATCTGCGCGCCTACCTCACCGGCGAGCCACACCAGTCCCACGAGCAGGGCGATGGCGGTGACCCAGCGAGGCTGGCGCATTACCGACTTCCCTGCGCGAGCCTGAGCAGCAGGTCTTGCGCCCGCGTGAAGGTGGGCGCAATTTCAAGCGCAGCCAGCGCCTCTTTCTTCGCCTCGTCCCGTTGCCCGTTCTCGGCAAGCGCTTCGGCCAGGTCCGCGTGCGCACCGGCGCGGTCGAGCGGCTTGGCAGCCAGGGCCACGCGGAACATCCGGATGGCATCGTCCAGGCGCTTGGCTTCGAGATCGATGCGGCCGAGCGTGGAGTGCGCAACGCTATCGAATGGATCGACGGCGACCACGCTCTTGAGGGCCAGCTGCAGTCGCGCGCGATCCCGCGCCGGGTCGGAGAGCGTCGCCAGTTGTCGCGCCGAGGCAATGTCGGTGTTGCTCCGGGCAGTCAGCGCTTCGAGCGCGGCGCCGGCGCGAGCCTTGTCGCCTTTCTTCAGTGCCACCGCTGCGATCAGCGCCTCCGGACTGTCTTCCCCGGTCACGTTGGGAATCAGCTTGGCGGCGCGCTCGAACGCGGCAATCGCGCCGTCGGGGTCGCTGGCGATCTGCGCTTCACCAAGCGCCATCTGCGCCGTGTAGCTGCCGGGGTTGGCTGAGGCAATGACCTTCACCATCTCGAGCGGCGTGTCGGCCGTCAGCCCCTCGGGCACCGCCAGCGCCTTTCGCATGCCGGCATATCGGCCTTCAAGAAAGCTGTCGAAGGTCTTCTGCAGAGCGTCGATGTCTACGCCCAGCGCCTTGCGGATGGCGGTCTCCGTGTCAGAGCCGTCGGCGTAGGCCGCCACCAGCGCGCGGAGCTTGGGCTGACCGTGGACGTCGACGATGTGCTCGACCACCAGCGAGGCCTGGTAGTAGGCAAACGAAATCGTTTCCGGATTGCTGAAGCCGGAGTTGAGGTCACGCAGGCTGATTAGCTTGCCGCGATCCATGGCGCGCGCGAACGGGATGTCCATCTCCCGTCCCCACTGCTGACGGGCGCGCCGCTCTTCATAAACCGACGCGCCTTCGCTCAACCACCGCGGCAGGCGGTTGTTCGACAACTGCAGCGTTATGACGTGGGCCATCTCGTGCCACAACGTTTCTGCCCAGTTGAAGCTGCCGGGCTCACGCGCCTTCGGCGAGTCGACGGTGACGACGCGGCCGAAGCAGGCGCCGAGGGCGCCGATCATACCTGGCAGGCCGAGCGTGCGGACCGCGAAGTCGTCGTGATTGGGGAACATCTCGATCAGAATCGGCCCCTTGGGCGTGAATTCCCAGCGCTTGCTGAGCGCGTCCATCGATTCCTTGGCCAGCTGCGGCACGTACTGCCGCATGACGTCTTTCTCGTCGGGATGCAAGCGGATCACCATGTCGCCTTCGCGAATGGTGTCGAACGGCTCGAGCGTGTCGAGCAGCGCCAGCAGGTTGAACGTGACCACGTTCCAGGGATCGACCTTGAAGGCGGTCTCGAGGGCGCGGCGGGCGTTGCGCTCGTCGCCGGTGCGCATCAGGTGCGCGCCGAGGTCAGCGTAGGCCTTGGAGTTGTCGCGATCGAGGGCAATGCCCTTCCGCACGTGCTCGACCGCTTCGTCGAAGCGATAGTAGTGTGCCGTGATCGACCCAACCTGGCGGTGAATCTCGCCGTAGGTGGGGTGAATCTTGAGCGCGGCGGCGACGGCCGCATCATGATCCGCGGTGCGCCCTTCGACGTAGGCGAGCGCCGCCTGCATCGACAGCGCCTCGAGGTTCTTGGGATTGACGGCGAGTACACGGTCGATCGACGCGACGGCATCCTTCTTCTTGTCCTGGTAGATTGCCATCTCGGCGACGAACAGATGCGCGCCGGGATCGTTCGGGTTTAGCTTAAGGGCCTGCTGGGCGAAGCCCAATGCCTGTGGCGGATTCTGATCGGCCACGGACCGCGCCAGGCCGAGCAGGGCGGGGCCGTATTCGGGATCGACCTTCAGCGCTTCCTGGAACGACCGCGCCGCGTCCTTATTGTTGTACTTCTCGACGAACAGGTCTCCCCATTCACTATTTATCCCGGGGTCGTTCGGCGCCTTGCCATTGGCATCGCGGAAGAACGCGTTCGCATCTTCGAAACGGCCCAGGGCGCGAGCGGCGCGGGCGGCACGCAGGTCATCGCGGGCGGTACGACTACGCTGCTCGCCGATCATGACCAGCTGGAGACTGCGGCGGGCTTCCTCCCGGCGTCCGGTGAGTTGCCGCAGCAGGCCGACCTCGAGCGCGGCGTCGCCGGCCGGGTTCCCGGCAGCGAACGGCAGCAGCAGCTGTTCCGCCTGGGCGTACTCACCGCGAGCCGCCGTCGCCTTCGCCCGTAGGACGGCCAGCAGTTCGTCCTTCGGATAGGCATCGGCGAATTTCTCGATTTCGTCGAGGCGCCCGGCACGCCACGACCGCTCGGCATTCGCGCGCACGGCCGCAATGTTCTGCGACTGCTCGGCCGTAACAAACGGCGCCAGCGCAATGGTGAGCACGACCGAGGCCAGGAGCAACCAGACGCGGCGAGACATGGTCTTAGGTCGAGTATAGCCCTCGCGCATGTGATTTGGACGCCTCAACCAGGCTCACAGCCTGAGTCCGGGTTTGCAGACCGACCGTCCCTGATAACATCGCGGTGGATGGCCCTGCCGACACCACGTCCTGAGCGCACGACGTCCGCGGATACCTCGCAGGCCGTGGACCAGTTCATGATGAAGCTCGAGCATCCACACAAGGCGGCGATCGAGGCGCTGCGTCTCATCGTCAGCGCGGCGGACCCGTCAATCGAAGAGGGCGTCAAGTGGAACGCTCCTAGCTTCCGGACCACCGAGTATTTCGCGACCACCCATCTGCGTGGGAAGGATGGCGTTGGACTGATTCTGCACGTGGGCGCGAAAGTGCGCGAGACCCCGGCATTCCAGATCGACGATCCGCGGGGCCTGCTCAAGTGGCTGGCCGGCGACCGCGCCATCGTCAGCTTCGCCGGAGTCGCCGATGTGAAAGCGCACGGGCCGGCGTTGCAGGCCGTCGTGCGGCAATGGATTGCCTCGGTCTAGAACAAGGGGCGCCAGGTGAAGAACATCACCGCGACGAACCCTTGCAAGCAGGCGAAGCAGGCTATCCACGCCGTGCGGTGACGTTCGGGGATGGCGCCGCCCATCCACAGAAACACCGGGAACAAGACCGAAGTGACGCGGCCCATCGAGAGCAACCCGCCCGCCGCCATCGGCGGCAGCGTGTTCACGATCAGCAACACCGCATAGGGCAGGCCGAAGCGCCGATACACCGGCCACACCGATCCGATCGCAAACAGCACGGCCAGCAGATAGAAAAAGTCGATGGTCTGCGTTGACGCGTAGCTGTAGAGGCCGTTGCTGGCGATGTAGTCGACGCGATCGGACACCAGCGAATCGAGCGATCGGTACACCCGGCCCCACGCCGCGTTCTGCATGGTCCACCTGAAGGGATGACCCGTGAGCTGGTAGATGTAGGCCGAGAACGCGAGCATGCCGAAACCGGGCGCAGCGGCGGCGAGCAGCCGCTTGCCAACGTCGGCCCAGCCCGAGGGGGGCGGCAGAATCAGGCGCCACGACGATGCGTTCCACATTGGCGCCACCGCCATCAGGCCAAGGACGATCGACAAGAAGGAGCCGTTCGGCCGGGTCAGGCCGCACACGAATCCCCACGCGGCCGCACGCCCCAACTGGTCATGACGAAAGTGATAGACCGCGCCGACGAGCGTCAGCAGGAACAAGGCTTCGGTGTAGGCCGCGCTGAAGAACACCGCGAACGGATAGGCCGCGAGCAACATCACTGCCGTCACCGCAGCGCCTTCGTCGCGCAATTCGTCTCGGGCCAGGCGCAGGAAGTAGCCCAACGCCAGAAAGAACGCGACCAACGACACTCCCACGCCGGTCCACAACGGTTGCCTGCCCAGCACGGCCGACAGGTATTTCACCGTCATCGGGAAGGCCGGGAAGAAGGCGATGTTCTGCTGTTCGTTGGCGGGTGCGCGAGGCTCGAATTGATATCCGTCGGTGGCAATCCCGAGGTACCAGCCAGCGTCCCACCGTGCCGGCAGATCGAGAAAGTCGTTCGAATAAATGCGCCAGCGCGACGTCGCTTCGGGGGGGAAACCGATCAGGATCACCGCCAGGAAGCCAACGGCCAGCACACCACCGCGCGTCGCCAGGTGGATGGGAAGGACGGTCTTGGTCACCGGGTCCTGCCACCAGCGGATGACGGCCTGCACCACGCGCTGCGGCAGCGGGCGCTGCCGGATGATGGCGTGGCGCACGATCAGAGCGACCACGCACCAAAGGGCCGGACGCCACCACTCCGTGACCGACAGACGGCCACCAAAGATGGTGAGCCGGAAACCGCCCGCGATCAGGACCGAGAGCGCGACGATGGCCATCACGACGGCCACGACGTCGAGCGCCGTCGCCCACTTGGGCAGTTTCACGGAGGCTATTGTATCCGGCCTAACGCCTTATCCTCGACGCGGATGCGCGCGCGCATCAGCCACCCGAACCCGCACGTGGCGAGCACGCCGGTCACTGGCGCGGCCACGATCGCGGCGACGCTCACCAGTTCACCGATCACGGCGAGGTAGTTGGGATGCGAGAGATAGCGATACGGACCCGATGTGACCAATGGCGCGCCTGGAAGCACCAGTACCCGGTAACTCCAGCGAGGACCAAGCGACGAGATTGCCCAGACCTTGAGGGCCTTGGCGAAGCCGAACAGGACGAGCCCAAAGAGCAGGACCGAACCGGGCGACGGCCCGAGCAGCGAACCTTCAACGGCCATGGCGGCAAACGAGAGCGGATAGGTCCAGCGCATGGTGGCGATGACATCGCCTGGTGGCTCGACCGCTCCCTTGGCGCGCAGCTGGCGTTCGTTGAACCGTGACAGCACCAGCTCGCCGCCCATCATCAGCAAGGCAGCAACCACGGTGAGCACGGCAATGGCCATCGCCTGGGAGATCATGACGAAGGACAGTCTCCCGCGTAGCGGATCATCGATGCGAACACTGACGGCACCGCGCGCGCGAACAGGGCAGCCCCTGCCACGCCCTGCGGCGAGGTGACCAACGATCGCAAGGTGCGATTGAATCGCCACTTCGAGGCGAACGCGTGCCTGCGCCGGCGCGCCAGCTCGGTGTGAGCGACGGTCACTGACAAGTCCCCCGATAACACCTGCAGGGTCACCTCGGCAGCCAGTTCCGCGCCTGCCAGAGCGAGACGTAAACCGTCGCCTGTCATTGGGTCGATGAAACCCGCCGCGTCGCCGGCCAGTAACAGCCCGGGTTCACCGGCGGCATCGGCATCGACCGCCATCGGTCCGAGCATCACCGGCGCGCCTTCGGGCCGGGCATCGGCAAAGCGGGCGCGCAGCGTGGGGTCGGCGGTGAGCCGTGACTTGATCAACTCGGCTGGCGAGCCGAGCGGCCGGTCGCCAGGCTTGTGCGGCACCACCACGCACACATTCGTGAGACCACCGGGGACCGGCGCGACGCCGATGTAGTGGCCCCGGCGAACGTGCATTTCGCCAACCGTCTGGCAGCCAATGGCGTCCGAGAAATATCCGCCGATCGCCCAACGTCTCGGCCGCGCCGGTTGGTGCGCCAGTCCGCGGCCAAAGGCCAGCGTCGAGCGACGGCCATCGGCGGCCACCACCATGCGAGCAGGATGAACGGCTTCCCCGCCGTGGCGCCGCGCGACGTTGACTCCGGTGACCAAGCCCGCGGACAAGTGCGCGCCCTTCACTGCGACGCCTTCCTCGATCTGGGCCCCGGCGGCGCTCGCGTGCCGCAGTAACCACTCGTCGAACACACTGCGAGTTACCGCGCGGCCGCACACGCCGGCTCCATAAACCGCGCGGACCGAGACGTCACCGGGACCGGTAATCAACATGCCGTGAATGTCGCCGCTGTTGGCGACGAGCGAAGCGGTCTCGACGCGCCGCGCGAGCACGGCGAGCGCGCCCGGGTTCAGCGTGTCGCCGCACAACTTGTGACGGGGAAAACGCGCGCGCTCGAAGACGCGGACCTTGGCGCCGGCGCGCGCCAGAATGAGGGCCGCCCAGGCGCCGGCCGGCCCGCCACCGGCAATCACGACGTCATCCATGAGAGCGGCCGAGCACCAGCGCGCTGTTCTTGGAGCCAAAACCGAGGCAATTGCAAAGCGCCGCTTCGGGCTGCGCCGCGCGGCCTTCGTTGGCAATGAAATCGAGATCGCAGTCGGGATCCGGATCGGTAAGGTTGATGGTCGGGTGCAGGAAACCTCGCGACAAGCCGAGTGCCGTGGCGACCACTCCCGCCGCTCCGCTGGCGCCCTGAGGGTGTCCAATCATCGACTTGGTCGCCGAGCCGGGAATGCGTTCGGCCAGCGCGCCAAACGCGAGGCGCGTGCAGCGTGCCTCGATGGCGTCGTTCAACTGCGTCGAGGTGCCGTGGTAGTTGATGTAACCAATTTCTTCGGCCGCGCGTCCGGCGCGCGCCATGGCGGTGTGCATGCACCTGACGATTTGCTCGCCGTCGGGATCCATCTGCACGCGGTGATAGGCGTCGCAGGTCGAGGCATAGCCGTCGATGGTGGCGTAGACCTTGGCGCCGCGCATCCTGGCGCGCTCTTCGAGTTCGAGCGTCAGCATCCACGCGCCCTCTCCCAGCACGAAGCCGTCGCGGCCACGATCGAACGGCCGCGAGGCCTCGGCGCCGCGATCGTTGTAGTGGGTCGAGACCGCGCGCATCCGCGAGAAGCCGAAGATCATTCCCGGCAACACGCAGCCGTCGGCCCCGCCCGACAGCAAGACATCGCACTCGCCCTGCTTCAGCAGCATGCAGGCATAGCCAAGCGCGTCGGTGGAACTGGTACAACCGGTCGACAGCACGTGGCTGACGCCGCGCACACCGAGCGCGATCGAGATCTCGCTCGAGACCATTCCGCAAATGCCAATCGCGATCGCGTAGGGCGTGACGTTCTTGCCGCCGGTGGTAAAGAAATCCTGGTACTGCCGTTCGCCGACGTCGATGCCGCCACCGCCGCTGCCGATGACCACGCCGGCATTGGCTTCGCCGAAGCCGAGGCCGGCGTCGTTCCAGGCTTCGCGCGCCGCAACCACGCCGAACAACGCCGCGCGCGAGTAGCGCTTGGGGTCGGCGCGCGAGTCGCGAGGGCCCGCCTCACCCGCCAGCGGCATGGCCGCGGCAATGTCGATGGGCGGCACCGGCGCCGCCACCTTACAGGGGTAGCTCGAGGCGTCGAACTCGGTGATCGCGCGCGTACCGCTTTGCCCGCGGCGAATCGCGTCCCAATACGGTTCGCGTCCGGCGCCGAACGCAGAAACAACTCCGATGCCGGTGATGGCAACCTTGGCAGCGCTCAACTGACCTCTATAATACCGTCCGTGCGGAAGACATTCGTCTGGATTGGCGCGCTGATCTTCGCGGTGTCACTCGCCTCGTTTGCGGTCGTCTACGGCTACCGGCTGGGCGTCGCGGCCCCCGTCACGGACGAGCCGGTGTGGCCGGCGGTGCTCATCAACATCGCCCTGTTCACGGCGTTCGCGCTGCATCACAGCATCATGGCCCGGACCGGCGCCAAGGCCTGGCTCACCCGCACCATCGCCAGCGACCTCGAACGCAGCACGTACGTGTGGGTCGCGAGCCTCATGTTCCTCGCCGTGTGCTGGCTCTGGCAACCGCTGCCTGGCACTGCCTGGATCATCACGGGTCCACTCGCCTGGCTGATGTTCGCGGTCCAAATCGGCGGCATCGTGCTGACCGAGCGCGCGGCCCGCTTCATCGGGGTATGGGAACTGGCCGGGGTTCGCCCGCCGAGCCACAGCCAGGTCGTCGAATTCAGGGTGACGGGTCCTTTTGGACTGGTGCGCCATCCCATTTACCTTGGCTGGGTGCTGATTGTGTTTGCGGCGCCGGCGATGACTTACAGCCGTTTACTGTTCGCCGTGGTCAGCACGGCGTATCTGGTCGCGGCGATTCCGTGGGAAGAGGCGTCGCTGGTCGAGACCTTCGGTGAGAAGTATCGCGCCTATCAGCGAGCGGTGCGGTCACGGTTGCTGCCCGGCCTCTGGTAACCGGCGATCGGCACGTAATCGCCGGCTGACCGGTGTCGATGGGTGGCCTAGCCGCGCCAGCCCTTGGTCGGGCGGGTAAAGCGCGCGGGCAGGGCGGCACGGGTCGTGGCGTCCATGGGCTGGCTCGGCGCCTCGGCCGCGGTCTCGTCCTCGTCCACGTCTTTTGGCAGACCGTCGATCTGATCGAGGAACATCATCGAGTGCAGCGACGGGATTTCGAACTTCTTCCCACACGTCTTGCACGTCACCTCATCGTCCAGCCGCAGCAGGTGATCGCGCAGCTTATCGAACTTCTTTCGATCCTCGGCATTCTGCGGCGCGCCCTTCTTGGTGCGCCGCACCCAGCGGATGGTGTACTCGTTGGTCCGCTTGCAGCGCGGGCAGGGATACTTGGCCGGCCTGCTCTCGGGTTTCTCACTGAAGAAGGCGCGTTCGTCGAAGCTCACCCGCCGATTGTATCTCGTATGATCACAGCCAGGTGACGGTTGCCTTTTACGTCTCGGGCCACGGATTTGGCCATGCTTCGCGGTCGATCGAGGTCATCAACGCCCTGGTCGAGCGGCAACCGGATGCGCGAATCGTCATCCGCTCCGAGGTGGCGCCGTGGTTGGTGCGGCGGACCGTCCGGCCGGGCGTCACGCTCGAGCCGGCCGCGTGCGATACCGGCGCGGTTCAAATCGACAGCCTTACCCTGGACGAAGCGGCCACGCTGGCGCGGGCGCGGGCGTTCATGGCGACCTTTCCGGAACGCGTTCGCGCCGAAGTGGCGTGGCTGCGGGCGATTGGCGCCACGCTGGTCGTCGCCGATCTGCCTCCGCTCGGCATTGCCGCGGCGCACGCCGCCGGCATTCCCGCAGTGGCGCTCGGGAACTTCACGTGGGACTGGATCTACGGCGGCTACGCCGCCAGCGCCGATCTCGTCGAGCTGATCGGCGGAATCTATCGCCACACTACCCTGGCGATGCGGCTGCCCATGTGGGGCGGGTTTGCAACCATGACGACAGTGGTCGACCTGCCCTTCGTCGCCAGGCGATCGAAGCGCGATCCCCTCGAGACTCGCGACCGGCTCGGCCTGCCGCGCGACGGGCGGCTGGTGCTCACCTCGTTCGGCGGCTACGGCGTGCATGGACTGAATATCGAAGCGCTGCGGCGCACGGCCGGGTATCGCGTCCTGCTGCCAGGAGACATCGACGAAGCTGCGATGTATGCCAGTGGCTTGCGTTACGAAGATCTCGTGCGCGCCGTCGACGTGGTGGTCACCAAGCCGGGCTACGGCATCATTTCCGAGTGCCTGGCCAACGGCACCGCGCTGCTTTACACCTCTCGCGGACTCTTCGTCGAGTACGACGTGCTGGTGGCGGCCATGCCGCGATTCCTGCGAGCCGCGTTCATCGATCATGCGGACTTATTGGCCGGCCGCTGGCAACCGCACCTTGACGCGCTGCTGGCGCAGCCGCCGCCGCCCGACACGCCCGCCACCAACGGTGCTGACGTCGCCGCTCAGATCCTCACAGGGCTTTGAGGGTTTCGTCCCTGAGGACGATGAAGAGGCCATCGGCCTCGGCGATCGGCTGGCCGGCCTCGGCAGTCATCTTTGCCCGCAGGTAGATTTTTCGGCGGTCAACACTCTCGATCCACGCCTCGACTGTCGTCTCGGACTCGAGCTTCAACATCGCCAGGAACGACACCGAGATCTTGGCGGCCACGGTGCGGTGGCCGTTCATCCAACAGGCGCCGCCCATGGCTTCGTCGAGCACCGCCGCCATGGCGCCGCCGTGCACGTGGCCCGGCGGGCCCTGCGTCTCGCGGCCGAACCACGACCGGCAATAGAGAATTCCGGACTCGGGCCGGCGGAAGTACGCCGTGCGCACGCGTTCACCCGACGGATTGATGACGAGAAACGATTGACCATCCAGAGACGGAAACGGCTGGACGGGGGTCCAGCCGGGTTCAGGCGCCGCGAGCGGTGGAGACAAGGACGCTGCTAGTCTTTGACGACCGTGATCAGCGTCCACATTTTCGGGATGTTTACCTTCTCGAGCGACACCGGATGCAGGTCGGCCTGCTTCAGGAATTCTTGCAGATCGAGATCGGCGGTGAAGCCGATGTGCACCGTGAGCGGCGAAATGGCGCGTTCGATGCGGCCCATGATCGCGTTGGCGCTCTTGAAGTGGTTGAGGATGATCACCCGGCCACCTGGGCGGCACACCCGATACATCTCGCGCGCAACCTTGACCGGTTCCGGCACCACGCTAATCACGTAGGGCGCGTAAACGACATCGAACGAGTTGTCGGCGAACTTGAGCTCGGTCGCATCCATCTCGGCGAGGTCACAGTGATGCAGACCCTTCTCGTCGATGCGGCCCTGGGCCTTCTCGAGCATCTTGCTGGAGAGGTCGATACCGGTTACCCGGCAGTTGCGGGGATAGAGCCCGAGGTTGATGCCGGTGCCGACGCCCACTTCGAGCACGTGCGTGCCCGGGCGAACCGCCATCTTCTCGATCGCCTCGAGCCGACCAGGATGCAAGGTGGGCCCATAGGTGTAGTCGTACACGCTGGCGATGCCCTGATAGACCTTCTCGACGAAGTCGGTCTCGACCGTGGTGACCGATAGCGCCCTGGTGGCCGCGTCGCCCGAGCGCCGTGTTTCTTCGTTAAATAGGCCCATTTTTTAACAGTCTCCGAACCGCATCGGACTATACCACGTCGAGCACGTCGAGGGCGGCGTCCAGCCGGCCTGACGGCGTCGAGATCTGCACACCCGCAGCCATCCCCTTGATGGCGGACACCAGTTCCCGCGCGACTTTCACACCTTCAGCGGCAGCCGACTCGGCATCGGTCGTCCGGCGCATGCGTTCCACTATCGCATCGGGCACCGTCACGCCAGGCACTTCATTCGCCATGAACTCGGCATTGAGCGCGCTCTCGAACGGCCAGATGCCGACGATGATTGGCACACCGAGCGGCGTGACGCGCGCCAGGAAGCGTTCGAATGCGGACACATCGAACACCGGCCTGGTCACCGCGAACTCCGCCCCGGCTTCAACCTTGAACTCGAGGCGCCGCAATTCCTGATCGAGATCGCGCGACGGGTTGACCATCACGCCGGTATGGAACGAGGTTGGCTCGCCGATCGACTGGCCGCCAATGTCGAGCCCATGATTTAGACGCGTAATCACGTTCGTTAGTCCGATTGAATCGACATCGAACACAGCTGTGGCGTCGGGAATATCTCCGAGGCTGCGAACATCGCCCGTGATGCCGAGCAGGTTTCGCAACCCCATGGCATGTGCGCCCAATAAATCCGACTGAATACCGAGAAGATTGCGATCGCGACACGAATACTGCAGCAGCACTTCCACCGCAGCATGCTGTTGCACGAGTACGGCCAACGACAAGGCACTCATGCGGGCGCCCGAGCGTGGACCATCGGGGATGGTCACCACATCCACACCGCGTTTGGCGAGGCGGGCCGCGTCAGCCAACGCCGCGCTGGTGGCGTGCCCTCGCGGTGGCACCAGTTCGATGGCGCGAATGAACCCGCCATTGGCCAGCTTGCGGCCCATGATCGACTTCGACTCGCGCGGTTGCGCTGGACGCGCGTTGGGCTGGCTGGCCACCGGGGTCCGCACCTCGACGGCGCCGGCATGACGCGCCAGGCCTGGCGCCATCGACTTGGCGGCTAAGGCAATCTGCCGGATGTGCTCGGGCGTGGTGCCACAGCACCCGCCGACCAGGCGCACACCCGAGGCGATGAATCGTCGGGCGTACGACGCCATGTATTCCGGCGAGCACAAGTAGAGATTGCGGCCTTCGATGTCGCGAGGCCTGCCGGCGTTCGGTTGTGCCGACAGCCACACGTCGGTGATCTCGCTGATCCGTTCGATCGTTTCGAGCATCGGCGCCGGGCCGACGCTGCAGTTGACGCCGACAATGCTTGCGCCGCGTGCGATCAGGTCGGGAGCAAACTGCTCGGGCGGCGCGCCGTCGAGGCTGGTGCCGTCTTCTTCCGTTGTCATCTGGGCGACGATCGGCAGGTCGCAGACGCTGCGCACGGCGGCGATCGCCGCGCCAATTTCGTTGAGATCGCGGAAGGTCTCGAGGATGAACAGGTCGACGCGGCCGTCGACCAGTGCCTGCGCCTGCTGGCGGAACATCGCCTCGGCCTCGTCCACGCCGGTCTTGCCCCACGGCTCAATGCGCACGCCGAGCGGCCCGATCGCACCGGCCACGTAGGCTGCCTGGCCCGATTTCTCGACCGCGCGCCGCGCGAGCGTCGCACCTGTGAAGTTGATCTCGTGCACCTGGTCGCCGAGCCCGAAGCCGCGCAGCTTCATGCGGTTGGCGCCGAAGGTGTTGGTCTCGATGACGTCGGCGCCGGCCTTCAGGTAGTCGCTGTGTACATCCACCACCAGGTCCGGCTGGGTCTGGTTGAGCGACTCGAAGCAGCGGTTGATGAACACGCCCTTGGCGTACAGCATCGTGCCCATGGCGCCGTCGCACACGAGCACACGATCATCCAACGCAGTTAGGAAGGGCTTCACTGTTGGTATTGCCTATACAGACGGGAAATTTCCGGACGGGGTTCGCTTGCGCCCGTCAGGCGTCTGCATGCCTGCGGCTGCAGCCTAGCGAGGCGCCATCGGCGCCTTTTGATCCACCGCGGCGGGCACCAGCAGCTCGGTCTTGTCCCACACGAAGTCGTCCTTGCTGTAGACCGCGAGCTCGTAATCCTTGCCCATGAAGATCGCCGACACCGGGCAGGCCTCTTCGCAGTAGCCGCAGAAGATGCAGCGGGTCTTGTGAATCTGGTAGGTGGACGCGTAACGCGGTCCGGCCATCACCGTGCCGTCGTTCTCTGCAGCCTCGAGATAAATTGCGTCGGCCGGACAGGCCACCGCACACAGGCCGCATGCCACGCACTTCTCCAGCCCCGCTTCGTCGCGCATCAGGACCTGCTTGCCGCGATAGCGCGGAAACATCGGGACCTTCTGGTCTGGGTAGTTCACCGTGATGGGACGGCGGAACAGGTGCTTGAAGGTGAGGGCAAAGCCTTTGGCGAGCGGACCGATCATTAATGGAAATGATACCATTTGAAGGGGGCTCTTCGCTAAAAGTTCGCCCATGCAGGACCCTAGACTCCTCACCGCCGGGCAGTTCCTGCTCACGACCCTGGTCGTAAAACTCGCAGCCATGGCCGCGCTGGCGACGATGCTCGCCCGCTACCGGCGCTTTCGCCACATCCTGATCTTCGAGCAGCGCAACTGGCCCGACCGCTTGATATTTGCCCTGGGTCTCGGCGTGCCGCTGACCGCCGGAGTGACAGCGAGAGTCCTGCTCAACTACGACGCCGCCGATCTCATGCTCGAGGGGGCCTTTCTTGCCGGCCTGATTGCCGGACCCTATACCGGCGCGCTGGTCGGATTGGCCATTGCCATGCCCGCGCTGGCCGCCGGCGAGTACGCCGCGCCATTCTTTGCGGTGGGATGTGGGTTCGCGGGTGGCGGCTTGCGCGAAGCCTGCCCGAAACAGGAGATCTGGAGTTTCTCGCCCTTTGTCCTGGTCAGCATGCCGCGCAACGTGTGGCGGATGATCCGCCGCGTCGAGGTGAACTGGCCGGTCGTGCTGCTGCTGGCGATTATCGGGCTCGAGCTGATCCGGCAGACAATCGGCGCCCGGTATTCCTTGCGCCTGTTCCATTTCTCCAGCCCTTCGCCGTGGCTCACGCTGTTGGTCTATCTCGCCACCATCGTCACCGTCTCGACGCCGATAAAGATCTGGAACAACGCGCGCATCGAGCATCGCCTGCAGGAGCAGGAAAAGCTGCTGCTCGCCGCGAAAGTCGAAGCCCTCAAGAGCCAGATCAACCCGCACTTCCTCTTCAACACCCTGACGTCGGTGTCGTCGCTCATCCGCTCGCGGCCCGAAACCGCGCGCGAGGTCATTCAAAAGCTGTCGGGGCTGCTGCGCAAGCTGATGAGCAACCATCAGCAGTTCGTCACGCTGCGCGAAGAGTTGGCCGCCATCGACGAATACCTCGATATCGAGGTGATCCGCTTTGGCACGCGCTTGACGGTTCGCAAGTCGATTGCTCCTGATACGCTGGACATCATCATTCCCAGCCTGTTACTGCAACCGCTGGTCGAGAACTGCATCAAGCACGGCTTCGCCCGCAAGGTGGGACCCGGCACGATCACGCTCCGTAGCCGTCGCGAAGGCGTCAACGCGGTTATCGAGATCGAAGATGATGGGCTCGGCATTTCGCAGGAGCGGCTGCCGCACGCGCTGTCGAGCGGCATCGGTCTCAGCAACGTCAACGAACGCTTGCGCGTTCTTTATGGGACCACCGGCCGGCTGATGCTGACCGGCTCGCCCGGCAAAGGCGCGTGCGCGCGCGTCGAGATTCCGCTCGACCTCGCGACCGAACGAATCACCGCATGACGAACCTGCTCCTGACCGCCGTGATCGCCGACGATGAGCAGTTGGCGCGCGACGAGTTGTGCTTCCTGCTGCAGCAAATGGGTGGCATCGACGTGGTCGCCCTGGCGGCTAACGGCATGGAGGCCCTCGACGAGATCGCGCGCCACACCCCTGACGTCGCGTTCCTCGACCTGCAGATGCCTGGGCTGACTGGGTTTGAAGTCGCCCGGCGGCTGCTCGACCAGGGAACCGTCCCGGGTGTGATCTTCGTCACAGCCTTTGACCAGCAGGCGATCGAGGCCTTCGAGGTCAACGCCATCGACTACATCCTGAAGCCCGTGGACGCGCGGCGGCTTGAAATCGCCGTAGCCCGGGCCAGAAGCCGCAAGGGGCAGGCCGAGCCCCTGGCGGGCCAGTTGGACCGGCTGGTGCGGATGATGGCAAGCCAGAAAGACCGCCGGGAGCAGGTCGCCGTCAAAGTGAGTGACCGGTTTGTGCTGGTCCAGGCGGACGACATCATCCATGCGTCGCTCGTCGAAGATTCGATTAATATTGTCACCAGCCAGGTGTCGGGAACGTCGAACGACCGGACCCTGGACGAACTGCATGCCAGGCTCGACCAGGACGTGTTCTGGCGGGTTCATCGATCGCACCTGGTCAACATCAACAAGGTCAAGGAGATCGTCCCTTGGTTCAGCCGGAACTACATTCTGCGGATGACCGACGCGAAGGCGACGGAGATCCCGGTCAGTCGATCGCAGACCCGCCGGCTTCGGGATTACCTGAAACTGTAGTCCCGGTCGCCACAATGGGCGACCCGGTCGCCGCGATGGAACTGTACGCCGATCCGGGCGACGAGACGACACCGGTGCCGGTCACCGCCGCCCAGGCGCTCGACCGCGAAATGCCGTTGCCTCTCGCGATCGACCAGGATTCGACGCAGGTCATGCGCCGGCTCGAGGTGTGGCGCGACGAGTTTTTCGCGTGGGTCCGCACGCTGGCGTCGGCGGCCGTCTACGCGACGCTGATCGTGACGTTCGGTTTCCAGGTCGCGCGCGTCGAGGGCCTCAGCATGGCGCCGACCCTGGCCGACCAGGATCGGCTGATCGTCAACAAGCTGCGCTATCGCCTGACCTCGCCGCAACGCGGTGACATCGTGATGCTTTACTACCCCGTCAATCCTGACAAGTCGTTCGTCAAGCGCGTGATCGCCGAAGACGGCGACACCGTTCGGGTCGTCGATGGCCGCGTTTACGTGAACGACGTGCCGATGCGAGACGACTTCGTGCCGGCCGAATACCGCAGCCACGACGATTGGGGCCCGCAGGTCATTCCCGAGGGCTACTACTTCGTGATGGGCGATCACCGGAATAACAGCCTGGACAGCCGTCACTGGGGCTTCGTGCCAAAGAAATACATCATCGGCAAGGTTCAAATCCGGTGGTGGCCCGTGCCGAACGCGCGGGTGTTCTAGCTGCCCGAGCGGGCGTTACGTGATGCAACAAGATCTGCCAGACCTCGTTCCACACCCAGAGCAGGTAACCCCTGTCGAGGCGCCCGAGACGGCGGCGCCGGTCACGCCGATCGCCGAGCCCCGGCGTCTCGACGTGTGGCGGGCCGAGTTCTTCGCGTGGGCCGGCACGCTTGCGCAAGCAACCGTTTACGCCACGCTGGTGGTCACCTTCGTGATGCAGGTCGCGCGGGTCGAGGGGCAGAGCATGGCGCCCACCCTCGCCGACCAGGATCGCCTGATCGTCAACAAGTTGAGCTATCGCCTGGGCGCGCCGCAGCGCGGCGACATCGTGATGCTTTTCTATCCGCTCGATCCCGACAAGTCGTACGTCAAGCGCGTGATTGCGGAACAGGGCGACTCGGTGCGCGTGGTGGACGGTCGCGTCTACGTGAACGACACGCCGATGCGCGACGACTTCGTGCCCGCGGAGTATCGCAGCCACGACGACTGGGGTCCCCAGGTGATTCCCGAAGGCTACTACTTCGTCATGGGCGACCATCGCAACGGCAGCTCCGACAGCCGTCACTGGGGCTTCGTGCCGAAGAAATACATCGTCGGCAAGGTGCAGGTGCGCTGGTGGCCGGTGCCACACGCCAGGGTGTTCTAACCTGAAATCCCGCTACCGCGAGGTCTCGCAAGTCCTCTGGCGAGTCTTATTCCTGAACCTGATCGTCGCGACCGCCAAGATTGCGCTTGGCCTCGCCTCGGGCGCGGTCAGCGTGCTGTCCGACGGCTTTCATTCCCTCACCGACACCGCCTCGAACATCGTCGCGCTGATCGGCGTGCGGATTGC
>JANMUX010000341.1:0-19155 GCA_031392125.1 Acidobacteriota bacterium | reverse complement strand
TCGTCGTCGGGCCGGCGAAGGCCGGCAAGATCGCGCGTCTCCTCGAGGGATACCTCGCGGAGATCGACCGCGATCCGGTTCTGATCGTCCCGGGCGGGGCGGATGTCGAGCGGATCCAGCGTGACCTGCTCACGCGGGCCGGAGCGCTTCTCTCAGGCTCGATCGGAACCTTCGACGACGTCTTTCGCGGGCTCGCGTCCGGCGATCCCGGTGCAAGACCCGTTGCAGGTGACGCGCAACGCGCCCTCGTCGCGCGCAGGGCGCTCGCGCGGACGCCGCTGAACGGGCTCGGCCGTTCGGCCCGGTTCGCCGGGTTCTCGGACTCGCTGCTCGCCGTGCTCGCCGAGCTCGAATCGGGACTGCTCGACCCCGAGCATGCAGCAGTCACGCACCTATCTCGACGTGATGAAGCTGTTGCTCGACAAGGGGGCCGATCCGAATGCCCGCGTGCGCCGCAAGGTCTGGTATTCGAGCTACAACTTCGATCAGTCGGGTGTCGATGAAGTAGGCGCGACGCCGTTTTGGCGGGCTGCCTACGCCGCCGACGTCGCCGCCATGAAGTTGCTGGTCTCGTACGGCGCCGACCCGCTCATTCCCACCATCAAGCTGTTCTCGCGTCGTGGTCCCGAAGATCCGACTGCCGGCACCGACAAGTCGGGCCTGGCCGTGCTGCCGATTGGCGGCCCGGGCGCGTCACCATTACTCGCCGCTGCCGGTCCCGGCTACGCCATGGGCTTTGCCGGCAACTCGCACCATCACTCGCCCAGCGGGATGCTGCCGGCGGTGAAATACCTGGTCGAGGAACTGGGGCTCGAGGTGAACGTCGTTGACCAGGACGGCAACACGGCGGTGCACAACGCTGCGGCGCGTGGCGACACCGAGATGGTGCGCTACCTGGCGTCGAAAGGCGCTGACGTGAAGCGGTTCAACCGCGCCGGCCAGACCACCATCGATGTCGCCAACGGCCCGGTGCAGCGCACACAGCCGTATCCGGACACCATCAAGCTCCTCGAGAGCCTGGGCGCCATCAACAACCACAAGTGCGTGTCTTGTTAGCGGGCTAGAGCAGCCTGCGCGGCGTCGGCCTGTTCGTGCGCGTGGTAGGAACTGCGCACCAGCGGGCCGGCTTCGACGTGCGCGAACCCGAGGCCGAGCGCAATCTGCTTCAGCTCGCGGAACTCGTCCGGGTGGTAGTAGCGCGTCATGACCGCGTGGTCGTTCGAGGGACGCAGGTATTGTCCCAGCGTCAGAATCGACACGCCGACAGCGCGCAGGTCCTTGAACACCTGCACCACCTCGTCATGTTCCTCGCCGAGCCCCATCATCATGCCGGTCTTGGTCGGAATGCCCGGCGCGAACTTGCGTGAGCGATCCAGCAGTTCCAGCGTGCGCGCGTATTTGCCACCCGAACGGACCGCGCGATACAGCCGTGGCACGGTCTCGGTGTTGTGGTTCAGCACGTCAGGTCTGGCGTTGAGGACGATCTCCAGCGGACCAGCCTCGCCCTTGAAGTCGGGAATCAGCACTTCGACCCGGCACTCCGGCAGGCGCTGCTTGATCTCGCGGATGGTCTCGGCGAAGATGCCGGCGCCGCCGTCGGCCTGGTCGTCGCGGTCAACCGACGTGATGACCGCGTACTTCAGCGCCATCTTCTCGACCGCTTCACCAACGCGTCTCGGCTCGTCGATGTCGAGCGTTGCCGGCCTGCCGTGGGCGACCGCGCAGTAGGTGCAGGCGCGCGTGCAGACGTCACCCAGGATCATGAACGTCGCCGTGCCGTGGTGCCAGCATTCGCCGATGTTTGGGCAATGCGCGTCTTCGCAGACCGTGTTCAGTTTGAGCTCGCGCATGATGCCGCGCAGGCGCAGGTAGTTCTCGGACCCCGGCGCGCGGACCTTGAGCCATTCGGGCTTGGGCTCACGCCTGGCCGCCGCAGCTTCAGCGGAGGCGGCGGGTTTGATGAAGTGCAGCGGGGCCTCGACCATCTGCTTTCCAGTGTAACTGAAAGAGGGACGGGTTACAGTTTCGCCATGGAAACCCTGGCAATTACCTGGTTGGGCCACTCCTCCTTTCGTGTCCGGACGCCCGGAGGGAAAGAGATCCTGTTTGACCCGTGGTTCACCGGCAATCCATCCTTTCCCGAGGCGGCCAGGCCGTCGAAGGCCGACCTGATCCTTGTATCGCACGGCCACTTCGACCACATCACCGATGCCGCGGCGCTCGCCAAGTCGACGGGGGCCACCGTGGTGGGGATCTGGGAGATCTACCGGTACCTGGGCACCAAGGGCGTGCAGAACCTGGAGCCCATGAACAAGGGCGGCACCATCACGGTCAAGGGATTGCGGATCACCATGACCGACGCGCGGCACAGCAGCAGCTTCGAGGACAACGGTGTGGTCTACCTTGGTTCGGCCGCCGGTTTCGTGGTCAAGCTCGAGAACGGGCAGACGCTTTACTACGCCGGCGATACGTCGTTGTTTGGCGACATGAAAATCATCGCCGAGCTCTACAAGCCAGACATCGCGTTCCTGCCGATTGGCGACCGCTTCACGATGGGACCAGACACCGCCGCCATTGCCGCGAGGTGGCTGGGCGTCAAGCAAGTCGTGCCCATGCACTGCGAGACCTTCCCGCAACTCACCGGCACGCCGGATCAACTCGAGCAACACCTCGCCGGGTCGGGCATCGAAGTGTTGAAACTGAGGCCGGGCGAGACCGCCCAATAGGACTTGGCTCTGGCCCTATAATGCGCCCAATGACAAAGACATGGGCCATCCTCCTGGGCATTTCCCTGTCGGCCGCGGCCGCCATCGCGCAATCATCGGCCGATGCTCGGCAGGCTTTGATCGCACGCGCGAAGGCGCTCGAGCTGAGCACGCCTTATGTGCCGCCTCCCGGCGAGCCGCTGGAGCATTACGCCTCCGGCTACGCGAAGATCATGTGTTCCGCGGTCTTCGTCACCGGCCTCGACCCGGCGTTTGCCGCCGAGAATGTGGGCTATTTCACTGCGCCCTACGCCGAGCGCGCAAAACTCGGCACGCCGAAGATCGATCGCGACCGGCGAACGGTCGCCGTCACCCTGCCGAACGGCACAGTGCGGGTGGCCAGGCAGGTCGGCAGCCAGGGGTGCGTGACGCTTCCGATCGGCAAGACCGATGTGCTGTTCACGCCGTCAGTCGTCAAGAGCGCACTGCCCGACGCGAACACGCAGCCGTGGCCGATGGGCGATGTCATGCCTGCGGGCGCGCCGCCTGCCGGGTTGGACATGGCCAAGGTGCAGCAGGCCGTCGACGCAGCGTTCGACCCAGCCGGCATGACCGCCGCCTTCGTCGTCACCCACAAGGGGCGCATCATTGCCGAGCGCTACGGCGACCACATCACGCCGGCGACGCCGCTCGAGAGCTGGTCGATGGGGAAGAGCCTGAGCGGCACGCTGATGGGTGTGTTGATCAAGCAGGGCGTCTACACACTCGAGCAGCCGGCGCCGATTCCCGAATGGCAGACCGCCAACGACCCGCGCGCGAAAATCCGCATCAAGGACATCCTTAACATGTCGAGCGGACTTCGCATCCGCGCGCCGCAGGATCCGGACTACGACGAGAGGGGGCCGTACCCCGATCATCTGTATTTTTATACCGGCAGCATCGATTCCTTCCAGTACGCTGCCACGCGACCCCTGCAGTGGCCGCCGAACACGGTGGGTCGATACCGGAACACCGATCCTGTGCTCACCAACTACCTGATTCGCCTGGCGGTCGAGAAGCGCAACGAGAACTACCACTCGTTCCCCCAGCGCGCGCTCTTTGACAAGTTGGGGATCCGCACGATGGTGATGGACACCGACCCCCACGGCAACTTCCTCACCCACGGCTACGAGCTGGGCTCGGGGCGCGACTGGGCGCGCATTGCCAACCTTTACCTGCAGGACGGCGTCTGGAACGGTGAGCGGATTCTGCCCGAGGGCTACGCGAAGTTCGTCCGCACGCTCGCGCCGGCCTGGGCCGCAGATCAACGCCCGATTTACGGCGGGCTCTTCTGGATCAATGGCGACAGCACGTTCCCGGCGCCGAAGGAAGCGTTCTACATGTCCGGCGTTGGCGGGCAGACGGTGCTGATGATCCCATCGCACCAGCTCGCGATTGTCCGGTTGGGACACTACAAAGGGGTAGCCGCTGGTGGCCGCGCGCTGCGCAAGGCCGTCGGAATTCTGATGGAGGCGGTTCCGCCCTCGTAACGCGTGGGTCGAAGGAGGCCGGGAGCCCGCGCAGGCCCCCGGCCGCGACCGTGCCTAACGGCCGCCGTTACTGAGCGGAACCGTGACAACCACCGACGACTGCGACGTCTGTCCGGCCGCGTCGGTGGCGCTGACGGTGATGGTGTAGACGCGTCCCGAGCCGCCACCCGCACGTTCGGCTCGCAGGCGAACCAGGTTGCCGTTGACGACTTCCCAGTCGGGCGAGGTGTTGCCGTCGCCGGCGCCATTGACCGGTTCGTTACTGGTTACCGACACCACCGTTGTCACCGGCCCGCATTCATCGGCTGCCGCGTAGCCTAGCTCCACATCCACCATCTTGTGATTGGCGGGCCAGAGCCTGGTGGTGCTCGCCGAAACACCGGTCACCGTCGGCGGCGCATTCGTCACGGTCACAGCCGCTGACGCTGAGTTGTTGCCAGCCACTGGATCCGAGGTAGCCGATGCCACCGTCACGGTCGTCACGAGCACCGAGGCGTCCGGCACCGCGCAGCCGACCACCGCCGTGAACGTGAAGCTCTCGACGCTGCCCGCGGCAAGCCAAGGAAAGGTCGTGGTCGTTCCGTTGGCGGTAACGACCACGTTCTGTGCCGGCGAGAAGCCATTGTTCGTGACCGCCACGGTGTAAGTAACCGAACTGCCGGCGGCAGCCGCCGCAGTGTTCGCGACGATGCTGACGGCAAGGTCCGCCGAGGGCGGCGGGAACCTGAAGTAGGCCACCGGCATGTCGTGATCCGACGCTCCCTCGGGCCGCGTCGGGTCGTTGGTGAACACCGAGCTGCCGGGGAAGTCCGAGTTGCCGCGCGCAATCGCGTAGCGCTGCACATAGGCGTTGGCGACGGTGTTGACGAGCACATGGTCCAGCGCCTGAGGCGTGCCCTCGAAGATGAAGCTGTAACGCTCGGCCGCCGGTAGACCATCGGTCAAATTCACGTAGTCCGGGTCCACGACGTCCGCGCTGCCGTCGACGACGATCTGTTCGTCGGCCGTCGGCGACCCTTTGATGATCGCGATGGGATCGGTGTAGCCGTCGTTGAACTCGTAAGCGTTGTAGTCGCCGACCGAGATCACCGCGGTATTTGGATTGTCGGTCTGCAGGTCCTGCAGCAACTGCGCCAGCGACTCGGCCTGCGCCGTCCGCTTGGCGCGGACACGCGGGCCATCGCCAGTGACAAGGTCGATGTCGATGAACGAACGGAGGTGATTGACGATGACAATCACCGGTCGTGGATTGACGCCCAACGGATCGACGGTCGCGCGCAAAACCAGTGGAGGCCGGTCATGCAGAACGACCGGCGAGGTGCTGCCGGGAGGCAGATACGTGCCGGCCGGCTCTTGGCTCACCGAGTCGATTCGCACGCGCGAGGTCTTCACCAGGAAGCCGAGGTTCTGCACTGACGGTTGGCCACCGATAGGCGGGCCAACGGCCACGCGGGCCTGGTAGTTGGGATTTGGTTCCCCCGCGGCGATCGCATCGGCGTTGACCTGGTCAGCCAGCGACTGCAGCACCGGTTCGTCCAGGATCTCGATGTGGCCAATAACATCCGGGGACTGCATGAGTTGACGAATAGCAAGAGCCGCCTTCCTTCGCTGAATCTCACTTCCGGCGAAGAACTCGATGTTGAAACCGGCCACCGTGAACTCGCCGGCGAGCGGAGCAGGAACCGCGACGCCGGTCATGTTGGCGCCGACCGTCGGCGGTACTTCGGGCAGAATCTTGTAGGCGCCGAAGCTGAAGTCGAGCGGACCGACGACGCCGCCCAGCGTGGCATTCGAGGTGACCGCGATCACCGTGGCGCCAACCAGACCCTCGGTGTCGACGACGATGCGTTCGGGGTTCCCGTCAAAACGCGGGATACAGCAATCGGGCACGCCAGTGGTCGGGTCCGGTGGCACCGGGTCCGAAAGCGGAATGCCCGGTTCCCGCATCGGTCGCTGCACCCCTGGCAGCACCGTGGCGATTTCGCCAAAGTCGTCGGTGGGCGCCACCGATACCAACGCCGCCGCTTGCATGCGCATTCCTTCGAACGGCTCGAGCTGCTGCGGCACGCCGGCGGGATCGAGAATGGACGTCGTCAACGTGATCGGGGCCGGAATCACGTTGCCCTGCGAAATGACGGTGAGGTCGCCCGGCAGGGAGCTTTCGAGTTGCGTCAAGGTGAAGAACTCGGTCGCGGTGCCGCGCGCTGACACTTCGTCGCCGGGCAGCACTGCCGGGGTCGAGGCGGTAAAGACGAAGACCGCTTCCGAGGTCGAGGGGTTCGCGTCGTAGGCAGCCGCGGGCGCCTGCAGGAAGAAGCCGTTGCTCTTGCGGGCGGTCACGATGCCGGTGGTGATGACGTCCTGTCCGAGATAGGGCGTCGCCAGCCCGCTGCCCTGGATGTCGTGGATCGTCGTCGTGACCGGGGTGCAGCTGCGCAGCGCAGTGGCCGAATTACGAGGCGTCGGTTCAGCGATTGAAAAATCGACGCGGTTGCTGTCGGTGTCGTAGCAACCGCCACGCTTACGTAGTGCCGCCGTGGTGTTGGTCGTGGCCGACGCTGCCGCGCCGCCCTCGAAACAGTTGGCGTTGCCGTAACCGACCAGGTCAATGACCCCGGAAACCGGGCAGCTCACCGCGATCGCCGTCGTGGTGGGCACGAGGGCGACTTTGCCACCCGTCGAACCCATGGCACTGGTTCCGGTCGCGTCCGGTGCCGGCAGTGCGGCGGCGCCTGCATTGGCCCCCGGCGCCTGCTGCACCAGGTAATAGCCGCCGGGCGCGATACTGCCGCTCAGCGGAGTGACTGCCCAAGAGCCCGTGGCGGTTGCACCGTTGTACTGGACCGACCAGTTGCTCAGGCTGACCGCACTCGACCCGGCGTTGAACAGTTCGATGAAGTCGTTGCGCAGGGTTGCGCCGGCGTTGCCACCGCCGCCGTAGACCTGGCTGATCACGACGTCAGACACGACCGGCGGCGGCACATCGTCATTGTCGATGGTGCCAACGCCTTGGCCGTCGGAAAGTGTCGCGCCAGACACACCGGTCACGTTCACGAAGAAAGTTTCGGGCGCTTCGACGTTGATGTCGCTATTCACGGTCACCGTGAACGAGTAGGTCGTGGTGCCGGCCGCGATCTGCTGGCCCGAGTCCTGCCGGGCCACGTAATCGAGGTCAGCGAGCGTGGCGGCCGTGCCCCCCGCGCCATCGGCGGTAGCGATGTCGAACGTGATCCCGGTGTGCAGGCTGGTCGAGGCCGTCACCGTGAAGATGGCGTTAACCGTGCCGGCATCGCCTTCCATCACCGACACGTTGTTGATGGTCAGCGACGGGAGGACGACATCACCGCCGCGCGGGGTGATGCTGAAGTCGTCCACCGCCAGGCCATCGTCGGAGCCTGCAGCGTTCAAGTCCGTCCAGCGGATGAGGACGGTCCCTCCGGGCGCGATGCTCAAGGAAGTGATCGACCCGCTAATCTGGGTCCGGTTCGCGGCAGCGTTGCCGTCGAGAGCGCCGGCGGCGCCCGTGGTGACAGGGGCCAGGAAATCGAGAGTGTTGACATCCACCCAGGTTCCGGTCGCCACGGTCGTGGCGTTCAGGCTGTATTGAAAGTCGAGCCGATCCGGTCGCGACAGCGCGCCAAGGCGCCATTGCTCGCCGAGGTAGGCGATGTCGAGGCTGGTTACCGTCTGCCCCGTGTTGTTGACGAAGACCGCCCCGATCGTTGGCACGAGCGAGCCGCTCTGCAACCCGCCAAAGGCACGATCGGCCGCCGCGGTCGCACCGAAACTGTAGGTGTCGCCGGCATTGCCACTGCCGGTGCCAGCCGAATAGTTCAGATTGGCGTTGGTTCCCGTCTCGGCGAACTCCCAGCCCACAGGGGTTGAAGCATTAGTCGAGCCCGACACGGCCAGCGTGTTGAAGTCCTGTGTGTAAGCGACGTCGAGCGCCATGAGGCTGGCTTGACCCGCGGCAAAGGGGTTGGCAAGCGTGAGCCAGGCGGCGCACGCAAACAGCGCAAGAACAGAACACGGGCGAGCTAACTTCATTGAGGCCTCGTTATCGAAATTGGCGGGAAGACTCGAGCGATGACAGTATCTGCGTTTCCTGTGACGGTTACGTCACTGAGACGCGAATTCGCGGCTATTTCTTCAGTCCACCGACCAGGTAGTCGGCAAAGGCATCGCCGATCTGGTCCGACGTCGCCGGCCCTTGCGGGTCGAACCACTTCGGAATCCAATTGACCGCGCCCATCATCGCGAACTCAATAAGCTTTGGGTCGCCCGGCCTGAAGATGTCCTGATCGATCCCCTGCTGAATGATGGCCCGCACGCCCTGATCGAACTGGTCGCGCTTGGCGATCACGCGCTTGAACAGCACGGGAGACAGCGCTTCGGGGTCGAGCGTCAACGCCGTGCCGTGCAACTCGTCGAGAATCAGGTGCACGAACGCGAGGACGAGCTTGCGCAGCTTGGCCTCTGGGCTCGATGTCTCGGCCTGGACGTCGGCCATCAAC
The DNA here is from genome assembly GCA_031392125.1 of Acidobacteriota bacterium. Classification (GTDB taxonomy): domain Bacteria; phylum Acidobacteriota; class Vicinamibacteria; order Vicinamibacterales; family UBA2999; genus 12-FULL-67-14b. The sequence goes on along the minus strand of JANMUX010000341.1, from coordinate 10,407 downwards.
GCGAGCAGCATGTCGAGCGAGTAGTCGTGACAGGCGAAGAGAATTTCTTCCTTGTTCTTGAAGTAATAGTAGAGGTTGCCCTTGGTCATCTCCAGGGCCGATGCGATCTCGTCGACGCTGGCCCCGTGATACCCGCGACGCCGGAATGCCGCGGCCGCACTCTTCAGAATTTCGGTGCGGCGGTCCGACGCAGATGCGCTCTTGGCCATGGTCTTCCTAGGATACATTTGAACGAGCGTTTAAGAACGTAGTAAACTTCGATTTGTGGAACACACCGCGCCGACTCCCTTGGTCAATTTCGAAACCTCTCCCGACCAGTACAAGCACTGGAAGCTGACGGTTGACGGCAACATCGCGACGCTGGCCATGGACGTCCGCGAAGACGCCGGTTTGCGGCCCGACGACTACAAGCTGAAGCTCAATTCCTACGACCTGGGCGTTGACATCGAACTCGCCGACATATTGCAGCGCCTGCGTTTCGAACACCCGGAAGCCCATGCCGTCATTCTGACCAGCCTCAAGCCGAGGATTTTCTGCGCCGGCGCCAACATCTTCATGCTCGGCAGCTCGAGCCACGCGTTCAAGGTGAACTTCTGCAAGTTCACCAACGAGACGCGCCTGGGCATGGAGGACATGAGCGCCCATAGCGGTATCAAGTTCATGGCGGCCGTGAACGGCATTTGTGCGGGCGGTGGCTACGAGCTCGCCTTGGCCTGCGATGAGATTCTGCTGGTCGATGACGGCAGCGCGTCGGTGGGACTGCCCGAGACACCGCTGCTTGGCGTGCTGCCTGGCACCGGCGGCTTGACCCGCGTGGTTGACAAGCGCAAGGTGCGGCGCGATCTCGCGGACGACTTCAGCACCCTGACCGAGGGTGTGCGCGGCAAGCGCGCCGTCGAAGGCCGCTTCGTTGATGCGGTGTTTCCGACCAGCAAGTTCCAGGAAGCGGTCGCCAAGCGCGCGCAGGAACTGGCGGCGACGTCCGATCGCCCGAAGGCCGGCCCTGGCATCACGCTCGGTCCGCTGTCGCCCGCGGTCGACGGTGACACGATCGCTTACAAGTACGTGATGGGCGCGATCGACCGGGCCAAGCGCCTGTGCGAGTTAACGATCAGCGCGCCCGATTCAGCGCAGCCCGCCGACGCCGCCGGGTATTTGGCCGCCGGCGACCAGGCGTGGGCCATTCGCGCGTTCCGCGAACTGGATGACGCGCTGCTGCGGCTTCGGCTGAACGAGCCAGAGATTGGCACCGTCGTCCTGCGCGCGACCGGCGATCCGAAGGCGGTGCTGGCGGTCGATGCCTCGCTCGACGCCAACAAGTCGAACTGGCTCGTGCGCGAGATCATCAGCCTGATCCGCCGCACGCTGAAGCGCGTGGACCTGACGTCGCGCAGTTTCTTTGCGCTGATCGAGCCGGGCAATGCCTTTGCCGGAACGCTGTTCGAGCTTGCGCTGGCGGCCGACCGCGTCTACATGCTCGATCACCCGGACGACCCCAACACCATCGAGCTGTCGGCGATGAACGGCGGCGCCTATCCCATGAGCAACGGCCTCACGCGGCTGCAGGTGCGCTTCCTGGGCGAACCCGAGTCGGTGGGCAAGGCGCTGTCGCACGACGGCCCGCTCGACGCACAGGCGTCGCTCGGGGCCGGCCTGGTGTTCTCGGCGCCTGACGACATCGACTGGGACGACGAAGTGCGGATGGCGCTCGAGGCGCGTGCGGCGTTTTCGCCGGACGCGCTGACGGGGATGGAGGCGAACCTTCGCTTCGCCGGTCCCGAGACCATGGAAACGAAAATTTTTGGCCGCCTGACCGCCTGGCAGAACTGGATCTTCCAGCGGCCCAACGCCGTCGGCGAACGCGGCGCGCTGATGACCTACGGCCGCGAAGGCCGTCCGACCTTTGACTTCAAGCGCACATAAGGATCGACAAACCTGAAGGTTTGTCGCCACGAGGAACGCCCATGATTTCAGCCGAACGCATTCCTAACAACGTCGACCTGGCCGGCAATAAAAAGCTGCAACGGGCACTCGAGCACTGGCAGCCCGCCTACCTCGATTGGTGGCGCGACATGGGCCCTCCGGGGTTCCAGGACAGCCACCAGGTCTACCTGCGGACTGCCACCAGCGTAGACGCGGCCGGTTGGGCGCACTTCGACTTCGTCAGGCTGCCGGAATACCGCTGGGGCATTTTTCTCGCCGAGCCCGTCCCCGATCGCCGCATTGGCTTTGGCGACTTCAAGGGCCAACCCGTGTGGCAGGAAGTGCCGGGCGAATTCCGCAATCAGCTGCGCCGCCTGATCGTCATCCAGGGCGACACCGAGCCCGCGAGCGTCGAACAGCAGCGTTCGCTCGGCGCCCACTGCCCGAGCCTGTACGACCTGCGCAACCTGTTCCAGGTCAATGTCGAAGAAGGCCGGCACCTGTGGGCCATGGTCTACCTGCTGCACTCGTACTTCGGCCGCGACGGCCGGGAAGAAGCCGAGGCGCTGCTCGAGCGCCGCAGCGGCAACGACGACACGCCGCGCATGCTCGAGGCATTCAACGAGCCGATCGACACCTGGCTCGACTTCTTCGCCTTCACCATGTTTACCGATCGTGACGGCAAGTCGCAGTTACTCTCGTTGTCAGAAAGCTCGCTCGACCCGCTGGCCCGGACGACGAAGTTCATGCTGACCGAAGAAGCCCATCACATGTTCGTCGGCGAGAGCGGGCTGGCCCGCATTCTCGAGCGCACCTGCCAGCTGCTGCGCGAAACCGGCTTTTCGGGCGACGTGCGCAAGGAAGGCGGCATCGATCTGCCGTTGATCCAGAAGTTCGTCAACTTCTGGTTCAGCCAGAGCCTCGACCTGCACGGCAGCGAAGTGTCGAGCAACGCGGCTGCCTATTTCTCCAACGGGCTCAAGGGCCGCGCCGAGGAAGACAAGTTTGACGACGACCACATCCTGGCGGGCAACATGTATGTGCTCGACCTGATGGACGACAGCGGCCTGATCATTCGCGAAGAAGTGCCCATGCGCAACGCCTTGAACGAAGTGCTGCGCGACTGGTATGTCGGCGATTGCCAGGCCGGCGTGGACCGCTGGAACAAGCGCGTGCTGGAAGCGCACGGCATGTCGGAACGCATTACGCTGCCGTCGCGCCGGTTCAATCGCAAGGTCGGTGTCTATGCCGGCAAGTACTTCGACCCGTTCGGTAATCAGCTGACTGCCGAGGAGTGGGAACGGAAGAAATACGACTGGATCCCGTCACCCGCGGACAAGGCATACCTCCACAGCATCCAGGCGACCCCGGTCTACAAACCGGGCCAGTTTGCGAATTACATTGCGCCCCCGCAGAAGGGCATCAACCGCCAACCGATTGACTTCGAGTACGTCCGCACCCAGCAATGAGCGCCACCTAGATCGGCTACCTCGTCGCCGACGGGGTGGCCACCATCACCCTGACCGATCCGCCGGCCAACACCTACTCCTACGAGATGATGCAGGAGCTGGACGCCGCTGTCCTAAAGGCGCGGATGGACACCGCCGTCCATGTGATTGTGATCACCGGCGCTGGCGAGAAATTCTTTTGCGCCGGCGCCAACATCGGCATGCTGAAAGACGCCGATCCCACGTTCAAGTACTACTTCTGTCTGCACGCCAACGAGACGCTCAGTCGCCTGGAGCAAACGCCCAAGCTGGTGATCGCGGCGCTCAATGGCCACACGGTCGGCGGCGGTCTCGAAGTGGCCATGGCGGCCGACATCCGGATCGCGCGGCAGGGCGGCGGCAAGATCGGCATGCCTGAAGTGGCACTCGGGGTGTTGCCAGGCACCGGTGGCACCCAGCGCTTCGCGCGCATCGTCGGCAAGGCCACGGCAATCGAGACCATGGCGCTCGGTTCACTGTTTACGTTCGAAGCAGCACGTGACATGGGATTGGTCAATCACGTGTGGGGCGACGCCGACCTCAACGGTCGGACGTTCGCCGACGCCATCCACGAGTACGCCAGGCAGTTCACCCCGCCGAACAAGGCCAGCAAGGCCGTGGGCCACATCAAGCGCGCGGTGCAATCAGGCCTTGAAGTGGGTTTCCATGAAGGCCTGGCGCTCGAGCGCGAGCTGCAGCAGCGGTTGTTCGAAAGCGACGATGCGCGCGAGGGCATTGCCGCCAGTCTCGAAAAGCGAAAGCCGGACTTTCATGGACGTTAAGACCGTTGCGGTTCTCGGGGCGGGCACCATGGGGCACGGCATTGCCCATGCCGCCATGGCTGCCGGCTTCGACACGGTGCTTTATGACGTGTCACAAGCGCAGTTGGACAAAGGCAAGGCCGCGATCGGCGCGGTGATCCAGAAGGGCGTAGAACTGGGCAAGGTGACCGCCGAGGACGGCGCAGCCATGCGGGCGCGCTTGCGCGTGGCGACGGGCGTGGCCGATGCGGTGCGCGAGGCCGACATCGTGATCGAGGCGGCCCCAGAGAAGATCGACCTCAAGCTCGCGCTGTTCCGCGAGGTCGAAGCAGCGGCGCCGCCGCACGCGGTGCTGGCGTCGAACACCTCAGCCCTCAGCATCACCGAGATGGCGGCGGTGCTCGCCAACCCCGGACGCATGGGCGACATGCACTTCTTCAACCCCGTCCACCGCATGAAGCTGATCGAAGTTGTGAAGGCGCTCGACACCACGGCCGAGACGGTCGCGGTGATGGAGGCGGTGTCGATCCAGATGGGGAAGGAGACGGTGCTCGTGAAAGAGTCGCCGGGCTTCGTCACCAGCCGCATCAACGCGATGATCGGCAACGAAGCGTTCTACATGCTGCAGGACGGCGTGGCGAGTGCCCGCGACATCGATAAGGCGCTGAAGCTCGGGTTGAACCACCCGATGGGGCCGTTCGAACTGGTGGACCTGGTGGGGCTCGATACCCGCCTCAGCATCCTGCAGTACCTGCACCGGACGCTCGGCGAGAAGTTCCGCCCCTGCCCCCTGCTCGAACAGCACGTCCGCGATGGACGGCTGGGCCGCAAGGTCGGCAAGGGCGTCTACGATTACTGAATAATTATCGAGCCCCGAAGGCCGGCGTTGGTGGGCTGGTTGTGATTGTGAAACCCGCAGGTGCGCGCGGTATTGAGATTGCCGCTCGTACGCGATTGCCCTGACGTCAAAAACCCCACCTGGTTGAGTTCAGTGCAATTGGTGTGTTCAGGATGCGGATCCGACGACATGTCGTGCGGCTGGCTATGGTTGTTGACGAAGGTGACCCGGCCGCCGCGTGTGATGGTCACGGTCAACGGGCTGGCGTTGCCGTCGGCGCCGATCGTGATCGTGGCGGTCGAGGATGGCGGTGTGGTGGTGGCCGGTGGCGTCGTGGCGGCCGGCGGCGTCGTGGCGGCGGGCGGTGTCGGTGTGGTCGGCGTGCTCGAGCTGCCGCCGCACGCGGCCGCGGTCGCGGCCACGACGACAGCCAGCCCTGTCGCGAGCAAATATTTCGTCACGTCTGCGCTCCTAAAAAAACTTACGAGAGAGGTTGAAGCCAATGTACCAATCGTCGTAGGAACTGCCGCCGCGCGCGACGTTGGCGAGCGTGGTGCCGACGCCGTTGGAGACATTGATCTGAAACAAGTGACCGCCGGCCTGTTGCTCGATGCCGAAGCTGATCAAGGTCACGTTCGGATCGTAGCCCGAGATGCGTGGTGACGCTTCGAACACCAGGTAGGTGGACTTCCGGAACCGCAGGCGTGTTCCGAGGCCAATCATGAACGTGTCGTTGTCGTCGACCAGCTCGGTTGGCTGCGGGTTGCTGTTGTTGACCCACGCGGGCTGGATGTGGAGCGCGCCACGGTCGCCGATTTCACGCGAAATCACCGCGGCGAGGCCAGGCGAGTAGCTGTCGCGAAAGTTATCGGTGCCCTCCGCCGTGGCCAGCGCGCTGATCCCAACCGGGAATGACTTCTGAGACGTGAGTTCGTACTGGCCGAAGAACTGGATGGTCCGGTCCGACGTGCGGTAGATGCCGACCTGGCCACCCCGAATGAGCCCGTAGCGCAGCTCCAACCCGATCAGGGCGCCCGAGTCGAATCCGAAGAAATCGTCGACCAGGTCGCCGAAGTCGCCCTGACCCAAGGGCCGGGCGAACCGGTGGGACATCCGGAACGCCATCTTGTTTCGCGGCATCCGCAGGTTGGTGGCCAGCGTCGCCAAGCCGAAATCTGGCTGCGCCTTGTTGGGATCCATGTCCGGGTCGTCGGTCTCCTGCGCAGCGGTTGCGGGAGGCACCCCCGTGGGCGGGGCCTGGGCGAACACCGGGCTGGCGAAGGCCGCCATGCCAAGCGCGAGAACTAACGTTCGAATCGTACGGCTCACAACCAACTCCTAATCGTTCTTGGCGCCCAGCTGAATCCAGCGGCGAATGATGCTCATCTGTCCGGCGGTCAGGAACGGTCCGGCGTTCCTCGGCATGCGCGCCCCGGTAATAGTAGGCGACCCCTCGAGCTTCTGAACCAGGTAACTGTTATCTGGGTCGCCAGGAATGACGAACACCGCGCCAGGCTTGGCGCGACTCGGCTGGTTGACCAGGGCCGCAAACGACTGGCCGTCGACCATCAGGAGACCCGCTGACGGCGTGCGGCCGGCATTGGTGTGGCACTGGACGCACGAGAGGCGCCCGGTTGAATCCGAGACACTGAAAATCTCGCGCTGGATGCTTGACAGGGTTGGTTCCAGGTTCGGCGTCGGCCCCGCGATGTCACTCAATCGTTCATCACAGGCCGCTGAACCGATGGCCATGAGTAGCCCTACGGCGGCAAACTGAAGTCGAATCATAGGCCTCGTTTGAAAGATCATCATTTACGAGCGGTGACGACGAGCATGCCCTTCATGTCTTCGTGGCCATTGCCGCAGTACTCGGAGCAGAGAATGGGAAACACACCCACGGCCGAGGCAACGAAATCGATGGTGACCGGTTTGCCGCCTCGCGGGACAACTTTCTCGACACGAAATTTCTTGATGCCGACGCCGTGGACGCCGTCGGGCGAGGTGACCACCAGGCGGATGCGCTCTCCCTCGGTGACCTCGATCCGTGCCGGCTCGAAGGCAAACTTCTTGGCCACGACTTCGATCACACGCGGCTCGTCCTGAGCATAGTCGAAAGGCGCAGAAGCCGCGGCAGGGTCCTGTTGAGGAAATGACATCGCTGCCACCCCCAACAGGAGCGCCGTCCCCGCCGCGGCAACTGAATCAACAATAAAGGTCAGGTTCGGCGTCACCTGGCTCAGCCTAAGCAAGGGTGATGCCTAGCGGCCAACGGGCGATTCCCGACGGTCGTCGGTGAGGATGTCAGCAGCCAGGCGCGGCAAAGTGTTCGCGGGGCGTAAGCGCTTACGCCGGCCGTAAGCGGATCAGCCTTCAATTCTGTGTTTCGCGAGGTAGTGACTGAGGGCCCGTTGACTGATGCCCATCAGCTCCGCAGCGTCTTTCTTGACCCCGCGAGACTGCTCGAGCGCGCGCCGCATGGTTTCGCGCTCGGCCCATTCGAGGTTCCGGTGCAGCTTTAGCGAGGGGATGGCGGCGGTGGCCGGCGTGGCGGTGGCGCTCATCAGCCAGACCGACTGGCTGCTCAGCAGCGACCCGGTAGAAAGCACCACCGCGCGCTCGATGGTGTTCTCCAACTCGCGCACGTTGCCGGGCCAGCCATAGCCTGCAAGCTCCGCCATCGCCTTTTCATCGACGCCGTCAATCCGCTTGCCGGTGCGGTCGGCGAACCGTCTCACAAAGTGATCAACCAGCAGCGGTATGTCCTCGGCCCGCTCGCGCAGCGGCGGCATTTCAATCGGGATCACATTCAGCCGGTAGAACAGGTCCTCGAGGAACTTGCCTTCCCCGACCAGCTGTCGCAGGTCGCGGTTGGTGGCGGCAATGACGCGCACGTCGACGCGCTGCGTCCGTTCGGCGCCGAGCGGCTCGAACTCGCGGTCTTGCAGCACGCGCAGCAACTTGGCCTGCACGCTCAACGCCACCGTGCCGATCTCATCCAGGAAGATCGTGCCGCCATCGGCGAGGGCGAAGCGGCCCTTCTTGGTGAAGGAGGCGCCGGTGAAAGCGCCCCGCACGTGGCCGAATAGCTCTGATTCGAGCAGGGTCTCCGGAATCGCGGCGCAGTTGACCTTGATCATCGGCATGGTGCGTTGGGCGCTCCGTGCGTGAATGGCGCGCGCCACCAACTCCTTGCCGGTGCCGGTCTCGCCGGTGACCAGCACCGTGCTCTTTGATTCCGCCACCAGCTCCGCCCGCGTGATGACATCGCGAATGGGACGGCTGCGCCCGATGATGCCGTAATGATCGAACTCCGCATCGCGCTCGCTCAACAGGTAGCGCAACCCGGTTCGTGCGCGCTGGTCTTCGAGGGAGCGGCGCGCCAGCACCAGTAACTCTTCCACCTCGAACGGCTTCTGCAGGTAATCGCGGGCGCCAAGCTTCATCGCCTCGACCGCGCTCTCGATACTGCCGTGCGCGGTCATCATCACGATGGCGGGCCGCTCGCTCTCGGGGACCGACGCGGCCAGGTCGCGAATAACGTCAAGGCCGGTGCGATCGGGCATCAGGAAATCGATGACCAGCAGGTCGAACGCCCGCTCGTTCAGGCAGCGCGCCGCATCGCGCGCGTTCGACGCGGTCGTCACCTCGTGCCCCTCATCTCGTAGGGCGCGGCCGAGGGTCTTGAGAATTTTCTCTTCGTCGTCGGCGAGAAGAATGCTGCCCGGCATGGTGGTCTATAGCCTACTGTCTTCAGCGTCGGCGCGAAGTGGCGCGTCGCCGATCTCGACGCGGAAGTCGGTGCCGGCGCCCGGCCGGGTCGTGACACCGATCGAGCCGCCCAGGCCGTCGACGATGTTCTTTGCAATGGCGAGGCCAAGCCCGGTGCCGGCGCGACGGGTCGTGAAGTAGGGATCGAAAATGCGCGCCAGGTCGTCGTCCGCGATGCCCTTGCCGGTGTCGCGGATAGTGATGGCCACCCGGCGGTCGCCGACGGCGCCGGTCAACAACCGAACCTGTGCCCCCGGAATCGCCTCAACGGCATGCTGGGCGTTGGTCAGCAGGTTGATCAGCACGGTGCGCAGCCGCTCGGCGTCGGTGACCACGGTTGGCAGGCCGGTCGCAAGTTCGATTGCCACGGGGTGTTCGTCGTGAGTGCTGACGGCCCCGGCGGCGTCGCGGCACACGCGGTTGATGTCGGTGGGCGCCGGGTCGAAACGAATCGGACGGGCGACGTCGAGCACGTCGTTGACCAGGCGATTCAGCCGATCGATCTCTTCGTCGATGTCAGTGGCGGCATCGCGGACGTCAGCCGCGGTGGCGCCGTCGCGGGCGAGCGTGCGCAGGGCGCCCTTGATGATCATCAGCGGATTGCGGACCTCGTGGGCGATTACCGTCGACAGGCGCCCAAGCGACGACAGCCGTTCACGCTGACTGGCTTCGCGCTGAAACCGGACGATCGAATCTGTCAGCAAGTTGAAAGTCGTCGCCAGCATGTGGGCATCGTCATCGTCCCAGCCACCCTGGCGCGCGGTGGGAATCTTCCGCGTCAGGTCGCCGGTGGCGGCAACCTGCCGCATGTGGTCGGTGATGGTGGCCAGGGGACGCGAGATGGTGCGAGCGACTCCGTAGCTGATGACAATCGCGAGCAGGGTCGCGCCGAGGGCGATGCCGCCGAGGGCCGCCTGGATGGCGCCGAGCGAACGCAGCCGCTCGCTACGAGAGCGGAGCACGATGGCCGAGGGAGCGGCCGCGGCAGTGCCCGGCCCGAGCGGCGTGGTCAGCGCCACGTATTCTTCGCCGCCGATCACGATGCGGGTTGGGGCGGAGGCCGTCAGGAGCGGCGCCAGTGAGTCGCGCGAGCCACGCAGTGTCGAGGCCCGCACCACACCGCCCATGGCAAACGCAATGTCGGCACCAGTGAGCGCCTTGAACTGGGCGGCCCGTCGATCATCGAGCAGGTAACCGACGCTGAGCACCCCAAGAACCTCGGGCCGCTCCAGGCCCAGCGTGACCGGGACGCTCACCACCTCCATCACCCCGCGCGGATGCTGCCAGAAGGCAGGCGCGATCTGGCCCCCGAGCACCAGCTCGAGGTCTGAGGCCGAGGCCGAGGGCGCAGCCGGCTCGCCCGAAATGGCGAGCAGGTCGCCGCGCCGGTCGGTGACCATCAACAAGTCGGCGCCCGCCTGCAACTGGTAGTCGGCGGCGATTGGCTGCAGCGTGGGCCGATCGGCGATCTCGATCACCGCCTTGAACTTGGGCAGGTCGGCGATCAGGCGCGCCGTTCGCGCGACGTTGTCAAACTGGGTCCGGCGCTGCTCGTCGACGAGCGTGGCGGCTTCGGTGAGGTCGCGCTGCAATTCCGCTTCGGTCTCGCTCGTCATGCGCGCGCTGATCA
>JANMUX010000419.1:0-3544 GCA_031392125.1 Acidobacteriota bacterium | reverse complement strand
AGTCTAGACCGGCATCCCGCCCGAGCAGCTGATTAGCCAGAAGAACGCGAGTTCTCCTTGCAAGGAGAACTCGCGTTCTTCTGGCTAATCAGCTGCTCGGGCGGGATGCCGGTCTAGACTCTAATCACCTGAAGGAGGCGTTCGATGCTGTCCCGGATTCTCGGTGAGGTCGTCGTTGGTCTGTTAGTCGCAGGGCTCTTGACGAGTTTTGTCGTGCCGGCAGCCATGCAACTTGGCTACGCCGCCAATCCTTGGCTCGCCGTGGTCATCACCTGCGTCTCGATTGCCGCCTGCATCGTCGGTGGCGAACGCGTGCACGGCCGTCGAAAGGCCCGCGAGTCGTCTTGACGGTAGCGGAGCAGCATAGTACCTTTTGGGGGTTCACCTTATTCAGGTGAGCCCCCTCATTTAAATGACTGATTCCGTCACCGCTCCGCTCAAGAAAACCCCGCTACACGCATCACACGTTGCCCTCGGCGCCCGCATGGTCCCTTTTGGCGGGTGGGACATGCCAGTCGAGTATTCGGGCATCACCGCCGAGCACAACGCCGTGCGGACGGCCGCAGGCCTGTTTGACGTGTCGCACATGGGCGAGGTCGAAATTGCCGGCAAGGGCGCTCTCGAGGCGGTGCAGTACATCACCAGCAACGACGCGTCAAAGCTGCAGATTGGCCAGATCCAGTATTCGGGCCTCACCTCGCCAGAAGGCACGTTCGTGGACGACCTGCTGGTTTACCGGTTCGGGCCGTCGCACTTCCTGCTGGTAATCAACGCCGGTAACATCGACAAGGACTGGGCCTGGATTTCGGCCAAGGCCAAGGACGCCGTACCCGACGTCGCGATCGTGAATTCCAGCGAGCGCTACGCGCTGATCGCGGTGCAAGGTCCCAAGGCGCAGGAGATTCTGCAGACACTGACCGCCATCGAGTTGCCCGCCATCAAGTATTACTGGTTCGCCCACGGCGAAATCGCTGCGGTGCGCGGCACGGTATCGCGAACGGGTTACACCGGCGAAGATGGCTTTGAAGTAATGGTCCCCCCCGCCATGGCCGCACGGGTGTGGGATGCGCTGCTGGCGGCGGGGAAGCCGCACGGTTTGATTCCCGCCGGCTTGGGGGCGCGCGACACGCTGCGCCTGGAAGCAGCCATGCGGCTGCATGGCAACGACATCGACGAAACGACCACTGTCGTCGAGGCTGACCTGAACTGGATTGTCGGCTGGAACAAGACCGAGTTCCTTGGCCGCGACGTGCTGCACGCGCAGAAGGCTGCCGGCACCGCCCGCACCCTGATTGGCTTCGAGATGACCGAGCGTGCCATCGGCCGCCACGGCCACCCCGTGTTCCATGACGGCCAGCAGGTTGGGGTCGTGACCAGCGGCACGCAGACGCCATTCTTGAAGAAGGCCATTGGCATGGCCTACCTCCCGACTGCGCTGAAGGCGCCCGGCACCGAGATTGAGATCGACATCCGCGGCCGCCGCGCCAAGGCGATGGTCGTTCCCATGCCTTTTTACAAACGTCCCAAGAAGAGCTGACCAAATGGCCTATCCAGCAGACCTCAAGTACACGAAAGAGCACGAGTGGATCCGCGTTGACGGCGACACCGGCGCCATTGGCATCACCGACTTCGCCCAGCAGCAGCTGGGCGACGTGGTTTACGTCGAACTGCCAGAGGTCGGCACGACCATGACCGCCGGCCAGGTATTCGGCACGATCGAGTCGGTGAAGGCGGTGTCCGAGCTGTTCGCGCCGGTGACCGGCGAGGTGGTTGCGACCAACGGCGAGCTCAAGGACCGCCCCGACCAGGTGAACAGCAAGCCGCACGAAGCCTGGATGGTGAAAGTCAAACTGGCCAGTGCCGACGAAGCCGCGGGTTTGATGGACACGGCCGCATACGAAGCACTGATCGCGAAGTAGGGGTCAGACCCCTCGTTTTCGAACGGCCCCTCGCAAGAGGGGTCAGACCCCTAAAATATGAAGCAGGTTCCGTTTCTCGACCCTCTCGACACGTTCGCCCCCCGTCACATCGGCCCGCGCGGCGACGAAATTGCCGCGATGCTCAAGGAAGTGGGCGCCGCGTCTCTCGATCAACTCATCGACGAAGCGATTCCGGCCAGCATCAGGCTCAAAGCGCCGCTCGACCTTCCAGCCGCGGAAAGCGAATCGACCTACCTCGCGCGCCTCAAGGGCATCGCGAAGAAGAACAAGGTGTTTCGCAGCTTTATCGGCCTCGGCTACGCCGACACGTTGATTCCGAGCGTCATCCGCCGAAACGTGTTCGAGAACACCGGCTGGTACACGCCCTACACGCCGTACCAGGCCGAGATCGCGCAGGGCCGGCTCGAGTCGCTCCTGAATTTCCAAACCATGGTCACTGACCTGACGGGCATGGCCGTGGCAAACGCGTCACTGCTAGACGAGGGCACCGCGGCCGGCGAGGCCATGGCGCTGCTGCACCGTGTGCAGGGCAAGAAGCTCGGCGACGCCAATGGCATCTTCCTGGTATCGGACCGGTGCTTTCCGCAGACGATTGCCGTGCTGCGTAGCCGCGCCGAGCCGCTTGGCATCGAGCTGAGGATCGGGCCGGCCGACCAGATGAGGCTGGACGAGCCGCTCGTGTTCGCCGCGCTGGTCCAGTATCCGGATGAAGCAGGGCGGCTCGATGATTTGAAGCCGTTCATCGACAAGGCCCACGCTGCCGGCGTGCGAGTCGCGGTGGCCACCGATCTGTTGGCCCTCGCACTGGCAACCTCTCCCGGTGAGATGGGCGCTGACGTCGTCTTTGGCAACTCGCAGCGGTTCGGTGTGCCGCTCGGCTTCGGCGGCCCGCACGCCGCCTTCTTCGCCACCAGCCAGGAGTACGTGCGCCACATGCCGGGACGCGTGATTGGCGTGTCGGTCGACGTTCATGGCCACCGTGCCTACCGCATGGCGCTGCAAACGCGCGAGCAGCACATTCGCCGCGAGAAGGCGACCTCGAACATTTGCACCGCACAGGCCTTGCTGGCCAACATGGCGGCGATGTACGCGGTGTACCACGGCCCCGAAGGCATCAGGGCGATCGCTTCGCGCATCCATACCTTCGCGCGGGCCCTCGAAGGGGCACTCGCGTCGCTCGGCTACCAGCAGTCGAATCTGCACTACTTCGACACCTTGCGCATTCAAACCGATGCTGTCCGCGCGGCGGCCATCCGCAAGGGCGCACTCCAACGTGAGCTGAATTTCCGCTACGTCGGCGACACGGAAGTCGGCATCGCGCTCGACGAGACAGTGACAGCGGCTGACCTGGCCGCGATCCTGGATGTGTTCGCCGAAGCTGCCGGTAAGCCCGGCAGCGCAGTGGCGGTGGACGTCAAGGGGGCACAGCGGCCGTCGTGGCCCGGCGCCCTGCAGCGAACCAGCTCTTACCTGACGCACCCGGTCTTCAATACGCATCGCTCGGAATCCGAAATGATGCGCTACATCCGGAGCCTCGAGCGCAAAGACGTCGGCCTCGACACCTCGATGATCCCGCTCGGCTCGTGCACCATGAAGCTCAACGC
>JANMUX010000294.1:0-14383 GCA_031392125.1 Acidobacteriota bacterium | reverse complement strand
CCCTCGAGCACGCGCACCACGATCACCACGCCGCGGTACGAGTCGTACCAGGAATCGAAGATCAGCGCCTTGAGCGGGGCGGCCGGGTCGCCGTCGGGCGGCGGCAGCCGCGTGACCACCGCCTCGAGGATCTCGACCACCCCGGTGCCTTCCTTGGCGCTGGCGAGAATTGCCGTGTCGCCGTCGAGGCCGATAATCTCCTCAATCTGGCGGCGCGCCTCTTCAGGCTGGGCGCTCGGCAGGTCGATCTTGTTGATGACCGGGATGATCTCGAGGTTGTTCTCGACCGCGAGGTATGCATTCGCCAACGTCTGGGCTTCGACCCCCTGCGACGCATCAACCAGCAGCAGCGCGCCTTCGCATGCGGCCAGCGAGCGGGTGACTTCGTAGCTGAAGTCGACGTGGCCCGGCGTATCAATCAGGTTGAGCACGTAGGTCTGGCCATCCTTGGCGGTGTACGACAGCCGCACCGGATGGGCCTTGATGGTGATGCCGCGCTCGCGCTCGAGATCCATGCTGTCGAGCACCTGCGCCGACATTTCGCGCATCTGCAGCGCGCCCGTCACCTCCAGGAACCGATCGGCCAGGGTCGATTTGCCGTGGTCGATGTGCGCGATGATCGAAAAATTTCGGATGTGGGGCTGATTCACTGAAGATTCTGGTCCTGTCGAGCCTGCTCCGGCCTGGCGCCGAGCGCGAAGGCCGACGATCCTGACTATTATGACTCATGCCTGACCCGGCTCCGGGATCGACTCGCCTCTGCCCGTCCTGCGGTCGCCGCGTGCCTCGCACCGTGGCGACCTGCCGGTGTGGCGCCGACGTCCCCTACGGCGTCGGGGACGCGCCCGAGCCCACCAGCCAGCAGGGCGGTTTTTCTGCTGCCAACCTGGCCGTAGCCATTGTCTTGATCGGAGCAATCGGCGCGGCTGGCTACTGGTCACTGTCGCGGGCGCCCGTGGCTGAATCCGCCGCGCAAGTGACCCGATCGAACGCTCCCGAAGAGCCGGGCCTTGCCCCACCCGCTGCCGCACCTGGAGAAGAAGCGTCGCCCGAACGGCGCGCGTGGGAGGCCGAACTCGCCAGGCCAGCTGCAGTGACGCCGGAGCCGACGCCCGCGCCGGCTGCTGCCGCGGTCGTACCCACCGGGCCGGGATCGCTCGAAGATGTGGTCGGCCGCGTCATGCCCGCGGTCGTGCTGGTCGAAACCTCATCGGGCCGCGGCAGCGGGTTCTTCGTGCGCCCCGACACCATCATCACCAACGTGCACGTCGTCAAGGACGACGGGTTCGTGAAGCTGCGGCTCATGGACGGCACGACCGTTTCGGCGCGGGTCGACCTGAAGTCGCCGGCCTTCGACATCGCCATCCTCAAGGTGATGACGCCCGCGGCCAACCAGGTGATCATCCCAATGGGAACGGCCGAGACGCTCCGGCCGGGACAAGAAGTCGTCACCATCGGCTCGGCCCTCGGCACGCTGCAGAACAGCGTCAGCCGCGGCATCGTCAGCGGCGTCCGCCGATCGGGCAACGCCACGCTGGTGCAGACCGACGCCGCCGCGAACCCGGGCAACAGTGGCGGACCGCTGCTCGATCGCAACGGCGTGGCCATCGGCATCACGACCATGGGCTATCGCGAGCAGCAGGGGCTGAACTTCGCGGTGGCCATCGACCATGCTCGCGCCATCATCGAGGGCCGGCTGGCCGGATCGACGTCGAAGGCACTGGCCATGAACGAACTGAAGACGCTGTCGCCGGCAATACCGTCGGAATCGGAGCGGGTCCTGGAGGAGGGCGAGCGCGCCTTCCTCGCGGCGATGACGCGGCTGTCGCGCGCGGCCGATGCATTGGACGCCGAGTGGCGACAGTTTCGCCAGTCGTGCTTCAGCGGCGCGGTGGCGGGCTCGTACAGTCACGAATGGTTCGTCATGCTGTCGCCTCGCGCGATTACGACGGCGCAGGCAGGCGGCGGCTCGTGTGGCTCGTTCCTGACCGCGTTCCAGAGAGAAGCCGGCCGCATAGGCACGGAAATGCGGACGGCGCTCGATAACGCACGACGGGCGGGCGTGCTGCCAGGCGTGGTGCGCGATTCGCTACGGGCGAACCGGCTCGAGTTCGACGGCTGGGATCGCTAGCGGAAGAACCGCTCGAGAACGAGAAGCAGCCTGGTAGCAGCGTGATAGCATTCGCGCTCGATGCAATTCCGCGGCGACATCCCCACTCCTGCCCTCCTGCTCGATCTGGACGCGTTCGAATCAAATATCTCGACCATGGCGGCGCATCTGCGCACGCGAGGCAAGGGGTTTCGCCCTCACGGCAAGACTCACAAGTGCCCGGAGGTGGCGCGCGCGCTGATCGGCGCCGGCGCAATTGGCTGTTGCGCCGCGCGACTCGCCGAGGCCGAGGTGTTTGCCGACCATGGCATACCCGGCCTCCTGATCACGACTGCCGTCATCGGCCAAAACAAGATCGCGCGCGCCGTCGCACTCGCCCGGCGCGCACCCGACACGATTGTGTGTGTTGATGATGAGGCCAACGCGCGCGAATTGAATGCGGCGGCCCATGCTGCGGGCTTGCGGTTGCTGGTGGCGATCGACCTCTATTTCGGCCGCACCGGCGTGCCGCCGGGCGAACCCGCGCTGGCCCTGGCCCGGGTGATCGCGTCGCTCGGGAACTTAACCCTGGCCGGGCTGCAGTCATACGACGGCGACGCCGCGCACACGATGCCGTTCGACGCGCGAAGGGCACGCACCGACGGCTCAATGGCCAAGGCCATCGAGACCCGTGCGCTGATCGAGCGTGACGGCATCGCCTGCCCGATGGTCACCGGTGGCTCGACCGGCACCTATCGGTTCGATGCCGAGAACCCGGGCATGACCGAGCTGCAACCCGGCAGCTTCGTGTTCATGGACCTCGACTACGGCCGCATTGGCGGGCCTGACGGCCCGGAGTACCGCGATTTCAAGAACGCGCTCACCGTGGTGACGACAGTGGTGTCACGCCCGCCTGGCTTTGCGATCGTTGATGGCGGCTACAAGGCCTTCTCCACTGATCGCCCGTTCACGCCGCGGCCGGTCGACCTGCCTGGCGTCACCTACGGATGGGCCGGCGACGAGCATGGCCGGCTCAATCTCGCCGACTCGCCGCGCGAGGTGAGAATCGGCGACCGCCTGGAGTTCATTCCGCCGCACTGCGATCCGACGGTCAACCTGTACGATTCGATTCACGTGCTTCGCGGCGACCGGGTTGAAGCAGTGTGGCCGATCGCCGCTCGGGGCAAGAGTCAGTAGGCCGATGAGCGAGGCCCTCAGGCACGAACTGACCGCCGCAATCGACGGCGAGGTGCGGTTCGATCGCGTGTCGCGCGCGCTGTATTCGACCGACGCCAGCGTCTACCAGATCGAACCCCTGGGCGTCGTGATCCCGCGTTCGGCCGAAGCCGTCATCCGGGCGGTGGAGATCGCCGCGCGTCACGGCGTGCCCATCACCCCACGCGGCGGCGGCACCTCGCAGGCCGGCCAGTCGATCGGTGCCGGCCTTGTGCTCGACACCTCCAAGTACCTCAACCGCGTTCTCGAGATCAATGCCAGTGAGCGTTGGGCACGGGTCGAACCCGGCGTGGTGCTCGACGAGCTGAATGCGGAACTGCGGCCATTCAACCTGCGCTTCGCACCCGACGTTTCGTCGGCCAGCCGCGCGACCGTTGGCGGCATGATGGCCAACAACTCGAGCGGCGCCCGTTCGGTGCTCTACGGCAAGACCATCGACCACGTTCGCGAGCAGCGGGTGGTGTTGTCGGATGGCAAGCTCGCGCACCTGCGGCCGCTCACGGCCGCGCAGCTGAACGACGCGCAACAGGGCGACAGCGTCGAGTCGCGCGCCTATCGCGCGGTGCCGGAACTGGGCCGCCGCCACGCGGCTGAAATCGATCGCCGCTTTCCCAAGGTGTTGCGGCGGGTCGGCGGCTACAACCTCGATGAGTTCGTGAACCCGGCCGTCGACGTCGACCTGACGCGAATCATGGTCGGTTCTGAGGGCACGCTCGGCTTCATTGTTGACGCGAAGCTTGCGCTGGTGCCGCTGCCCGCGAGCAAGGCCGTGCTGACCGTCGAGTTCGATCGGCTGCTGGACGCTCTCGGCGCCACGCCGCTGATCCTCAAGCACGGGCCGTCGGCGGTCGAGGTGATGGACGATTTCATCCTTCGGCACGCGCAGGGCCACGCCGTGCTGGACGCGCAACGGCGCTCAATGATCGATCGCGATGGCTCCGCGCTGCTGTGCGTGGAGTTCTACGGCGGGCAGGCCGGCGAGCTGCTCGACCGCATGGCTGCGGTGGAACAAGACCTCAAGGGCGCCGGCATCTCGTGCCGCTGCCGCCAGGTCGTCGATCCCGCGGCGCAGCAGCGCATCTGGAGTTTTCGCGAGGCAGCGCTGGGCTTGTCGACGGCCATGAAGTCCGACGGCAAGGCCATCTCGTTTGTTGAAGACACCGCCGTGGCGCCAGAGAAGCTGCGCGACTACATCGATCGTTTCATCGGCATCGTCGGGCGCCACGGCACGGTCGCCGGCGTTTACGCTCACGCCTCGGTCGGCTGCCTTCATGTGAGGCCGGTCATCAACCTCAAGACGGCGAGAGGCGTCGCGACATTCGAAGCGATTGCCAGCGAAGTGGCCGACCTGGTGCTGGAGTTTGGTGGTGCGCTGTCGGGCGAGCACGGCGACGGCCTGGTGCGGGGCGCCTTCAACGAACGCATGTTTGGCCCCGAGCTCTACCAGGCTTTTCGCGAGGTCAAGCGGACCTTCGATCCCAACGGCCTGTTCAACCCCGGCCGCATTGTCGATACCCCGCCGATCACGTCACACCTGCGCTTCGGCGCGGGCTACGAGACACCGTCGCCGGCAACGTTCTTCGACTACTCAGAGCACGGCGGCTACGGCCGGGCGGTCGAGATGTGCAGCGGCGTCGGCTTGTGCCGCAAGAAGCGCGAAGGCACGATGTGCCCGTCCTACATGGTGACGCACGACGAGGCGCATTCGACGCGGGGCCGCGCCAACGTGCTGCGGCTGGCGATGGCAGGACAACTGGGCGACGCCGGTCTCTCGGATCACGGTGTGCACGAGGTTCTCGACCTGTGCCTCGAATGCCGCGCCTGCAAGTCGGAGTGTCCGGTCGGAGTTGACGTTGCCAAGTTCAAGAGCGAGTTCCTGGCCGGGTATTGGGAGCGCCATGGTCGGTCGGCCGGCGCCCAGGTTTTTGGCAACGCTCGCTCCGCAGCCGAATGGGGCAGCCGGCTGGCGCCGCTGTCGAATGTGATCGCCAGCAGCCGGCCGGCCAGGTGGTTCGCCGAAACGGCGCTCGGCATCGACCGGCGGCGGCCGCTGCCGCATTTCACGCGCCGGACGTTGCGAAAGCGGCTGGTGGGCCGGCGATCGCCGATCGGCCAGCAGAGGGCGGCGTTGTTCGCCGACACGTTCACCGAGTTCGAAGACCCCGACATCGGCGTGGCGGCCCTCGACGTGCTTGATGCGGCGGGACTGAGTGCCGGCGTTGCGCCGAATGTCTGCTGCGGCCGGCCCCTGATTTCGCAGGGACTGCTGCGCGAGGCGCGCAAGCAGGCTGCGGCCAACGTGCATGCACTGTACGATCTCGCTAAGCGCGGGATCGCGATCGTATTCGTGGAGCCGAGCTGCCTGTCGGCGGTGCGCGAAGACGCGCCCGGCCTGTTGCGGGGAGAACTGCAGCGCCGCGCACAGGTAATTGCCGGTGCCTCGGTCTTGTTCGAGGAGTACCTGGAACGCGAACTGGCTGGCGGCCGCGCGCAGCTCAAGTTGAAGGATGGCCCGGCCCGCGTGCAGTTGCATCCTCATTGCCACCAGCGCTCGATGGGACTGGCGGCGCCAGCCAAAGCCCTGCTCTCTCGCATTCCGTCGGCGCAGGTCACCGATCTCGAAGCGGGGTGTTGCGGCATGGCCGGCTCGTTCGGCTACACCCAGGACCACTACGAGGTGTCGCGCGCGATCGGTGAGCGCAAGCTGCTGCCCGCCGCCCGCGCCCTTGACGAGCGCTCCACCCTGGTCGCCGGCGGCACGTCGTGCCGCCACCAGGTGGCCCATTTCACCGGTGTGCGCGCCGTGCATCCCGCCGTCCTGCTCAGCTCGCTCCTGGAGGAGACCCGATGAACCTCGCGTGGATTTCGCTCGTGGCCCTGCTGATCGCGATCACGCTCAGCATGCTCACCAACGTCAACGTGGGCGTCGTCTCGCTCGCGTTCGCCTGGATCGTTGGCGTGTATCTCGGCGGCATGCCGCTCAACGCCGTGATCGGGACGTTCCCGATCCAGCTGTTCCTGACGCTGGTCGGCGTCACGTTGCTGTTCGGGATGGCGGGCATCAACGGGACGCTCAGCCGGGTGGCCGCGCGCGCGGTCAGCGCCTGCCGCGGTAACGCCGGCGTCATTCCAATCATGTTCTTCCTGATTGCGCTGGCACTGTCGAGCATCGGACCAGGCAACATTGCCACCACTGCGATTCTGGCACCGATGGCGATGGCCGTCGGGGCGCGCGCCGGCGTCTCGCCGTTTCTGATGGCGCTGATGGTCGGCAACGGCGCGCAGGCCGGGGCGCTGTCGCCGTTTGCGCCGACCGGCGTGATTGTCAACGGCATCATGGACCGAATCGGCCTGGCCGGCCACGAGATGCAGACCTATGGCAACAACCTGTTTGCCCACGTCATTGTCACCTTCACCGCCTACTTCATGTTTGGCGGCCTGAAACTATTTGCGCGCAAGCAGACCGCTGCCCCTGAGCTCGCGCAAAGCGACCAGGCCGGCGCGCGCGGAAGTGACGAACTGATCGACACCGAGCCCTTCGAGTGGATCCACTGGATGACGCTCAGCGTGTTGATCCTGCTCGTGGTGGTGGTGGTGCTGTTCGAGATGCAGGTGGGCATGGCGGCGTTGACCGGCGCGGCGTTCCTCTCGCTCGTCGGCGCCGGGAACGAGAAGGAAGCGATCAAGAAGATGCCCTGGGGCGTCGTGATCATGGTGTGCGGCGTCACGGTGCTGATTGGCGTCCTGGAAAAGACACAGGGCATGTCGCTGTTCGCCGACCTGCTGGCGAAGATCTCGACGCCGGGTACGGTCACCCTGACGATTGCGTTCGTCACCGGCGTGGTCTCCGTCTACAGCAGCACTTCCGGTGTGGTGCTGCCGGCGTTTCTCCCGACCGTGCCCGCCCTGGCGCAGCAACTGGGGGCGGATCCGCTTGCCATCGCTTCGGCCATGTATGTCGGCGGGCACCTGGTGGATCTTTCACCGCTGTCCACCATCGGCGCACTGTGCATCGCGGCGCTGCCGCCCGAGGCCGATGCCAAGAAGCTATTCAACCAGTTGCTGGCGTGGGGCCTGTCGATGATGGTGGTGGGCTCGCTGATCTGCTGGGTCCTGTTCTAGGGTCAGGCCCCTTACACGCCGGAGAAGCGCGGCTTGCGGCCGTCGAGAAAGGCGGCGACGCCTTCGCGGAAATCGTCGCTGCCGTAGCACTCCCGCAGGATGTCGTCGGCCGATCCGGCGGGAGGACGGCGGTGATCGCGCAACCGCAGCAGCATCGCCTTCGTTGCCTTGACCGTGCTCGGCGCGCGCGTCGACAGCTCGGCGGCAATCTTGATGGTTTCTGCCTCGAGTTGATCGGTTGGCAGCACCACGTTCGCCAACCCTCGCTGAGACGCCTCGTTGGCATCAATCAGCCTGCCGCTCAATAACAAGTCCTTCGTCATCGCCAGACCAAGCAGGTCCACCATGCGCGCGGTATTGGCAATCGACAGGCAGTTGCCGAGCGTGCGCGACACCGGCACGCCAAAACGGGCGCGCTCCGAGCAAATGCGGAAGTCACACGCCATGGCGATGGCGCAGCCGCCGCCAACGGCAGCGCCATCCACTTCGGCGATGGTCGGCATGGCCACGCGCTCAATGCGATCGATTACCGCATCGAGACGACGCTCGTAAGCGACGCCGGCGTCGCCATTGGCAAACTCACGAAACTGCGAGATGTCGGTGCCGGCGGCGAAGGCACCCCCTGCTCCGCGTATGATGAGGACACGCACGTCAGTGGCCGCCTCGGCCGTGTCGCATGCCGCGACCAGTGCGTCATACATGTCCCAGGTGAGCGCATTGCGCGCCTCGGGGCGATTGAAGGTCACCACTCCGACGGAACCGTTGATGTCCCAGGCTAAGTTGCTCGAAGGCATAGTTGTTCTCGACGCCACGCAGGTCATGGCCGGACCGTATTGCGCGATGTTACTGGCGGACATGGGTGCGCGCGTAATCAAAGTGGAGCCGCCGGCCGGCGATTCCACGCGATCGATGGCGGGCGCGCAGGGCAATGACAGCGCCGCGTTCAACGCCGTGAATCGCGGCAAGCTGGGTATCGTGCTCGACCTCGCCAAGGACAAAGGTCGCGAAGTGTTCATGGGGCTGGCCCGCGGCGCCGACATCCTGGTCGAGAACTATCGGCCCGGAGTGATGACGCGGCTGGGCCTTGATTACCCCGCTGTCTCGGCTGAGAACCCGCGACTAATTTATGCCTCGATCTCCGGTCACGGCCAGACCGGACCATGGGCGGCGAAGGGCGGCTTCGATCTGATCGCCCAGGGCCTGTCCGGAATCATGTCCGTGACAGGTGCCCCGGGCGGACCGCCCATCAAGGCGGGCCTGCCGCTGACCGACCTGGGCGCCGGGCTGTTCGCGTCGATCGGGATTCTTGGCGCCCTCCACCACCGCACACAATCGGGACGCGGGCAACACGTTGACACGTCGCTGGTAGATGCCGGGCTGGCGTTGTCGGTATGGGAAGCAACGGAATATTTTTCCACCGGGCAGGTGCCCGGTCCGCTCGGTTCAGCGCACCGCATGACGGCGCCGTACCAGGCGTTTCGATGCGCCGACGGCTACCTGACGATCGGCGCCGCCAACGATCGCAACTTCGGCAAGCTGGCCACGGTGCTCGGCCATCCCGAGTGGACCTCGGATCCGCGGTTCGCCAAGGATCACCTGCGCGTGCAGCACCGGGACGAACTCGCCGCGTCGATCGAGGCCGTGACCGCGACCGCAGCGCGCGATGCGTGGATCGAGCAGCTCGACGAGGCCGGGATCCCGTGCGGCGCCATTCTCGACTACGAAGACGCGCTCACCACACCGCAAGCGATCGCCAGGGAGATGACGGTCGATGTCGACCACCCGACCCTTGGCCGCCTGCGGACGCTTGGCACGCCGATCAAGATGTCGGCGACGCCGCTTAACCCCAGGCGCCGTGGCCCGATGCTCGGCGAGCACACCGACGAAGTGCTCGCCGCGGCCGGATACAGCGGCAACGAGATCGAGCAGCTGCGCTACGCCGGCGTCGTCCAGTAGCTAGGTCGCATCCGGGCTCGGCCCACTCGCCGGCAGGTGGGCCCGTCCCATGGCGGCGGCGCCCATCAGGCCGCCCATGCCGAGCGACTCGACCGCCGAGCTCGGCACCACCATCAAGCCGCCGCGCTCTTTCAAGCCCTCGTAGAGCATGTTCATGGCCCGCAGCTGCAGCGCCACCGGGTTGTTCTGGTACGACTGTGATGCGGTCTCGAAGCTGCGCGCAATCTCCACCTCGGCCTGGCTCAGGATCACCCGCGCCTGCTTCTCGCGAGTGGCTTGGGCCTCGCGGGACATCGCGTCCTGCAACGATGCGGGAATCACGATGTCGCGCATGTCCACCGACTGCACGGTCACGCCCCTGGGGTTGGTGCGGACATCGATGATCCGCTGCAGCTCGTCTTCAATCTGCTCGCGTCCGCGCAGCAGTTCCGAGAGCGAGGTCCGGCCAATGATGTCGCGCAGCGCCGTCTGCGCCGCCCAGCTCACGGCGTTGCGAAAGTTCTGCACTTCGAGCGCCGCCTTCTCGGCATCGTGCACCATCCAGAAGAGCACGGCATCGACGTTTACCGGCACGGTGTCCGCGGTCAGGGTCTGCTCGGCGGCAAACCCGGTGGTCACGACCCGTTGGTCGATGGTCGCCGGCAAAGTCTCAATGAAGGGCACGATCCAGAACAAGCCCGGGCCTCGCAGGCCGGTGTAACGCCCCAGCCGAAAGACGACGGCGCGTTCCCACTGCGCTGCCACGCGAGGTGCCTGCGCGAGGACGAACCCGAGCAGGACACCGGCCACTGCCCAGTAGGGGTTCCCGCCATTCAGCGTGGCGAACGCTCCTGCCACCGCGGGCCCGGTGAACATCAGGAACGCAATGACGTTCACCGGACTACTAGCCGCCGAACTGCCGTCATCACGACGTAAGCCGAGAAATGTTGCCACGCTCATCCTCCCTGTTTGGCTATCGATTGCTTCAGCTGACGCAGCACTTCGTCACCCGAAAAGCCGCGGACCGCGGCCTCGTCCAGGCAGCGCTGCACGAGGGCCCGCAGCTCGGGGTCGCGCGCGACGCCACGTCTCGAGGCCTGCGCGGGCCCACTCGCAACAAACGTCCCTACCCCCCGCCGCGTCTGTAACACACCGCCGCGTTCGAGGTCGAGGTAGACCCGCGCCACGGTGTTGGCGTTGACCTTCAACTCGACGGCCAGCTGGCGCACGGTCGGCAGCTGGTCGCCGGCCGACAAACGGCCGGTGGCGATGGCGGCGCGGATGCCGCGCTCCAACTGCGCGTAGAGCGGCGTTGGGTGGCGATGGTCGAGGGTGAGTAACCCGGTCACGCGCGCATTGTACTAGTACAACGGTACAAGTCAAGCCCCGCATTGGGCGCCGACCTCGGACCATGTGAGAATGTGTGAAACAGCCTTCACGCAGCCTTCATCTATGAACAAGTTCCGGATTCTCCCCGCCGTCCTCAGCTTCATCGTCCTCACCGCTGCCCTGGCTGCTCAAGGTATGCGCGGCGGCACCCAGATCGCTCCGGGGCAGGAGTGTCCGCCAGGAACGACGGAGGTCAGGCCCGGTAGCTGCCAGGCGCCGTCAGAGCCGCCGCCGAGCATCCTCGACTACCGCCCGCGATCGACGCTGGTGACGGCCGAGCACAAAGTGCCGAAGGCCAAGTTCCCGGCGGTCGACGTGCACGGTCACCCGGGCAACCTCACTACGCCGGAGGCCATCAATCGCGTGATCGGCGTCATGGATTCGCTCAACCTGAAGGTGATGCTGGTGGCCGAGAACGTGTCGGGCGCACGCCTGACGAGCACGCTCGCCGCGATCAACGCTTCGCCGCACAAGGAACGGTTCCGGGTGCTGGCCGGCGTCGACTTCCGCAACGTGGGTCCTGAGTGGGGTGCCAAGGCCGCGGCGCAGCTCGAAGCCGACCTGAAGGCCGGGGCAATCGGCGTCGGCGAGGTCGGCAAGCAGTTCGGCCTCCGCATCACCAAGCCCGATGGCTCACGGCTGAAGGTGGACGACCCGGATCTGGATCCGCTGTGGGCCGCCTTCGCGCGGCTCGACGTGCCGGCGTTTATCCACACGGCCGAACCCCAGGAGTTCTTCCAGCCTCAAGACTTCAAGAACGAACGCTGGCTCGAACTCTCGTTGTTCGCGGACCGCCGCAACAACCAGCCCGGCCAGGTCACCTTCGAGCAGTTGCTCACCGAGCGCAACAACGTCTTCCGCAAGCATCCGAAGACGCGGTTCGTCGCCGCCCATTTCGGCTGGCACGCCAACGACCTGGCGCGCGCGTCGAAGATGCTGGACGACTTTCCGAATGTCACGATTGAGGCCGGTGCCATCCTGTATGACCTGGGACGCCAGCCGCGCGCGGCGCGGGAGTTCTTCGTGAAATACGCCGACCGCATCATGTTCGGCAAGGACTCGTTCCAGCCGAACGAGTATCCCTATTACTGGCGCGTGTTCGAGACTGCCGACGAGTACTTCGACTACTACCGCGACTACCACGCCTTCTGGAAGCTGTACGGCATGTCGTTGCCGGACGATGTGTTGAAGAAGGTGTATTACAAGACGGCGCTGAAGGTTTTCAAGGGACTGCCGCAGTCCGGCTGGCCGCAATAGGACGGGCGAGGCAACCCCTTCACGGGGTTGCCTCGTGTTTTGCTATTGGCCCGGTGGCCGAGCCGCGGCCGGCGCCGGCGCGAGACTGAACGTCAGGCTCGTGTACATCATCTCTTCCCACGTCTGATCGCCCCAGTACACGTCCTTGGCCGGATCGGGATTCGACTTGTTTGCCGGCGAGTTGTCGTACCACGCCTTGGCCTGGATCTTCGTGCCCGCCGGCAGCTTGAGCGGCTCGCGGAACACGTACTCGTGCTGCCAGTTGAAGTCGTACTTCGGCACCGAGAGAATCACTTCCTTGCGGCCGTCGGGATAGACCGCCTCGTAGAACCACCGTTTGCCGCGCACATGCGTGTGCGGCACGATGCTGTAGAGCGTGATTTCGCGGTTGATGGTCATCTCGGCATCGACCTGGTGATCGGCGGCACGAGGCGGAATGTGCAGGCCGCCGTTGATCAGCGGCACCGTGTTCAAGACGACCTTGGGTGGGGAGGGCGCAAACTTGAGCGCAATCTTCGTGCGGTCGGTGGTCGCCTTGCCGGTCGGCGTGTAATGCATCTGGAGGACGATCGAGTGACCGGCCGGCAGACGCATGGCCATGCCGTCAGGGAAACGCCGGATTGAGTTGCCGGGCACATATCCGCCAATTGAAGGTCCGGTGCCGCGCGGGCGAGGACGATCGTTGGGGCCGGGCGCTATCCGCTGCTCCGGCGGCAGCGGGGCACCACCGGTCTGGCCGGGCGGAATCTCGGTGCCGCCCGAGAAACTAAATAGCGCTGGCGGCCTCACGCCTGGTGCTGCCGCCGCGGGGGGCGCAGCAGCGGGCACCGCGGGGGCGGCGGGCTGCGGCGCCCTCGTTGACATGATGATGTGGTGCACGGCGGCGCGGTTTCCTGGCCGGATTTCCCACGCCTGGATCCAGCGGTCTTCGGCAAAGTTGGCCGGGATCTCGAGGTACTGGTACGGCACGGTTCCAGTCGCCGGCAGGGGGTAGTCTTCCTGCATCGTGAGCACCGCGTCTGGTGTGCCGATGTTCCAGCCATCGTTATAGACGGGGGCCGGCGGCAGGTCGGCGGGGTTGCCTTCAGCCGCCCCACCGCTCACCCAGCGCGCGATGATCGACTTCTGCGCATCGGTCAAGCGGCGTTCGTTCGCGAAAGAGCCATGCGCGGGATCGGCATGCCACGGCGGCATGGTGCCGTCGGCCACCTTCGCCGCGATCGACCGCGCCCAGGGGCGCGTGTCCTTGAAGGTGAGCAGCGACATGGGCGCAATCTCACCCGGCCGGTGGCAACTGGTGCAGTTCGCGAAGAAAATCGGGGCAACGTCCTTGCTGAAGGTCGGCGCCGATTGTGCGCCTGCCGGCGACGCCAACGCCATCAGAACGACCACGCTGGCTGCGACGTGTCTAATCGTCATCTTGTGTGTGCTCCTGGTGACCGGGTTTAGCGCTGCTCGACGGGAATCCACGTCTGCGGATAGGTAGGGCCAGTGTAATCGGCACGCGGGCGAATCAAGCGGTTGTTGGCCAGCTGCTCGAGCACGTGCGCCGTCCAGCCGCTGATGCGGCTGACGGCAAAGATTGGCGTGTAGAGATCGATGGCGATGCCCATCGTGTAGTACGTGGACGCCGAGTAGAAATCGACGTTCGGGTACAGCTTCTTTTCGGCCCTGATGAGCGCTTCAATGCGCTCGCTCATCTCGAACCATTTCGTGTTGCCGGCCTTCTGCCCCAGTTCTTTCGACATTTGCCGCAGGTGGGTGGCGCGCGGATCTTCGGTGTTGTAAACGCGATGACCGAAGCCGGAAATCTTCTCCTTGCGCGCGAGCTTGCCCTTGATCACGGCATCAATGCGGTCGCCGGGAGCATCCTGGCCGATCTCGATCAAGAGCTTCATTACCTCGGCATTGGCGCCGCCGTGGAGCGGGCCCTTCAGCGTGCCGACCCCGACTTTGCCGCGCGCCTGTAGGCACGAATTGGCGCGGCTCAGCCCTTGGCGCGAGACTTCGACTTGTAGTCCTCGGGGACCTTGAAGAGATCGGCGCCCGGCTCGGTGCGGCGGATGTTGGCGAGGCGATAGACGGTCTCGCCGGTCCGCGGGTCGCTGTAGCGCGACTGCACCGTCACCTGGAGATCGGGCGAATACCACGACTCCGAAGTGACGTTGATCGGGTTCATGTTGCCGATCTCGCCAGCGGCAATCGTCCACACCGTCGAATTGCCCTCGGCCTTCACGCCATCGAAATCCCGCGTGCCGAGGCTGGTGGTGACGCCCTTGCCGAGGCGCGCGGTGCTCTCGAAGCGCATCGTCTCGATGCCGGGCATCGGCGGCAGCGGCGGGAGCGGAGCGATCG
>JANMUX010000284.1:0-18440 GCA_031392125.1 Acidobacteriota bacterium | reverse complement strand
CTCGGGCGCCGGCCGTACGCAGATCTCGACGATCACCACGTCTTCGAGCATGCGCTGACTCGAGCGGTAGAGCGTGCCCGGGCACAGGCGCACCTCGCCGCTGGTGCGCGACAGTACTTCCTGGATGATCGCGTAGCCGTGCCGATCCTCGTCAGCCAGGGCCATCAGGATGTGGAACACCGCCGGCGGCAGCGGTAACAGCGATTCGGGAGGCGGAGCGCCAGCGTTCATGTTGTAACTATATCCATCATGGATATATCTTTCGCAGATATAGACGGAGTTGGACGGGGAAAGGTTTGGGGAGAGCGGCAGTCTGGCGGCCGCCACTGCAGTTGTCGCAACACATGCCGATAAACACCACCGGTGGACCCCCTTGAGCCCTCCGCGCCCGACGCCGACGCCGACGCTCGAATCCGCCGGTGGGAGTCCAAGCAGTCGGACTCCCGACCGCTCGGCGCGATGGAGCGCTACCGCGCGCTTAACGACGCCCTGGATGAGGCCTACGACCTCTTCGACCTCAGTAACCGCGAAGTAAGGTTCGCGCTGATCCTGATGGGTAGCCTGAACGCCACCCTGGCCCTGGCGGCCTCGCGAACCGACTTTGGCGCGTCGCTTTCCCCGATCGAACGCACGATTGAGGGTGCCGCGGTTGCCGTCTATGCCTGCCTCGCCCTCGGCTTCTTGCTACAGGCGATCGATGCCTTGCGGCCCGGACAGTTTCGGCCACCCGACACGGCCTGGCCGCAGGACCGGGACGACTACCCGAAAGGTGTCCGTTACTACGAGGACGTGGTCGAACGCGACGTCGAAGCGCATTGGCTGGCGTGGAACGACGTGACGGTCATGCAGCTGAACTCCGAGCTCGCTGTTCAGTTCTACAGCCTGTGCATGAAGAACAAGGCACGAAAGATCGCGCTCCGCGAGCTTTATCGCAGCCTTCGAGTCCTGACGATTCTGTTCGCCGGCATCGTCATCATGTTCACCCTCTTCAGCTGGCTCTGAACGCTCACCAGCAGGGTCGGCGATCTCAGCGAGCCGGCTTCGACTGAACCGTGACCCGATGACCGCGAATCTGCGTGCGTTTCAGGGCGGTGATCACCTTTTCCGCGAGTTCATCCGGAATTTCGACCAGCGAGTAGTCGTCGTGGATCTTGATCGCGCCGATTACCCCTGACGGAATCTTTGCCTCGCCGGCGATCGCACCCACGATGTCGGCCGGCCGGATGCTTTCCTCCTTGCCGACGCTGATGCGTAGCAAGGTCATGGGACCCTCGTCTCTCGGTTCCCGCGACGGTCGCGCGGCTTTCTCGTAACCGCGTGATTCGCGCGGCCCTTCGTCGTAAGACCGTGAAGGCCTCGACTCGGCGACGTCAGCTTCCGCCGGCACGCCGGCCTTGTCGGCGCCTTCATTGGCCATGGCCACGGCGGCCGCAGCGATATCGATCAGTTCGAATTCCTGGGCAAGCGACTCGACCAGTTCCTTGGTGTCGTCCAGCCCCCCCGCAGCGATGCGCTCGCGGATCGAGTCCTTGGCCGCTTCGAGCCGGCGCTTGCGCAAGTCGGCTTCGGTCGGCAGCTTGCCGATTTCGACGCGCTGCTTGGTGAGGCGCTCGACGTACTGCAGAAAGCGCTGCTCGCGCGGAGCGCACAGGGTGATCGCCACGCCCTCGCGGCCAATGCGGCCGGTGCGCCCGATGCGGTGCACGTAAACCTCGGGTGCGGTCGGCAGGTCGTAGTTGATGACGTGCGAGACATGATCGATGTCGAGACCGCGGGCGGCGACGTCGGTGGCGACCAGGATGTCGGCCTTCTCGCTGCGGAACAACTGCATGACGCGATCGCGCTGCTTCTGCATCATGCCCCCGTGCAGCGCCTGCGCACCGTAGCCGTGCGCGTTGAGCGTGTCGGTAAGCTCGTCGACTTCAAGACGCGTGCGGCAGAAGATGATGGCCGACTTGGGGCTCTCGAAGTCGAGAATGCGGCTAAGCGCGCTGGTCTTCTGTCCGCGGCCGACGATGTAGGCCACCTGGCGCACCTGGGGAAGCTTGCCCGGCGCGCGCTTCTCTTGCGCGATTTGCACCTTCTTGGGGCTCTTCAGGTGCTTGCCGGCAATCGACAGGATTCGTGGCGCAAACGTAGCGGCAAACAACGCCGTCTGCCGCGTCTCGGGCGTTTCCGCCACGATTGCATCAATATCTTCGGAGAAGCCCATGTCGAGCATCTCGTCGGCTTCGTCGAGCACCAGCATTTCGACCGCGGCGAGATTGAGCGTCTGGCGGCGCAGGTGGTCCAACACGCGTCCGGGTGTGCCGACGACGACTTCGGCGCCGCGGCGCAGCGCGCGGATCTGATGGTCCATGGGCGCGCCACCGTAAACGGGCACCACGTTCAGGTTCGAGCCCTTGGCGTACTTGTGCAGGGCTTCGGCGACCTGCATCGCCAGCTCACGGGTCGGCACCAGCACCAGGGCTCGGGCCTTGCCGCGATTGGTCTTGGTGTCCTCCGACAGCTTGTTCAGCAGCGGTAGCGCGAACGCCGCCGTCTTGCCGGTGCCGGTGGCCGCCTGGCCGAGCATGTCGTTGCCGGCCAGCAGTACGGGGATGGCTTCGCGCTGAATTGGGGTGGGTTCTTCGTAACCAAGGGCCGATACGGCGGCAACAAGTGGCGCGGCGAGTCCGAGCGAGGCAAAACCGGACAAGTCGCCGGCAGTTGAGGTCTTCATTTAGTTGTTCTCTGGTACTCGACGTTCAGGCCGAGGAAGTGACGGCGGTGGTTTGCTGCCGTCGATGAATTGGCGTTTCTTCAGGACGCCTGAGCGTGGGCGAGCTCGACAATGGCCGGTCACCGCACGCCCTCCGATTATATCGCCGTCTTACTCATTCCTGAGCGCAACGATAGGATCGACGGCCGTGGCCCGCCTGGCAGGTAAGTAGCTAGCAATAAAGGCAATTGCCGTCAGGAACACGGCCACCCCGATGAAGCTGATCGGGTCGCTGGGCGTGACGTTATAGAGCAATGAGCCGATCACTCGCGTGACGCCGAAGGCGCCGATGACTCCGGCGACCACACCGAACAAGGCCAGCGTGACGCCCTGCCGCACCACCAGCCGCAGCACGTCGGCACGCTGCGCGCCGAGCGCGATGCGAACACCCATTTCCTGCGAGCGCTGTGAGACCGAAAACGACAGCACGCCGTAAACGCCGATGCCAGCGAGAAACAACGCCGCCGCGCCGAAGATGCCGAACATGAAACCGAACAGGCGGAATTGCCAGAAGCTCGACTGACGCAGATCTTCCATCGTCCTGACCTCGAAGACGGGAAGGCCAGAGTCCGCGGCGCGAATCTCGGCGCGCGCGGCCGCGGCCAGCCCGGCTGGGTCGGCCGTGGTACGAATGACCACCCCGGTATTGAGCGTCGGCGCAAACGGGTAGGGCACGAACGCTGCCGGCATCGGCGCGTCGTCTGTCATGTCGAACTGCCGGACGTCCGGCGCCACGCCGATCACCGTGAACCACTCGGGGGGGTCGACGTCGGTCATCCTGAACCGTCCGCCAATCGCGTCGGCATTCGGCCACAGCTTTTTGGCCATGGTGTCGTTGATCACCGCCACCGGCGTTCGGCTCGCGCCTTCGGCGTCGCTGAAATCGCGGCCCTTGATCAACGGCAGGCTCATCGTCTTCTGGAAGTGTGGCGTTACCCCAATGAGAAGAATGTTGGGCTCCTCGCCCTTGGCAACCGTACGGCCATCGACAATGGTGAAACCACCACCACCGCCGCCGCCGAGCGGAATGAAGTTCGAGGCATAGGCGCTCTCCACACCCGGTAGCGCCTCGATGCGCCGGACCACGTCTTCGGTGCGCTGCTGTCGTTGTTCGGGCCGCGCGTATGCATCGCCGGCCATGAAGAAGCGCAGCGTCAACAGCGAATCGGTGGCGAACCCAGGGCTGGCGCTCTGCAAATTGAGGAAGCTCCTGACGAACAGCGACGCACCGATCAGCAGCACGAGCGCCAGAGCCACTTCAGCAATCACCAGGCCGTTGCGAACGCGCGCCCGCCGGCCGCTCTGCCCCGATCCGCGCGCGCCGTCGCGCAACGCTTCGGTCAAGTTCAGCCGTCCTGCCTGAAGCGCCGGCGCGAGGCCGAAAACCAGGCCCGTGAGCGCCGACACCACCACGGTGTAGCCGATCACGCGCGGACTGATGTCCCAGTTGATGTAGTAGGGAATCTCGTCCCGAGGCACGGCGCCATCAAGCAGCCAGACGCCAACGTAGGCGACGCCGAGGCCGATTGGTGCCGCGGCAAGACCAAGGAGGACGCATTCCGTGAGCAACTGCCGCACCAGTTGCGCCCGTCCGGCGCCGAGGGCGGCGCGCACCGAGAACTCGCGCTGCTTTCCCGACGCGCGCGCCAGCATCAGGTTGGCAACGTTCGCGCACGCGATTAACAACACCAGCGTTACGGCGCCCATCATCGTCAGCAGGACCAGGCGGACGTCGTCAGGAATGAACTCATCGGCCATGGGCCGGGCCATGGCGCTCCAGCCGTCGTTGGTTCCCGGGTATTGCGACGCCACTGTGGCCGCCATCGCCGCGACGTCCGTGCGCGCGCGCGACAGGTCCACGCCGGGCTTCATACGCGCAAACACGAACAGGCCGCGGTTGGTGCGCGGTTCCTTTTCAGCGACCGGCGCGAGCGGAATCCAGGCCTTCTGGTTCTCGGGAAAATTGAACTTCGGTGGCATCACGCCGACCACGGTGTGCGGCCGCCCGTTGAGGCGAACGGAGCGCCCAATGATCCCGGCGTCCTGGTTGTAACGGCGCTGCCAGACATCGTCGCTGATGATGACCACCGGTTCCGCACCGGCCTGGTCGTCCTGCTGGTTGAAATGCCTACCGAGCGCCGGCGGCACACCTAGCATGGGAAACAGGTCCCAGCTGATGGCTGCGCCCTCGTAACGCTCGGCCTCTCCACCATCCGCGAGAGTGAGACTGCGGCCGCCCACGGCGGCGATCGTCGCGAATGCGGTGGTCTGCGCCCTCCAGTCGCGAAGAGCCAAGTACGACACGCCGTCTTCGCGAATGCCACCACGCTCGAAGGTCTCGTTCAGGATCACGAGGCGCTCGGCTTCGGCAAACGGCAGCGACTTGATCAGGATGCCGTCGATCATGCTGAACAGGGTTGCGTTGATGCCTATACCCAGGGCCAGGCACAGGACCACCAGGGCCGTGATGCCACGGTCGAACCAAAGGCTGCGAATCGCGTACTTGAGGTCTTGGAACAGCATGCCGTTGGTAGATACGATCCGGCGCTACGGTGTGTTCGCGTCGCGCGGACCCTCCAACCGGCCGGAACCCGTAGAAACCGCCAGAATCACGACTGCGACTAGCGCCCACGAGTAGAAATTATGGATTCCAGCGTCGAATGCAGAGATGCGGGGCATTCCAAGAGCCAGGCCCGACTGCGTCGCGTTTGACGACAGGATGGTTGGCAGAAAATACGGCAGCAGAAACGGCCAGGTGCAAACCGTGAGATCCAGCAGGTTGGCTCGACGGTAAGGACCAATGCCTGCGCGGATACCCGTGGCTTTCGCAAATGGCCCGACCGCCAGAATCGCCACCACGCTATGGGTCGTCAGCAGCACCGCCGCCGACACGGTGGCCACAATCACCGACTCGGCTCGTCCTGGGCTGGTTGCGCGCTCGGTGCGCGATATCAGGCGCTTGAGGGTGCCAGTGGCCTCGAACCCTGCCACCAGCGCGACCAGCAACAGTGTGAAGACCGACACGCCGACGCCGCGTTCGAGGCCATCGATGATCAGGCTGCGCGCGCTGAAGCTGCCCGCTTCGAATCGCAACAGCTGACTCGGTTGGAGCAGATCGAGGGCCAGGCCCAACAGGATCGCGGCCGCAGCTCCCGCGATCAACGATTCGACCAGGTGCCGCTTCATCAAGAGCAATCCAATCACCATCACTGGCACGAGGATCATCGGCAGTCCGTCCGGGCGGCCGACCGCGGCGCCAATTGAACTAACGGTGAGCGCATCCGCGCGGCTTCCAGCCACGGCATAGACGATCAGTGCGACCAGGGCGGCGGGCAGGACGTACTTCAGCCGCGCGCGCACCGTTCCGGCAATGTCCGTGTCTTGCGTTCCGGCGGAAGCAATCGTGGTGTCTGAAATTGGCGAGATGCTGTCGCCAAACGTGGCGCCCCCCAGGATGGCGCCGATCAGCATCGCCGGATCGGCGCCGGTGGCCGCGCCAGCCGGGTAGAGCAAGGGCCCGCCAATGATGATGGTGCCGAAGCTGGTGCCTGTGGACGTGGCCACGAGGCAACACACGACGAAGGCTGCCGCGACATACGCGCCGCCGTCCACGCCGCCGCGGTGCGCGAGCCAGATCAGCGCCTCCACAAAGCCGCTGGCACCGAGCAGCGTGCTCAACACACCGGCCAACAGCCACGCCATGATCATGAGCATGACGATCGGCTGCGCCATGCCGGCGAGCAGGGCATCGCAGTAGCGATGCCGATCGCGAGCGAGCGCCGTGCCGGTGGCGATGGCCAGCAACAGGATGGGCCAGAAGCCGCGTTCGTCGGGAGCGCCCATGAACGCAAGCCAGGCCACGCCGCTGAGGAACACGACGAAGGGTGCAAGGGCGCCGGCGAAGCCGCCGCGCATCACGAGAACCGGGTCTGGCATCGGCGTTATAGTACCCGCCATGACCGACCGTGACGACAGCTTCGAGCTGTACGATTTGCGCGTGGAAGTCATCGCCACCAAGAGGCCGATGGTGTGCAGCCACACCGCCGGCGACTCGTTCGACGTGCGCGGCGAGAACCTGTCGCTGCCGGCCGGGCAGGCGTTTTCGATCTACGCGCTGGCGGCGTTGCTGCCGCTGCTGCCCGCAAAACAACGAGTGACCCAGGCCAACGACTGGATGACCACCGACACCGACATCGCGTGTCCGGATCCCAACTGCGGTGCGCGGTTTCGCATCACGCGCGTTGGCACTCGCACGTTCCGGCACGGCGAAGTGACGGCCGTTCCGCTTCCGCCAGCATGAGCGTTCCGCGCGTCGAGATCGCTCCCGGCTATTCCATCTCCCGCATCCTGAAGGGCGGCTGGCAGCTGGCCGGCGGTCACGGTGCGATCGATCCGGCGGTGGCGATCGACGACATGGCGCGCTTCGCGGATGCCGGCATTACCACGTTCGACTGCGCCGACATTTACACCGGTGTCGAAGATCTGATCGGAGCGTTTCTCCGTAACCGGCGGGCCGGCCCACCCATCCAGGTGCACACCAAGTACGTTCCCGACCTCAACACGCTGGCGACCCTCACCCGGTCCGACGTCGAGGCCGCCATCAATCGCTCACTCACGCGGCTTGGCGTTGAGCGCCTCGACCTGGTGCAGTTTCACTGGTGGAACTACGCCGTTCCCCGCTATATCGAAGCGGCCACCTGGCTTGATGACTGCCGGCGCGCGGGCAAGATCGCCCACCTGGGTGTGACCAATGTCGACACGACGCGCCTAAGCGAACTGTTGGCTGCAGGCGTTTCGATCGCGTCCAACCAGGTTCAGTACTCGGTGCTGGATCGCCGCGCTGCGGGGTCGATGGCAGCGTTGTGCGCGCACGCAGGCGTACAGATGCTCTGCTACGGTGGCGTTGCCGGCGGGTTTCTCTCCAATCGCTATCTCCACCAGCCTGCACCTGCCGATCTCGACAATCGATCGCTCGTCAAATACCGTCTAATCATCGAGGAGTTTGGTGGCTGGGAACGTTTCCAGGCGCTGCTGCGAACGCTGCAGGCAGTCGGCGTGCGCCACGGCGTCGCGATTGGCACGGTCGCGTTGCGATGGGTGCTGGATCAACCATGCGTCGCAGGAGCGATCGTTGGCGCCCGCCATGCCGGTCACCTGGCCGATTTGCTTCGAGTATTGCCGCTCACGCTGACTTCCGACGACCATGCCGAGATCGCCAAGGCCCAGGCCGGCGCGCGCGGACCAGCAGGAGAAGTCTATGAGTTGGAGCGGCTGCCGGGCGGTGTTCACGGCTCGATCATGCGGTACACGCTCAACGCGGCTCCGCCTCACCCGGCAGGTCGGTGACGAGCGCGGCGAGGGCCGCAATGCCAATCACGGCGGCCAGCAGGTAGAACGCGGTCGCATAGCTGCCGGTCCACTCGACACACCACGCGAGTAACAGCGGACCTATCGCGGACGCGAGTACGGTCATCGCTTGCGCGGCGCCCTGAATCCTTCCCAGATGCTTGCGGCCGTAGACGCGCGGCCACACGCTGAAGAACAGGACCATCACCAGTCCGCCGCCAAGCCCCATGGCGGTGGCCCACGCCATGACCTGGCCGATCGTTGTGACATGGGGCAGCGCGGCAAGGCCGACGGACAACACGAATAACGAAAGTGCCAGCAGGCGCGGCAGCGACAGCCGCGTGGCGAGCCACCCGCCGCCGAAATTACCGGCCAGGCCGGTGATCGCGGTGACGATCAGCGTCTGGTAATAGACGCCGGGGCCGAACCCACGCTCCGCGAGGATCGATTCGTTGAACAGGCCGATACCCGACGCGACCAGGCCGTAGAGCGCGGCACCGAGACCAAAGAGCCAGAACGCGGGCGTGGCCATGGCCTGTTGAACCGTGAACCCGGGCAGGTCGGTTGCGTCTGGCGAATCGACGGACCCGTGCCGGCGGGACGCTGTGTCGTCATCAACTGTCACGCCGATCGATTCCGGACTGCGGCGCGCCAACAGCCAACTGACTGGCGCAAGCCCTACGATCAAGCCAACGCCGATAACAAGCCACGCCACCCGCCAGCCCCGCGACTGCACCAGCAAACCGACCACGGGAAACGCGATCATGAAGCCGATGCTCATCACCACGCTATAAATCGCCATGGCCAGGTCAATGCGCCGCACGAACCAGTGCCCGACCATGGCAAGGCTGATCACTGAGAGCGCGCTTTGCCCAAGACCGCGGGTCAGCGTCACGGTGATCGCCAGCATCCAGAAGGATCGCGCGTCGGCCATGGCGCAGACGACCAGGCCGAGGGCCAACGCCACCGTCGTGAGCACGACGCGTGCGCCAAACCGATCGAGAAACCGGCCAATGCCAATGGCAAAGACGGAGCCGATCAACGTTGCCCACAAGTTCAGCTGCGCGTAGTCAACGCGGCTAATCTGCAAATCCGCGAGCAGCGGTTCGGTGACGAGGCCGAGCCCTTGCGTCCGGCCGGGCAAGGTCCCCACCATCGCGGCGGCGGCCAGCGCCACCATCACCCAGCCGTAGTAAATGCGCGTCAACTCATCCCTCTGGCTGGCTACTATGCCAAAAGTGAACCTGGCTCCACGTCACACGTCGTGAACTAGAATCGCGTGGCGATGAAGATCACGCGCATTCTCGCTTATCGCGTCGAGTTGCCGCTGCACGAAACCACTTACAAGTGGTCGGGCGGCAAGTCGGTGACGGTGTTCGACTCGACGGTCGTGCGGGTCGAGACCGACGCCGGCGTCGTGGGACATGGCGAGGTTTGCCCACTTGGACCTTTTTACCTCCCGGCCTACGCCGAGGGCGTGCGGTCGGGCATCCGCGAGCTCGGGCCCCACCTGATTGGCGCCGACCCGCGCCAGCTCGGCAAGTTGAACGGGCTGATGGACGCCGCGCTGAAGGGTCACCCCTACGTGAAAAGCGGCATCGACATGGCTTGCTGGGACATCCTCGGCCAGGCCGCGGGTCTTCCCGTGTGCGAGTTGCTTGGCGGGCGCTACGGGGACGACTTCCATCTCTATCGCGCCATCTCGCAAGAGTCGCCAGATGCGATGGCCGCCCGCGTGGCTGGTTATCGCGCCGAAGGTTACCGCCGCTTCCAGCTCAAGGTGGGTGGCGATCCCGATGTGGACATCGCGCGCATTCACGCTGCTGCGGCCATGTTGCAGCCGGGCGATCGGCTGATCGCCGACGCCAACACCGGATGGACGCAGCACGAGGCGATGCGCGTCGTGAAGGCCGTTCGCGATGTTGACGTCTACATCGAGCAGCCGTGCCTCACCTACGACGAATGCCTCAGCGTTCGCCGGCACACATCGCACCCGTTCGTCCTCGACGAAAACATCGACGGCCTCGACGTACTGTTACGCGCGCACGCCGATCTCGCCATGGACGTGGTGAACTTGAAGATCAGCAAGCTTGGCGGCCTCACCAGGACACGGCAGGCACGCGACCTGTGCGCGAGCATGGGCGTGGCGATGACCATCGAAGACAGTTGGGGTGGCGACATCGTGACCGCGGCCATCGCGCACCTCGCGCACAGCACGCCCACCAACCTGCTGTTCACCAGCACCGACTTCAACAGCTACGTCACCGTCTCCATCGCCGACGGCGCACCACAGCGCACGAACGGCCGCCTGGCCGCATCGACCAGGCCGGGCCTCGGCATCACACCACGAAAGGACGTTCTCGGCCCGCCCGTGCTGGTCGTGGAATAAGCTCGCGCGATGATTCGATTCACCTTACTCGTCACGCTCGCGGTCGCAGCGCTCGCGTCGCTGGGCGCCCAGGACCGCCCCCCATTCCAGGACGATTTCCCCGCCGAGGAATTCGTCCAGCGTCGCGCCCGGGTGCTGGACGCCATCGGCCCCGAAGCGATGGCCATCGTCCAGGGAGCGCCCGGCGTGGACGGCTTCAAAGTGTTTCGTCAATCGAACGAGTTCTACTACCTCACCGGCCTCGAGACGCCCCATGCCTACCTGGTGCTCGACGGCCGCACGCGGCGGAGCACGGTATATCTCACACCGCGGAATGCGGCACTCGAACGCAGCACTGGCGCCATGTGGTCGGCGGAAGATGCGGCCGAGGTGACGCGGCTTACGGGAGTGGATGCCGTTGCTCCCGTTGAGCTGCTGAGCCGCCAGACCTTCAATGCGATGCTGCGGCCGCCACGACCGCGCTTGTATGTCCCATTCAGTCCGGCCGAAGGCGAAGCGCAGAGCCGCGACGAGTTGCTGGCGCACCAAGCTGGCGTGGCCGCCGATCCCTGGGATGGCCGACCGTCACGCGAAGCGCACTTCCTCCGGTTGCTCGAGGAGCGCTATCCGGCGCTCGAGCGGCGTGACCTCACGCCGATCCTGGATACGCTCCGATCGACCAAGAGCGAACGCGAGAGTGCGCTCATCCGCAAGGCGTCGGTCCTGGCCGGTCTCGGGATTCTGGAGGCCATGAAGAGCACGCAGCCGGGCGTCTACGAATATCAGGCGGCGGCGGCCGCACGGGTCACCTTCCTGGCCAACGGCGCGAGGTTCGAAGGCTACAACCCCATTGCCGGTGGCGGCACCAATACCTGGATGGGTCACCACTCGCGCAACCTCGATCCGCTGAAGGCCGGGGATCTGATCCTGATGGACTACGCCCCCGACCTTCGTTACTACACGAGCGACGTGACCCGCATGTGGCCGGTGAGCGGTACCTACACCGCCGAGCAGCGCACGCTCGTCACGGTCATTCTTGAATACCGCGCGGCGTTCTTCAGGCACATTAAGGCCGGCGTGACGCCGGAGGCGGTTCTGGTTCTGGCGAGGCGCGACATGGAACCGGTGCTGGCGAAGACCCGGTTCGCGAAGGCGACCTACCGGAAGGCTGCCGAGGAGATGCTGTCGTTTCGCGGCCACCTGCAACATCCGGTCGGCATGACCGTGCACGACCCCGGCGCCATCTGGGGGCAGCCGTTTCGGGAAGGCCAGGTCTTCACCGTGGACCCGATGATGTGGATCCCGGACGAGAAGCTCTACGTGCGGATGGAAGACACCATCCTCGTCACGAAGGACGGCATGGAGAACTTCACCGCATTCCTGGCGAGTACGCCGGAGGAGATCGAGGCGGTGATGAAGCAGGAGGGGTTTCTGTCGCGGATCCCTCGCGTGCCCTGATCACCAGGCGCCATACGAGTGGCTGCTGCGAGCGTCGCGACCGTGGTCACAAGTGCGGCGGCGCGGTCGATGGTCGAAATCCCGTGACAGCGTGGGCAAGTGGGGTGATCTAGCATCATCAACGTGGACAACGAAACGTGGACCGATGTCGGCGCCGCCGACGAACTGGCGCAGCGTCCGGTGCGGGAGGTGCTGATCGGACCCGTCAAAGTGGCGCTGACGTGCAGAGACGGCGTCTTCGGGGCGATTTCCGGCGTCTGCAACCACTTCGGCGGCCCGCTCGGTATGGGCACGCTCGATGGCGACTACGTGGTGTGTCCCTGGCACTACTGGAAGTTCCAGCGCCAGACGGGCGTCGGCGAGCCTGGCTCAGAGGCCGACCGCGTGCCTTCTCACGAGGTGCGGGTCGAGAACGGCCGCGTGCTCGTTCGCAACGCTGCCGTGTCGCCACGCACGCACAAGCTGCACGCGCCGCATCCGCTCGCGCGGCCAGTGCGGCGCGCGGCCGGACCCATTCGCATCCTCGGGCTCTCGACCACGGCGATGACCGATGGGCACCCGCGCTACAGCACATCGGACGCGCTGCTCGAACACGGCTTGCGGGTGGCCGCCGGCCAGGGCGCGTGCGACACGCGCATCATCCGCCTGCGCGACCTGCAGTTCCGCGCGTGCGAGGGGTTCTACAGCAAAGCCGCGCGCGCCTGCACCTGGCCCTGCTCGATTACCCAAATGGATGCTGATGACCAGATGGATCAGGTCTACGAGGGCCTCGTGCATTGGGCCGACGCGGTCGTGCTCGCCACACCGATCCGCTGGGGCAGCGCCAGCAGCCTGTATTACAAGATGGCCGAGCGGATGAACTGCATTCAGAACCAGGAGACGATTGCGAACGCGCATTTGCTGCGCAACAAGGTAGCAGGGTTCATTATTACGGGCGGGCAGGACAATGTGCAGGCGGTGGCGGGGCAGCTCCTCGGCTTCTTCGCCGAAGTCGGCCTGCAGTTTCCGCAGTTTCCCTACATCGCCCACTCGCGCGGATGGTCGGCCGAAGACATGGAGAACAACGAGCGCTACGTGCAGCAGTCGGCCGTCTTGCACGAGGGCGCCGCGGCGTTGGTGGAGCGCTGCGCGGCAATGGCGAGAGGCCTCGTGGAGGCGACCGAGGGCAAGAGCGCCTTGGTTCGCGGTGGACGCAAGGGCATGCGTTTGGATGTCGTGCCGTAGGCACAGCGCGCGACGCCTTCACGGCTTGGGCTTGGCTTCGACCAACGCCGACTCCATCAGGACGAGGTGGTTCGGGTCGAGCACTACTCGATCCGGTCGCTGCCCCACGGCGATCTGAAACTCGTGCGACACCCCGGATATCTGCACGGTAGTGATGGTCGGGGTGGTGCTGCCCGCAGTGTAGACACCCACCTGCAGCGGCATGGCGAAGGTGCGCGCGCGGTCGCGCTGGGTGAGGCGGATGGCGAGCGATCCGGTATCCGCGCGATAGTTCCAATCGCCGTTGAGGCGCACGAGCCCTCCCCGCGTCAGCCACTGGTCGAAGAACACCCGCAGGTCCCGGCCCGAGGCGCGCTCCATCTCCCCGCGAAAGTCGGCCGTCGTCGCATGACCATCCTGGTGCGAGCGGTAGTAACTGCGGATGCCCGTCCAGAACGCCTCGTCGCCGACCACGCCGCGCAACATATGCAGAATCCAGGCGCCCTTCTGGTAGATCTGACCGGTCGTGACCTGCGACATGTCGCTGAGGTTGTCGTGAACAACACGATAATCGGGGCGCTGGCTGTCGAACTCGATCACGCGCCGGCGGCTGTCCGCGAGCCCGCTGAGGAATTCGTCCCGGCCGTACGCGTGCTCGATGTAGAGCAGCGTGAAGTAGGTGGCGAATCCTTCGCTCAACCACACGTCGTCCCAGTCCGACTCGGTCACGGCGTTGCCGAACCACTGGTGGGCAATCTCGTGAATGACGACGTTGCGCCACCGCGCGCTGCGGTCGCCAGTCACCGAACCTTCGCTGTAGAAGATGGCGCTCGCCGCCTCCATGCCGCCGCTGACGCTGTTGGATTGCACGTTGGCGAGCTTCTCGTACGAGAAAGGTCCCACCTTGTCAGAGTAGAACTCCAGCGCGTCGCGAGTCGGCACGGCGAAGTCGTAGAAGCCCGCATCGCGATCCTGCGGGTAGACCCACGTCTGGATCGCTTTGCCGTGGAACGTGTCGACGTGCTGGACGGCGAAACGGGCCACGCCCAGCACGTAGAGCCACGGGGCAATCGGCACGGATTGACGCCAGTGGCTGCGGCGGCGGCCTCCGGGCAGGTCGGTTTCCTCGACCAACAGGCCATTGGATACCACCTGGTAGTGCGCCGGGGCGCTGATGATCATC
This sequence comes from Acidobacteriota bacterium, assembly GCA_031392125.1. Classification (GTDB taxonomy): domain Bacteria; phylum Acidobacteriota; class Vicinamibacteria; order Vicinamibacterales; family UBA2999; genus 12-FULL-67-14b. The sequence continues at coordinate 4,121 of JANMUX010000284.1, read as the reverse complement.
TCCGACGAGGCCTTGTCGTAGGGATGGTCGACGGTCGGCAGCCAGTTGCGGGCTTTGTCGGGCCAGTTGTCGCTGAAGAACGTGCGGTCGCCGTGCTTGTTGTTGGCAATCTTGAGACCCGACGCGGGCTCGCCCGAATAGGAAATCTGCAGTCGCAGGTGCTCGCCCGGCTCAAACCGGCGCGGTAGCGTGATGGTGAGCGCGTTGTCACGATGCGCAAACGCGAGGGCGGCGCCGTTGGCTGAGACTGCGCTGACCGTCATGCCGCGCCCGCTGAGGGCGTCCAGATTGGTCAGGTCGAACCGGAGCGAGGTGTCGCCGGCGGCGACGAAGCGGAGATCGATGTCGGCCGTGCCCAAGATGCGGTCGGTCAGATCCTGCAGCTCGAGAGCGAAGCGATAGTGGACCACGTCAACCCGAAGGTTCTTCGGGTACGTATCGGCACCGACGTCGACGAGGCCGCCGACGAGCACAAAAAGCAGGATGAGTAGGTGCATGGCTCGGTCAGCCTACTGTAGTGTGTGCTGTGAAGTTCGAATGAAGCGCATTTTGATCGGCGTTATCTGTGTCATCTGTGGCCCTGTTTCACCTGCGTTATCTGTGGCGCAAGATTGGCCGGCGTTCAGAGGACCGGGCGGACAAGGCCATGCCGCCGACATCCGCGTTGCGCGCGAGTGGAGCGAATCGCTCAATATTTCGTGGAAGACGGCCGTGCCCGGTCTTGGCTGGTCGTCGCCGGTCGTCGCCGGCGGCAAGGTTTGGCTGACAACGGCCGTCGAGCAACGCGGCATTTCGCTTCGGCTTCTCGGCTTCGAGGTGACCACTGGCAAGGAAGTGGTGAACGTCGAAGTATTCAAGGTCGTCGCCATGCGCGGCGAGATCAATCCGAAGAACAGTTGGGCATCGCCGACGCCGATCGTCGATGGCGATCGTGTCTACGTGCATTTTGGCGCCGATGGCACCGCGGCCGTGACCACCGCCGGTGACGTGGTGTGGAAGCAACGCTTCGAGTACGGGTCGCAACACGGCGCCGGCGGCTCGCCAGTTGTTTACGGCGACCTGCTGATTTTCAGCTGCGATGGCAGCGATGCCGCGTTCGTGGTGGCGCTCGACAAGCACACCGGCAAGGTGAAGTGGCAGACGAACCGCCGGTTTCCCGCCGACCAGGCGTATACGACGCCGCTAGTGATTCGCGTCGGCACCAGCGATCAGCTCGTCAGCGTGGGCGCTTATCGGGCGGCTGCGTACGACCCACTAAACGGAAAGGAGATCTGGCGCGTAAGTTACGCAGACGGGTTTTCAAACGTGCCGCGCCCGGTGTTTGCGCATGGGCTGGTCTTTATCGCAACCGGCTTTCAACAACCGTCGTTGCTGGCGGTACGTCCGGAGGGGACGGGTGATGTGACCAAGACCCACACGGCCTGGAAGCTCGGCCGGGGGGCGCCCCTGACGCCCTCGCCGATCGTCGTCGGTGACGAGCTTTACGTTGTGACCGACGGTGGCATTGCAACCTGTCTCGACGCGCGCACGGGCGCGGCGATTTGGCAGCAACGCCTGGGCGGAACCTATTCGGCGTCACCCGTTTTCGCCGGTGGCGGAATATACTTTTCGGCTGAGCAAGGCGTGACAACGGTGATTGCGCCTGGCAAAGAATTTCGCCGGCTGGCCACCAATCGACTCGATGGCGGGATGCTGGCGTCGATGGCCGTCGCGGACGGCTCGTTGTTCTTGAGGACTGATAACCACTTGTACCGAATCATGGAGACACTTCGATGAGCACACGTCGCGCGATTTCTTCCCTGGGCATTCTGGTCATGACGTTGATGGTGGGCGCGTCGGCGTCCGCGCAGACGGCAACGGGCCAGAAACCCTTCGAACCCCAGGTGGGGCAGGCCGGCAAAGACGTGGTGTGGGTACCCACACCGCAGGCGGTCGTCGACAAGATGCTCGACATGGCGACGGTGACGAAGGCCGACTTCGTGATGGACCTGGGCTCTGGTGACGGCCGAACCGTGATCACCGCCGCCAAGCGTGGTGCGCGGGCAATGGGTATCGAATACAACCCCGACATGGTGGAGCTCTCGAAAAAGAACGCCGAAGCCGCCGGCATGACCGCGCGCGCCACGTTCGTGAAGGCCGACCTGTTCGAGACGGATTTCTCGAAGGCCGACGTCATCACGATGTTCCTGCTGCCCTCGATCAACATGAAGCTTCGCCCGAAGCTGCTCGACTTGAAGCCGGGCACGCGCATCGCGTCGAATACGTTCACCATGGAAGACTGGCAGGCCGACGAGACGGCGACGGTCACCGAGGGTTGCTCGAGCAGCTGGTGCACGGCGCTGTTCTGGATTGTTCCGGCCAAGGTTGACGGCACGTGGACCACGCCGAATGGCGAGCTGAAGCTGACACAGACCTTTCAGATCATCTCGGGTACGCTCGGCAACCAGGCCGTGCAGGGTCGGCTGCGCGGCGCGGACATCACCTTCACGGCGGGCACCACGAAGTACGCCGGCACGGTCGATGGCAACACCATCAAGCTGACGGCACAGACTGCGATCACAGCCACTAAGAAGATGTAAGGGCATCTTGCCGACGCGGCCGGCTTCGCCACCCTTGGCCTCGGTGACCACGAGCAGCCAGCGGCCATCGGGCGACAGCGCGGTGTTGCCGATCGTGAGCTTGTCGCCGAGATAGACCGGCGCCGCGGCGCGCGTGGGGTCGGCGCGACGCAGTGCTTCGGCCTGTTCGCGCAAGGCGTCGCGCTGAGACTTCTCGCGCGCCAGCGCACTGCTGAGCCGAAGCTGGTGCTCGCGCAGTGCGTCGGCCTCGGGCGCGGCGGCCGGATCCTTGTCGGCGCGCGGCAGCGCGACCGGCTGTGCCAGTGCGGTTTCCGGCGACCAGCGGAACCAGTCGTTGCCCACGCGCCAGATCACGCCGCGGCCGTCGGCGGCGAAACGCGCCTCGTCTTCGGCGTCGGCGGTGCGGCTGAGCTGGGTCAAGCGGCCGCCGATCTCGCGCAGGAAAACGTCGCCGTTGCGGATGAACACCGCGCGCCGGTGCTGGCCATCGAAATCCGGGCGGGCGGCATCGAGGTCGGCGAGCATCGCGCCTTCGACGCGGGTCGAGGCACCGCCCGCGATCGGCAGGCTCCAGGTGTCGCGCACCGGCGAATCGGTGCGCTTGAGCGTGTAGTACGCGCGCTGGCCATCGAGCGACCACCACGACGATTCCACCGGCGGCCCGATCCAGTCCGGATGCGCCATCGCCTGGTCCAGCGTGAGCGGCGTATCGGCCGCACGGACCGGCGCCGCCGCGGCAGCGGACAGGGCAAGGGCAAGCAGGGCAGGGGCGAGCAGTGCATCGCGCATGGGGGCTCCGAAGGGACCGGGAAAGTCGGCAAGCCTAACAAAGGCCCTGCCGCCGGCGCCCGTGCTGCTTTTCCCATGAGGCGTTTGCGGCGACAATCGGGTGAATCCTTGGGCGAGCCCATGCAAGCCTACGTCTACAAGTCCCTGCGCAAGCCCGATACCTACGTCTACCTGCGCAAGCGGGACGATTTCGCCGTGGTGCCCGAGCCGGTGCGCCTGCCGCTGGGCGAACTGGTGTTCGTGCTCGAGGTCGCGCTGACCCCGGATCGCAAGCTGGCCCAGGTCGATCCGGCCGTGGTGCGCGCCAACCTGGTGGCGCAGGGCTTCCACCTGCAGTTCCCGCCCACCCTGCTGGACCCGATGGTCGATGGCTGAAGCCCGCCGTACCTGGCTCGCCTGGGTCTGGCTGGCGCTGGGCGCGGGGCTGTCGCTGGCACCGCTGTGGCCGCATCCGGCCACCCTGCTGGCGCTCTGGCTGGCGCAACCGGCGCTCGCCCTCGGGCTGGGCGCGCTGCGGGGCCTGCGGCCCGCGCCGGGCCTGGATCCCGTGGGCCGCCGCGACTGGACCGCCCTGGCCCTGGTCTGGGCAATGGGCCTGGCGCTGCTGGCACTCGCCGGCGGCTGGCCGTTGGCGGCGCTGCGCGAAACCGGCTCGCTCGCCGGCTCGCTGGCGCTGAGCGCGATGTGCGGCGCGGTGCTGCTGTGCCTGTGGCGCGCCTGGCCCGCCTTCGGCCTGGCCGAACGCGAGGGCGG
>JANMUX010000195.1:0-20543 GCA_031392125.1 Acidobacteriota bacterium | reverse complement strand
TCGAGCCGTATCGTGACTACCTGACGGTGGTCAGCAATACCGACGTCCGCATGGCTGAAGCGTTCACCGCCCCGGAAATCGGCGGCGACCACTTCCGCTCGAGCGCGGTGTTCCTGACCCAGGCGCACCCCAAGCAGACGCAGGGCTCCGACATCTGGGCCGGCACCTCGTTTGACCAGCTTTACGCGCAGCGCTTCGGCCAGGCCACGCCGCTGCCGTCGATGCAGTTCTGCATCGAGAATCTCGACCAGGCCGGCGGCTGCACCTATAACTACTCGTGCGCCTATACCGACTCGATCAGCTGGGCCTCGCCCAACGAACCGCTGCCCATGATCCGCGACCCGCGCGTGGCCTTCGACATGCTGTTCGGCACCGGCGGCACACCCGCCGATCGCACCGCGCGCCGGCAGTCGCGACGCAGCATCCTCGACTGGATCCAGGGCGAAGTCGCGACGGTGCGTAAAGAGCTTGGCACCGGCGACAAGAACCGTCTCGACCGCTACCTGAACAACGTGCGTGAGATCGAACGCCGCATCCAGGCCATCGAAGCGCGCAACACCAGCGGTGACCAGCGCGAGTTGCCGGAGGCGCCCGCCGGGGTGCCCGACTCGTTCTCTGAACACATGAAGCTGATGTTCGACCTGCAGGTGCTTGCGCTCGAGACCGACATGACGCGCATCATCTCGTTCAAGACCGGCCGCGACTCGCAAAACCGCGTGTTCCCCGAGAGCGGCTCGCTGCAGCCCTTCCACCCCGCGTCGCACCACGGCGACCGCGAAGACCGCATCCTGGAATTCAACAAGATCACCAAGTATCGTCTCAGCCAGGTGACCTACCTCCTCGACAAGCTCAAGGAGTCGATGGACGGCGACAAGAACCTGCTCGAGAAGTCGATGATCGTGTGGGGCTCGCCGATGGCCGACCCGAACGTTCATAATCACCGCCGTTGCCCGCTCATCGTTCTGGGCCACGCCAACGGCGCGCTCAAGGGCAACCTCCACATCAGGGCCGCGGCCGACACGCCGATGGCCAATGCATTCCTGACCATGGGCCACGCGCTCGGCATGGACGACCTCAAGACGTTCGGCGACAGCACCGGTGAGCTCTCGCTCACCCAGGCGATGCCGACGACGGCTGCGGTCTAACGAGAACAGGCGGGAACCGGCATCCGGGACCCGGAAATTCGTGCCAGGAGGGCGGCACCCTTAGTGCCGCCCTTGTTCGATCAGGAGAGCCGGGATGAAGCGTCACATTTCGATCAACCTCATAATCGCGCTCGTTCTCACCGCCGCGCTTGGTGCGCAGCAGCAGGCTTCGCCGGTCGCCGACGCCGCGATGCGCGGCGACAAGGCAGCGGTCCGGGACCTGCTCAAGCAAGGTGCCGACGTCAACGGTGCGCAGGGCGACGGCATGAGTGCCCTGCACTGGGCCGCCGAACGCGGCGACGCCGAACTGGCCGACATGCTGCTGTTTGCCGGCGCCAACATCGCCGCCGTGACGCGCATCGGCCAGTACACACCGCTGCACCTGGCCAGCAAATCGGGCAGCGCGCCGCTGGCCAAGGCCCTGCTGAAGGCCGGCGCCGACGTCAACATGCGCTCGACCAACAGCGGTGTGACTGCGCTGCACATGGCGGCGTCGTCGGGCAACGCTGAAGTCGTCAACGTTCTGATCGATGCCAAGGCCGACGTCAACGCGAAGGAAGCCGAAGCGGGCCAGACGCCACTGATTTTTGCCTCCGGCCTGAACCGGGTTGACACCATCAAGGCGTTGCTCGCCCGCGGCGCCGACGCCTCGGTCACGACCAAGGTGATCGACGTCCCGAAGTTCAACGCGCTTGACCGCGCAGCGGCCGACAGCCAGCGCAAAGTGCTCGAAGGCTTCGTCGGCAAGGGTTCTGAAGCCAAGGCCTCGCCGAGCCAGGTGCAGGCCGCCATCCAGGTCGGCCGCGAGATCGTCCGCTCGGGCAAAATGCCGGTGCGCGACCCGAATGCGCCGGTCGACCCCAACCAGCGCAATTTTAATCCTGAAGAGATCAACCCACCGGTTGCCACCAAGGGCGGCATGACGGCACTTCTGCATGCGGCGCGCCAGGGTTACATCGAGGCCGCCGAGGCGTTGCTCGACGGCGGCGCCAAGATCGATCAGCAGAACGCCGGCGACGGCACCACGCCGCTGCTCACCTCGATCATCAACGGCCAGTTCGACACCGCGATGATGTTGATCAAGCGCGGCGCCAACACCAACCTGTCGGCCAAGAACAACGGTGTGTCGCCGCTGTGGGCCGCGGTTAATACGCCCTGGCAGCCCCGCACGCGCTTCCCGCAGCCGCAGGAAATGGAACTGCAGAAGCACACTTATCTCGAGGTGATGCAGGCACTGCTCGACAAGGGCGCCAATCCCGATCACCGTATTGGTTCACACCCCTGGTATCTCGTTTACACCGGCTGCGGTAACCGCAACTGCGGCCTCGCCGACACGTCGGGCTCCACCGCCTTCTGGCGTGCGGCCTACGGCACCGACCTGATGGCCATGAAGCTGCTTGTCGCGTACGGCGCCGACCCCAACATTCCCACCATGGCCCCGGCGCAGCAGATTCGACGCGGCGGAGGTGCTCCCGGCGCGCCGGGCGGACAGCCGCAGGGCGCCGGCGGCGCGATCATGCCGACCGCCGACGCCAACATGGAAAAATACGACGCGCCGATTATTCCCGCCGGCGGTCCTGGTGCCTTCGCGATTCACGCTGCGGCCGGCGTTGAGTACGGCGAAGGCTTCGCCGGCAACGCCCATCGTCATGCCCCCGAAGCGTGGATGGCGGTGGTCAAGTATCTTGTCGAGGAACTGGGCGCCGACGTGAACCACCGCGACAACGACGGCTACACGCCACTTCATCACGCTGCGGCGCGCGGCGACAACGAGATGATCATGTATCTGGTCAGCAAGGGCGCCGACGTCAAGGCAGTCGCGCGGAGCGGCCAGACGACCGCTGACATGGCGAACGGGCCGGTGCAGCGCCTGTCGGCGATCCCCGAGACTATCGCGTTGCTGATGAAGCTCGGTTCGAAGAACAACAACCGCTGCGTCACCTGCTGAGTCGGCCGGGAGTCGGGAGTCGGGAGTCGGGAACCGGAAAACACAAGGAGCAGATGTGGCAGAGATGAGCCGTCGTGAAGTGATGAAGACCGGGATCGCGGCGGCGGCCCTGGGCGCGGCCAGCAACTTCGAGTGGATCCTGCCTGCGCTCGCGCAAGGCGAAACGGTGGTGCCGTTCACCGAGTTTCCGCCCACGTTCAATCCTGCTCCGGCCGTGGACCGACGCCTGTTCGACACCCGCACGCTGAGCGGTGCCTTCACGCCGAAGGATCAATTCTTCACCACTCAGCACTACGGCCATCCTGAAGTCGACGCGGCTGCGTTCCGGCTGAAAGTCAGCGGCCTCGTCAACTCGCCGAAGTCGCTGTCGATCGACGAGATTCGCAAGATGGGCAGCACGGAGCTCATCGCCGGCTTCGAATGCTCAGGTAATCGCCGTCCGGTGCAGGGCCTGATCGGCAACGGCCGCTGGACCGGTGTGCCGCTGAAGACCGTGCTCGACAGCGCCGGCCTCAAGGCCGATGCGCACGAGATCGTGTTCTTTGGCGCGGATCGCGGCAAGGAAACGGTCGCCTTTCGTGGCACCAACTTCGACGTCGAGCAGCAGTACGGCCGCAGCATCCCTCGCGCCCGCGCGCTGGCCAGCGACCCCGCCCCGTTTCTCGCCTACGCGCTCAACGGCGAGCCGCTGACCAAGCACCAGGGCGCCCCGCTGCGCCTGATCGTGCCTGGCTGGTACGGCGCACCGAACGTGAAGTGGCTGTCGGAGATTGTCGCGCAGCAGGATCCGTACATGGGCAAGTTCCAGACCCATTGGTACCGCACGCTCAAGGGCGAGATGATCAACGGCGAGATGAAGTGGGTGGAGACCGGAATCACCCACCTCCAGCTGAAGTCGTTCGTCGCCCGGGTGACGAAGAACGGCGACGCGCACAAGCTGACGACCATCGTGCTGAACGATGGCACGCCAATCAAATCTGTCGAAGTGAAGATCGACGAAGGCCCATGGCAGATGGCAACGGCCGACCCGTCAACGACGGCGAAGTATGGCTGGAAGCTTTACAACTACACCTGGAACGGAGCGACGGCCGGCGAGCACACCGTGATCTCGCGCGTGACCGACGCGACCGGCAAGGTGCAGCCGACCGAAGCTGACCTGGCGAACAAGAAGACGTTCCTCGAGGACAACTCGCAGCATCCGCGCAAGGTGATGATTTCCTAGTACCTGACGGGAGTCGGGAGTCGGGAACCGAGATTCGGGAAAGGGATCGGCCTCAAGGCCGGTCCCTTTTTTTGTTGCGTAACACTGTCTTGACACAGACCCACCCGGGAGTCACTATCCCGGCTTGCAGGGTTAACCCCTGATCTGCGGCCGGTCGTCACTGAAACAGCGCTGTTCGTCATCCCGGAGGATGCCAATGCTCGCTCTCAGGTTCGCCGTCGCCCTGGTTCTTGCCACTCTGGTCGCCGCTGTTCCCACGGTGGCCCAATCCACCGCTGCTACGGTTCTCGGTTCGGTCGTGGATGAGCAGAAAGCGGTGTTGCCCGGCGCCACCATCACCATCAAGAACGTTGACAGTGGCCAGGTCCGAACGACGACTGCCGATGCCAATGGCAACTACCGTTTGGTCGGCCTACCGCCGGGGCGCTACGAGCTGACGGCCGAGTTGTCTGGGTTCAGGACGGCGGTGCGATCGGACATCACGCTGACGGTCGCCCAGGAAGCGCGGGTCGTCATCCCCCTTCGCATCGGGACGCTCGAAGAAGCCATCACCGTGACGGCCGAGACCCCAGTCGTCGAAACGTCGCGCTCGGCGCTTGGCACGACGATCACGACGGCGACGATCGAGGAGTTGCCGATCGCCGGCCGAAACTTCGCGACGTTGTCGCAGCTGACGCCGGGCGTGACCAGCACCGCCGGCGGCGGCATTTCTTCATCCGGGCAGCTGACCCGGAACAGCACTTTCCTGATCGACGGACTGAGCAACGACGACGATTCGGTCGCCGGCCAGCGCGGCGGTTTCTCAGTTGATGCCATCAAGGAATTCATCGTCGTCTCCAACAGCTCGGCGGCGGAGTATGGGCAGTCATCGGGCGTGATCGTCAGTGTCGTGACCCGGTCCGGTTCGAACAAGATCGACGGCCGCGGCTATTACTACCGGCGCGACGACTCCTGGGATGCTTCGACAGCCGCCTCGAAGCTGGTCTCGCCAACGCCGCCCAAGTCCCGGCTCGAGCAACAGATTGTCGGCGGGTTCCTGGGTGGTCCCATTCGCCAGAACCGAATGTTCTACTTCGCGTCCTACGAGTACACCGATCGACTCACCGAGAACCTGGTGACGGCGCCGACCGCGCCGATCTATCTTCCCAACGACCCGATTGTCTTCGAACAGCCGTTCACCAACCCGCAGTTCATCGGCAAGATTGACTTCAACCTGTCGTCGGCCAACACGCTGGCGCTGCGCTATCGCCGAGATACCGACACGCTAATCGGCACCGGCATAGGCGGCACGGCAACCCGGGAGCGGGGTCAGGACCGGGCGCGAAAAGACCAGGACTTCGCGGTGCACGACAACTGGGTGCTTGGCTCTCGCGGTCTCAACGAGTTCAGGATGCAGGTGTCGCGCCGATTCTTTAACTGGGACGTCTCCAATTACTGCCCCAAGTGCCCGACCACCAACCGCCCTGGTCTTGGCCTCGGCAAGGCCGCGAATATGCCGCAAGGCCGCACCGAGGATCGGTGGCAGTTTGCCGATTCAGTGAGCTGGATCGTGCCCGACAAATGGGGCGACCACTCCTTCAAAGCCGGCGTCGACGCCAGCTTCATCGACCTCTACTCCGAGTTCCACAATAACCTGGACGGGACCTTCACCTTCACAACCACGACGCCGTTCAACCCGGCGGTGGCCGCGACCTACCCCACGCAGTACACCAAGAACGTCGGAGACCCGATCGTCACGCTCAACAACAACATCTTCGCGTTCTTTGCGCAGGACCAATGGAAGGCTCGCGACCGGCTGACCATCAACTACGGCGTGCGGTGGGACTACGAGGACGTGGTCGGCATCGATCAAGACAAGGACAACTTCGCGCCCCGGCTTGGCCTCGTCTGGGACGTCAGGGGTTCCGGCCGGACGGTTGTGCGGGGTAACGCCGGTGTGTATTACGACCAGGTGTTCCTGAACATTCCGCTCAACGCAGAGAATGCCAAGAAGTTTGTCACCACGCTGATTACCAATCCAGGATATCCAGACCCGAATGGTCCGAACCCGAATCGAGTGGGGGGTCCGGTGACCCCGACGCCGAGCACGGTGCGATTCGGCGATGGCAATCGCACTCCCTATACCCAGCAGTACACCATTGGATTCCAGCAGCAGATTGGCAACCGCTTTTCGGTGGCCGCCGATTTAGTAAAGGCGCAGGGATACGGATTGCTGCGGTCGATGGATGCCAACTATCCCGATCTGGACGATCCGCTGCGCCGCCGGCCCGATCCGAACTTCCAGCGCGTGACGGTGGTCGAGACCGAAGGCAACTCGTGGTACACCGGCCTGCAAGTCGGAATCGAGAAGCGGATGGCAGCCCGGCACAGTTACCAGCTCGCCTATACCCTGTCGAAGACTGAACGAAACACCGAGGACTTCAACTTCTTCCCGGTCGACCAGCGCAATTACGACGGCGAGCGCGGACCCGCGTCGAACGATTCACGGCATCGATTGTCTGGCGCCCTGACGTTATTCCTGCCCTGGGACATCCAGGCCAGCACGGTGATCGCTGCCCGTTCGGGTCTGCCGTACAACGAAACCACCGGCGCCGATGACAACCGCGACACCCAGACCAACGACCGACCCGCCGGACTTGGCCGCAATGCGAGGCTGGGGGCCCCGCTGTTCCAAGCCGACCTCCGTCTGACCAAGGGTGTCACGGTCAGAGGACTCGGCATTGAGCTGATCGCCGAGGCCTTCAACATCACCAACCAGAAGAACTGGACGGGCTACGACGGCAACCAGCGATCGGCCACGTTCAACAAGCCGACCAACGGCGAGATCACCCGGCAGGTGCAGCTCGGGTTCCGGGTGGACTTCTAGTGCGCCTTCATGGCCGTCTCGTTCGCTCGTCGTGCCTGTCGGTAATTGTTGTCGCCGCGCTGGTTCTGGGTGCATGCAAGCCCACGCCGGAACCGCTGCAGGCTGCGGCTACCAGTGCGGAGATCCTCTGGGACAAGTACGGCGTCCCGCACATCTTCGCGCCCGATCATCCGAGCCTGTTCCAGGCCTATGGCTACGCCCAGATGGAGGCCCACAGCGAGCTGTTAATTCGCCTCTACGCGCAGGCGCGCGGCCGCGGTGCCGAGTTCTACGGTGCGCAATATCTCGATTCCGACCGCTGGGTGCGCACCAACGGCCTGCCGGCGACGGCGAAGCAGTGGGCGGCGGGGCAGAGTCCGGAGTTCGGGCCGCTAATCGCCGCGTTCGCCAGGGGCCTGAACGCGTGGGCCGACGAGCACAAGGCCGAGATCAGCGCCGAGGCCAAAGGCGTGCTGCCGATTACCGTCGAAGACGTCTACGCGCACGGCTTGCGGGTCATTCATTACGACTGGGTCGTGAGCCCGCGCCGACTGGAAACCCGGCTGGCGCGCTGGGAACAGGACGTGCACGGGTCGAACGAATGGGCCATTGCCCCGGCCCGCTCCGCCACCGGCAAGGCGCTCTTGATGAGCAACTCGCACCTGCAGTGGGGCGACATCCACACCTACTTCGAGGTGCAGCTCACTGCGCCTGGCGTTACCTCCTACGGCGCGGTGTGGGTCGGCTTCCCGGTGCTTCGCCAGTGCTTCACCGAGTACGTTGGCTGGACGCAGACCACCAACAACCCCTCGCAATCAGACCTCTACAAGCTGGTCCTGAAAGACGGCGGCTACCTGCTCGACGGCCAGGTCAAGCAGTTCGAAACCCACACCGAGACCATCAAGGTGCGGCAGGCTGACGGCACGACGAAGGACGAAATGTTGACCGTGCGTCGAAGCGAGCACGGGCCGGTCGTGGCAGAACGCGGTGGCGCGCCGATCGCGATGCGCGTGGCCGCCCTGGACCGTCCCAGGATGTTCGAGCAGTTCTGGCGCATGGGCCTTGCGAAGAACTTCACGGAGTGGGAGGCGGCGATGCGCATGCAGCAACTCCCGCTCTTCCACACGGCCTACGCGGACCGCGACGGCCGCATCGCGTATATCTACAACGCGACACTGTGGAAGCATGCCACCGGCGACTACCGCTTCTGGCAGGGCGTGGTGCCCGGCGACAAGTCGGAGTTGATCGGCAACGAGATCGTGCCTTACGACGAGATTCCGAAGGTGATTGACCCGCCACAAGGCTGGGTGCAGAACTCGAACGACATGCCCTGGACGTCCACGTATCCGATGACCCTCGACCCGGCCAAGTTCGCCGCCGGCTTTGCCGCGCCACAGGGCATTACGCAGCGCGCGCAGCGCGGCATTCGCATCCTCAGCACGATGCCCGGGAAGATCACTTTCGAGGACGTGAAAAAGGGCAAGCTGTCCACGCGGGTCGAGACGGCAGACCAGTTCGTGGACGAGATCGTGGCGACCGCCAAGGCTCTCGGCACAGCGCGGGCCAGGCGCGCCGCCGACGTGCTGGCCAAGTGGGACCGTCAGGCCGAAGTGGACAGCGACGGCATGCTGCTCTTCTACAAGTTCATGACCGCCGCCGGGACGGCGTTTGGCGACATCGGCGGCTTCAAGGTGCCCACAGACGACGCGCGTCCGCTCGACACGCCACGCGGCTTCAAGGACCCGGCCAAGGCGATGGTGACGCTCGACAGGGTGGCCGGCGAGGTCGAAAAGCAATATGGGTCGTTGGCGGTGAAGTGGGGTGACGTGATGCGCTTCCGCCGCGGCAACACCGACGTGCCCGGCAACGGCGCACCGTCGCAGCTCGGGGCCATCCGCACGATCGGCGTAGGCCCCTTCAAGGACGGCAAGGTCGAGGCCGTGCAGGGCGACACGTTCTACGCGGTGATCGAGTACTCGGTGCCGCAGCGCGCCGAGGTGCTGCTGACCTACGGCAACTGGTCGAAGAAGGGCTCGAGGCACATCGACGACCAGTTGTTGCTCGCCTCGCGCAAGCAGATGCGGCCGATGTGGCGCACGAAGCCGGAGATCGAGGCGAACCTCGAGAGCCGCAAGGTATTCTGAAGGCGGTGTCTAAAACGCCGCTTGTGCCTTCTTGAGCGCGTTGATGGTAATGGTGGCGCGATAGTCGGCGAGCTTTCGCCCGTTCTCCACCAGCTTCGCGATCGAGCCGATCTCGACGCCGTAGATGCTGAACTTCTTGGCCTTGAGGCGTTGCTCGGCGCGGACCAGCTTTGGATCCTGCACGGCAACCAGGGCCTCGTAATGGTAGTCGTCGTGAATGTCCCAGCGCGTTGCTGACTGCACGTCGGGCACCTGGACGATGCCGAGGGTCTGCTTCAGGAAGTTGTAGCTCCAGCGATCCTCGTCATAATACTCGGCCAGGTAGAACACGCGCGACGGCTTGCCCATCCACTTGGTATTCAGTTCCTTGGCGACGTCGATCATTCCCGGCGGGTTACCGCCACTTTCGGCGACCATCACGATGTCCTTGAAGCCCTGGCTCTTCAGGCTGGTGATGGCGTCGCGCAGCAGTGCGCGATAGGTGTCCTGGCTCACGCAGAAAGAGCCTGGCGTCAGGTCGGGCCGGTCGGGATTGCACGGCTCCCATGTCACGATTGGCGCCACCAGGGTCTTGCCGTTCTTGCGGGCGATGGCCTCGAGCGTGGTCTTCAGCACGTAGTTGTGCTTGCCGGTGGCGGTGTACGGCCCGTTCTTCTCAACGCCGCCGGTGCCGAGAAACACGGTTGTGTGTCCCTCCTTGATGAGGTCGCGCACTTCCATCCACGACAGCTCTTCAATCCAAACCGAATCGAGCATGTCGATCGGCCGCACGCCTTCAGCGATGGCGGTCGCAGCCTGTCGAGCCTGTCGTTCGACCTCCTGCTCGGGCGTCAGCGGCGGCGCGCCAGGACGCTGGGCAAGCAAGGGCTCGCAGTACACAGCGAAGCCCAGCAGCAGTGCAGCAGTGAACAGCTTGGTCATCGTCATCGTTCTCCTCCGGGGTGGCGACCGTGCCCGACATTCTAGTCCGGCCTGACCCGGTTCGCTGGTATTCTCCCCCGATGACCCGCGCCGGGTTTCTGCGTACCGCCGCTGCAGCATCGGCATGGTGGTCGGTACGGGCCGCGGCCCCGCACGCACTGACCTCGTTTCAAAGTGGCGACGATCGGCTTGACCGCGTGTCGCGCCTCATCGAGGCGTACGACCGTCAGGGCATTCATCGAACCGGAACCGACATCGACAACGCGTCGGCCGCGTGGCTTCTCGAACAAGTCAAACGGATTGGTCTCGACGGCAGGCTTGAAGCGTTTGCCCTTGATCGTGTCGACCCGCGCGCCTGCCATGTCACGGCGGGCGGTAATCGGGTTGAAGGCTTGCCGCTGTTCGACGGCACGTTCACGAGCGAGGGAGGCGTCACCGGTCGCCTCGGGCGCCCGGGAAGCGGGGCCGAGATTGCGCTCGTGGATGTCGATCAGGCCGGGATCTCCAGCGAAGGGAGAAGCATCGGCGATCTGCGCAAAGGTCCCCACAAGGGCATCGTCGTTGTCACGCGCGGCGCCCATCCGGGGTTGACGCCGATGAATGCCGGCTCGTTCACCCAGCCGTTCGGCGTGCCGGTGCTGCAAATAGGGTCCGACCACAGCGAGTGGCTCGACACGATCGCCCGAACGGGGACAGCCCTCCGATTTGTCGCGCATGTCACGCGCACCCGAGTCGATGCGCAGAATGTCGTGGTCTCGATCACTGGCCGAGACTCGTCCAATACACTGCAACTGCCGCCAATCGTCGTGATGACGCCCCGCAGCGGCTGGTGGCAGTGCGCGTCCGAGCGCGGCGGCGGGCTCGCTTGCTGGCTTGAAGCACTGCGCGCTCTGGCGGCCGCCGGCGCCCGTCGATCGGCGACGTTCGTCGCGTCGAGCGGTCACGAACTTGGGCACCTCGGACTCGACTCGTTCATCGATCGCCGGCCCGATCTGGTGCAGGGCGCGGCCGCGTGGGTCCATCTGGGCGCGAACCTCGGCGCCGCCGGCGGCCGCGCGCGGCTTCAGGCCTCGGACGATGCGATTGAACAGACAGCGGCGGATGCGCTGTCGCGTGCCGGCGCCGCCGTGCAGCAGCGCGTGCCACGCGGCACGGTGCCAGGCGGCGAGGCGCGCAACATCCACAACGGTGGTGGCCGCTACGTATCGTTGCTCGCCAGCAGCCCGTTCTTTCATAGCCAGGCGGATCGGTGGCCCGCCGCTGTTGACGCGGCGGCCGTGGCGAGCTGTGCGACGGCAATTGCCGACGTGGTCGTGTCGCTGGCCTCGGCCAAGGCATAGCGAAGCCCGAATGGGGCCGTAGCGAAAACCCAACCAAGGTGAACTCGCCTGAAGCTACTCTGCCCGCAGCGCCACGATCGGATCGACGTGGCTGGCGCGGCGGGCGGGGAGCCAGCATGCAAAGGCCGCCACGGTCAGCAGAATCATCGGCACGCCCAGCAGCACCGGCAGGTCGTCCACGCCGCCGGCGAACAGGTGGAGGTCAACCATCACTGCCAGCACCCACGCCAGCGTCGCGCCCGCGACAATCACCGTCATGCCGTCCTTGACGATTTGCCATACGACGGTCTGCTGGGTGGCGCCAAGCGCAATGCGCACGCCGATTTCAGCCGTGCGATGCGCCACCGTGTAGGACACCACCGCGTAGATGCCGACAGAGACCAGCGCCAGCAGCAGCGGCGCGATTAACAGAAACATACGGGCCGGAATCTTTCTCAGCCACAGGTTGCGGTCGACGTGCTCGGCCATGGTGCGGATGTTGTAGACCGGCAGCGACGCGTCGAGTTCCCGGACCGCGCGTTGAATCTCGGCCGCGAAAGTCGTTTCGGTGCCGGACTTGGCTCGCAGATGAACTTCGGCCATCACCGAGGGACGGTCGCGGAAAGCGAAGAACATCGCCGGCGTCGGCGCTTCACCGAATGCTTCGTAGGTGGAATCGCGGACCACCCCGGCGATCGTGAAGGTGCGGTCGCGATACTCGAGACGCCGTCCCACCACCTCGCCGCTGACGAACCGGCGCACGAACTCCTGGTTCACCATCACTTGTGGACCAAGCGTCACGTCGCTCATCTCGGCGAAGTCGCTGCCGGCCACGATTGGCACGCCCATTACCTTGAAATAGTCATTGCTCACGGTATTGCTGAGCGCACGGTCGGGGGCGTCCTGAACCTGGGCACGCCCTTCGAGCGTGAACGAGCGCAGCGGCAGACCGTGAATATCCAGGGGCACGTTCGAGGCGAGCGCCACCGCCTCGATGCCAGGCACGGTTCGCAGCCGAGCGAGCAGGCGGGTCGCGAACTGGCTGAGGCAGTTGCCGCAACCGTCAACCGTGGCGGCCGTTCCACTCAGGTCGTAGGTTGCCAGCAGCAGGCCTTCGGCCTTGAAGCCGGGATCGGTCTCGCGGGTCTCGACAAAGCTTTGGAAGAAGAGACCGGCCACCACCAGCACAATCAAAGCGAGTCCCACTTGCAGCGCCATCAAGCCGTCGCGCATCGTGCTGCGGCCGGCCGACTTGCTGCCTGATCGCAGCGCCTGCTGCGGGTCCACGCGCGCGAGTTGGATGGCCGGCGCCGCGCCGAACAACAGCCCTGACCCTATGCCCAGCACCACGGCGAACATCAGGCCGACACCATCGATGCTGGTCTGGAACTTGACCGGGAAGGCGCCGTAGTCGGGCATCGCCCGCAACGCTTCGGTGCCCCACCACGCGATCACGATGCCGAGCGCCGACCCGAGCAGGCCGAGCAGCAGGTTCTCGGCCAACAGCAATCGCATGACGCCGCCGGGTCCTGCGCCGAGCGCCAGTCGTACGCCGACTTCCCGCTGACGAGAGGTCGCGCGCGCGAGCACGAGGTTGGCGGTGTTGCCGCAGACGGCCAGCAGCACGAGCAGCATGACGGCCTGCAGAATGCCCAGGGCTGCCGTAATCATTTGTTGTGGACCGCGGGGCGATCGCCAGTAAGGACGAATCTCGACACCGAGGTTGGCGTTTGATTGGGGGAATGCCGCCGCGAGATCGCGCATCGCCGCCATCGCTTCGGTCGTCGCTTGCGCCTCGCCGGCGCCGCCGGTCAAGCGGCCCATCACTGAATAGCCGCGCTGTCCGCGGTCCTCGAGTTCGCGTGACCCGGCGAGTAGCGTCGGTGCCATGGTCGCTGGCACCCACAGGTCGAACTGGAGGCCCATGACCGTGCCCTGGAAGCCCTCTGGCGCGACGCCGACCACCGTCAGCTCGTGTTCGTTGACCCGTAAGGTCTGCCCAACGGCGTCGGACCGGCCGCCGAATCGCGTTTGCCAGTAGTCGTGCGAGATGACGACGATGGGATCGCTGCCGGCGCGCAGAACTTCGCGAGGCTCGAGGAAGCGCCCCGCTGCGGGCCGCAGGCCAAGGGCCCGAAAGTAGTTGCCCGACACGAGCAGCGAGTAGGTGCGCTCGGTTCGGCTGGACTCGCCGACGCTCATAGGCGCCATGCGAAACGCGAGCAGGTCGTCAAACGCACCGAGCCGAGAATCGAGATCTTGATACTCGAGCCACGAGACCCCGGGGAACGACCCGGTGTCCGACTTGGGCTCAACCGTGAAGAAACTGGAGCCGTCCTCGACACCCGGCAGCGGCCTCAGCGTCACAGCCTGCAGCCAGGAGAAAACGGCAGTGTTGACGCCGATACCGATGCCAATTGAGACAATGACGACGGCCGCGAGGCCCGGCGAGCGCCCGAGCATGCGGAATGCGTGGCGGATTACTCCCACGCGAACGTGCCTTCGCTGTCGCCGAAGCTCTTGAGGTCGTTCAAGCCCACGGAGTGTAACAGGCCGAGCATCACGTTCGACAGCGGAGTCCCATTCCTGGCCTTGAGGTGCACACCCCCCTTGAGTGCGCCGCCGGCGTGGCCGGCAATCACGAACGGCACGCGCTTGTGATTGTGCTGATTCGGGTTGCCCATGGGCGACCCATACAGCACCGCCGTGTTGTCGAGCATGGTGCGGCCGTCGGCGTCAGGCGTGTCCTTCAGCGCCTTCAACAAATAAGGCAGCATGCTCACGTGGTAGGTGTTGACCTTGGCGAAGTCGCGAATGCGAGCCGGGTTCTCGCTGTGATGCGACATGATGTGAAACGCGCCGTTGGCGCCGCTTTCCGGAAACGCGCGGTTCGACCCGTCTCGACCGAGCTTGAACGCGAATACCCGCGTGATGTCTGACTTGAACGCCAGCATCTGCAGGTCGAACATCATCTTGACGTGATCGGCGAACGAATCGGGCGTGCCGTTGGGCGCGCCTGGCAGTTCGCGTGGCTCGCCGCTGCCGTTGCGGGCCTCGACCGCCTGGATGCGCCGTTCGATCTCGCGGACGTTATCCAGGTAATCGGACAGCCGGGCGCGATCGACAGCGCCGAGTGACCGCGCGAGCCGCTTGCTCGATCGCTGCACCCAGTCGAGGATGCTCCGGTCTTCGCTACGCCGTTGCCGCCGCTCCTCTGTGCTGCCGCCGGTGCCGAAGACGCCGTACATCTGATCGAAGACGACTCGCGGGTGGCGAATCATCGGCAGCGGCTTGTTTGGCGCCGCCCAACTGATGGCGTCGGTGTACGCGCACGAGTAACCGTAGCCGCATCCGCCCGACTGGTCCACGCTCTCGATGCACAGTTGCATCGACGGAATCGGCGTGTCCTGTCCGAATCTCTGCGCGTAGAGCTGGTCGAGCGAGATGCCGGCCTCGACATCCGCGCCTTCCGTGCGCTTGGGATAGCTCTGCGTCAGATACGTTGCGCTCGAACGGAAGTGATCGCCGCCAATCTCGCGCGCCTCCGTGGGGTCGGCGCTCGGCACGTCGGTGTTGCTGATGATGGTGAGGTGGTCGCGGAACGGCTCGAGCGGCAGCAGGCTGGTCGGCGTGAGATCGAAGTTGCGGCCAGCCGCCGCCGGCGCCCACAGGTTCTGCGTCAATCCCCACGGCGAACTGCCGGCCGCGCCGTGCACCATCTCGATGCAGATCAGCCTTGGCGTCACGGCAACCCCACCATCGCCGAGGCCACGCTGAGCCAGCGCCGCGGGAAGCATGGCGTCGAGGAATGGAAGGGCGACCGTGGCGCCCAACCCTTTCAGTAACGCGCGACGCGAGAGGTACTTCTTCGTGAGGAACATGGCGACCGCGCTACTGCTTCCTTTTCTTCAGTTTCTCGCCTGTCCACTTGACCGGACCCATGTTGGTCATCATCTCGCCGGCCAGCGTGCCGTCGTCCTGGAGCACGGCAGTGATCGGCTTGGCGCCGGGTTTCGGCGCAACGTGGCCACCCTCGGTCGCGCTTTCGGTCTTGATGCCGGTCAGCGTCAGCGTGCGCTCGACGAGCTCGCCTTTGAGCAGCACGTCGTTTCCCATCATCATCATGGTCGCGGTCACCTTGTTGCCCTCGCCGGCTTCAATCACCAGCGCCACCTGATGGCTCATCATCTCGATGTTCCAGGTGCCGACGAAGTCGGCCGCAGCGACCGGTTTCTTCTCCTGCGCGACGAGGCTGGTTGATACTGCCAGCAGGGCGACCAAGTAGGTGAGCTTCCTGACCATGTTGTTATTGACCTCCATGAAGAATTCGCCCGAGCGCGGGCCCGAGTCCGAAGAAGTGCATCGCGACGGCGAGTGCCACCACGCCGGCGGCGGCGATGACGAATAGCAGCTTTGAACCGGTAAGCATATGCAGCCAGCCTAGCGAGTCGTGGCTGAACCGCTCGTGAAGGAGTCATTCAGCTGTCGTTCAGCACCAAAGCAGGCACAATTGCCCGTGCGCATCCTGGTCGTCGAGGACGAAGCCGCCTTATCGGAACAACTTGCGTCCGCCCTTGGCGGGGCGGGCTACGCCGTGGATTGCGCGGCCGATGGCGAGCGGGCCGACTTCCTGGGACGAACCGAGGGATACGATGCCGTCGTGCTCGACCTGGGCCTGCCCAGGATGGATGGCCTCACGGTGCTGCGGCGCTGGCGCGAATCGGGCATCAGCACACCGGTGTTGGTGCTGACCGCGCGTGGCAGCTGGCATGAAAAGGTTCAGGGTATCGACGGTGGTGCCGACGACTACATGGCCAAGCCGTTCGAAATCGAAGAGGTGCTCGCGCGCCTGCGTGCTCTCATTCGCCGAGCCAGCGGGCAAGTTACGCCGGAGATTCGCGTTGGCGCGCTGGTGCTCGATCCGCGTGGCGCGCGCGTCACGCTCAACGGCATTCCGGTCAAGCTCACCAGCCACGAGTTTCGCGTGCTCTCCTACCTGATGCACCATCAAGGCCGCATCGTCTCGCAGGGTGAGCTGACGGAACATATCTATTCACAAGGATTCGATCGCGACTCGAACACCGTGGAAGTGTTCGTGGCGCGGCTGCGCCGCAAGCTCGGCGGGTCGTTTATTGAAACGGTGCGGGGCATGGGTTACCGCGTCCAGGGGCCGGCATGAAGGCAGCGTTGTCGCTGCGCGCGCGGGTGTTTCTGGGTGCCCTGCTGTGGTCGGCTGGTCTGTTTCTTGGCGCTGGACTGCTGTTAACGCACTACATGCTATTTGCACCCCAGGCGCCCGGGATCTTTCACGGCTTCTTCTTTCACTACATGGTGCCGATCGCGATTACTACTGTGGTGTGCCTAATCGTCGGGCTGGCCCAGGTCAGGCGGGGGCTGGCGTCATTCGACCAACTGCGTGCGCGGCTGGTTGATGTCCGTGAAGGGCGGCAAAGCCGTCTCGAAGGTGAGTACCCGGCCGAGGTTCAACCGCTGGTCAGCGATCTCAACTCACTGTTGAGCGACCGCGAGCAACGGGTATCGCGTGCGCTGACCAAGGCCGGCGACCTCGCCCACGGGCTGAAGACGCCTCTGGCGGTGTTGAACCAGGAAGCGGAGCGCGCGAAATCGGCGGGTCAGTCCGAGCTCGCTTTGGCAATCACACGACAGGTCGAGCGCATGCGCCGGCAGGTGGACTACCACCTCGCCCATGCCCGCGCGTCGGCATCGGGCGGCAATCCCGGTGTTCGCTGCCACGTGCTCACGTCGGCCGACGGCCTGGCGCGCACCATGCACATGCTGCACGCGGAACGGGGCGTCCGTGTCGACGTGAACGTGTCGCACGAACACTTCGTGCAGGGGCAACGCGAGGATCTCGACGAGATGCTTGGCAACCTGGTCGACAACGCGTGCAAGTGGGCGAAGTCCGCGGTCGCGATCTCTTCGACACTTGCCCCGGGTCGCGTGATCATCTCAGTAACTGACGATGGGTCGGGGTTGGCTCCGTCACTGAGGGAGGCCGTGTTACGCCGCGGTGTGAGGGCGGACGAAGCGGCGCCGGGCTCCGGCCTGGGTCTTGCGATTGTTCGCGACCTGGCCGAGTTATACGGCGGCTCGATCACCCTGGACGAGTCGGCCTCCGGCGGCGTCCGCGCCCGCTTGGAACTGCCTAGCGGTTAGGATCTGACCTCCCGGAACTATTTTTTTTCGATCACTTCGATCTTGGTTGCCGTGTTGGCGGTGCCATGGGTCGAGTAATGCACCGTCACCCGCGTGCCGCTCACGGTGACCAGCCCCGAGAGGCCCTTCTCGGCGCCCACGATCTCCGTCGTTTCACTGTAAGAAAAATTCATCTCGTTGCCCGCTTCGGTCTTGATGGTCAGGCTCTTGGCTTGCGGATCAAGCGAGATGAGCTCCCCGCTGACTGGCGCGGGCTGCGCGGCGCGAGTCTGTCCCGGCTCACGTGGAGCTGGCGTTTGCTGCGCCAAGGCCGGCGTGACACTGATGAGCCCCAGGAACACCACGACCGATCCCGCTTGCTTGAACTTGTGCTGCATGTGAAAACCTCCACGGCGGCTCTTGCAAGAAGCGGGTTCAATAATTGCTCGCGCCGGCTGCTGAATTACCCCCCGGCTCAGCCATTCCCTGTTACACTCTGGCCGCCTCCTTCCCCAAGACAAGGCGTCCGCGCATGATGCAAATTGCTGTTGTGCTGGTTTTGTGTTGGCTGCTATCTCTGCACTACGCGATAGTTTCAGCACACGAAGACTACGAGCAATCACAAGCTCGGTGGGAACGTACCGAACAGCTTCAATCTGTCGTCGACCGGCTCAGGGAGCGGCTCGAGATTCTCGAACCCGTACGCCTATCCCTGGTCGACGCCAACCCGCTGGTCATGTCGGTCGAGTCCCTCGGGAGCCGCAGCGGGCCCTTTGTGATCAGGGCTGATCAGGCGTTTCTTGAGGAGCTGGATTCCGACGAAACCGAGGCGGCCATCGCGCACGAACTGGGTCATGTCTACATCCACACCCATCATCCGTATTTGCAAACCGAACGGCTGGCGAATGACATTGCGCTCCGGGTCGTCAGCCGATCGGCTTTGGAACCGGTCTACCGAAAGGTGTGGAAGCGAACCGGCATCACGGGCAACCTCGCCGAGATTATTGGGCAGCTTTAGGGGCCTTGCCGAACACCTCGACGATGGTGGCGGTGACGGTGCCGGTGTTCTTGAAGGTGTGCATGACGCCGCCTTTCAGGTCAACGACGTCTCCTGCCTTCACCTCCGCCGCCGGCTGACCCTCAATCGTCAAGACCAGCTGACCGGTTAGCAGAGTGAACACGTGATACGTGGCATCTGCGTGGTTGTGCATCCGACGAACGGCACCGGGCTCGGCCCAGTCGCGCAGCACACGAAAGTCAGGACGATCCATCACCATCATCGATGAAATGCCTGGGTCACCGGTGACCGGCCGGCCTTTCTCGGGTCCACCTATCGCCTGACCGTCCCCCTTCGCCAGGACCTCCACCTCCGCCAAGGCTGTGGACAAGACGGCGGACAAGGATGCCGGGGTAGAGCAGAGCACAAACGCCGCAAGCAGTGCGTGTCGCATGCGCCCTATACTAACGTCCGGCATGGCCGCGCGCTTACTTTTTGCCTTGGGCGTTCTAATGGCGGCCTCAGCGCAATCCCTCGCCCAGACGCCTGCGCGCACGCCAGATATCCATTTCACGCCGACCCGGCACGCCATCGCTGACGCCATGCTCCAATTGGCCGGCGTGACCGCTAGCGACGTGGTCTACGACCTGGGTTCCGGCGACGGCCGCATTCCCATCATTGCGGCGCAGAAATACGGGGCACGCGGAGTTGGCATCGAGATCGATCCACGGCTGGTGACGCAGTCGTGGGGCAACGCCAACGATGCCCAAGTCGCCAACCGCGTCATGTTCAAGCTGGGCGACCTCTTCGAAGCCGACCTCAGCGAAGCGACGGTCGTCACCCTCTACCTTTCGTCGAGCATCATGCGCCGCATGATGCCTGTGCTGCGCGGACTGAAACCGGGGACGCGCATTGTTTCGCACCAGTTCCCAATGCCAGGCTGGCCATCCGACGTTCGTCGCCGCATAGACGAAGCCGAGATTCTGTTGTGGAGAGTTCCGAAATGACGATTGCCGCGCGCGTGCTCGAGATCCGTCGCACGCTCGAGAATGCCTACGACGACGTGTTGACCCCAGCGGCAATTGCTGCGCTCGAGCACCTCGCGCATTTCGATCGGGATCGCAAGCGTCTGATGGATGCGCGAATCGAGCGCCGGCGCGTTCGGTCGGCGACGAAACAGCGCATCGCCTTTCTGGATCCCGACGCGCTGATTGGCGGCACCCGCCTGACAGTGCGGGATGCCCGCGACGGCAAGTTCACCGGCCCAGAGATTCCAGCCGACCTCCGACGGCAGTGGA
This sequence comes from Acidobacteriota bacterium, assembly GCA_031392125.1. Taxonomy (GTDB): domain Bacteria; phylum Acidobacteriota; class Vicinamibacteria; order Vicinamibacterales; family UBA2999; genus 12-FULL-67-14b. Next base: position 548 of record JANMUX010000195.1, on the reverse strand, counting down.
TCCAGGGAACGGGACCGGCCGCTCGACCGAACGCGACTGTCGACGTCAGCATTCGCAACGTTGCATACGCCCTGCTGTCGGGCGCCGATGGCTGGATGTTCGACGGCGAAGACGCATTGGGCCAGGTCTCGACGATGTCGCTGGATAACCAGCGGAACCTCAAGCTCGCCATCGACGACGACCCTGTGTTCATGAGAGTCGCGGAGCAAGTGGCAGCTGAGATGAATGCCTGGTTGGACACGCACGTGGGGCCCAGCCTGTTGGCTCCCGACGAGGACGAGCTGCAGCGGCTCGGTCGTCGCTGAGGAGCACCTGTCACCCGTCAGGCGACGGGTAGCCATGCCAGCAGCAGCTGGGTCACTTTCACATCGCTGCGTTCCTGCGGCACATCGACCGTGGTGATCTGCTTGGCGACGTTCGCCCAGCGCACGTCGATGACGGCCACCTCGTCGTGCATCTCGCCCTCCAGATCGACCAGTTGTTCGCTGATCGAATTCACCTTGGTCTGCGCGGCGTCGAGTCGCTCGCCCGCGGCTGACGTTCGGCCA
>JANMUX010000121.1:0-8595 GCA_031392125.1 Acidobacteriota bacterium | reverse complement strand
TCGCTGTCGTCGGTGAAGCCCTACTTGAAGGACATCAAGGGCATCAAGGTCGACGGACCCACGATCAATATTGAGTTTAAGTAAGAGATAGGGTGCCTAAGCTGCCTAGGCACCCTAGGCACACTACTCTCCCGGCCATCGGCCGGGCGTGTAAGCCACGCCGGCCGCGTCCATCTGCAGTTCGAACTTCCTGATCTCCGTTTCGAGCACCCGCAGCTTCGCAATTTCCGCCGTCAGTTCGTCCAGTGCAATCGTGAAATTCATTTGCTGCGTGCCGGTCGGCGCACCGGTCAAGCCGCGGCTGCCGGCCACGGCAGAGTTCACGCGCTGCTGAACCGATGACGGCGAACCTGACTCGAGGCCGCGCAGCGTCTCGTCGCCGCGCAGCTTGCGCAACACGGCCAGCACGCGCTGATCGAACCGGGCGGCCTCGTCCAGCATCTTGAGGTCGGCCGGCGAATCCACCAGCGCCCGGCGAATCGCGGTCGTTCGCGTCCGCATGTTGTTACCCTGCTCCAGCGCGCCGATGAACGAGCGCTGCAGCCTGGCCACCTTGTCCTGGTAGTCGGTGGCAGCCGTGCGTGCGGCTGGCGGAATGGTGGCCGCCGGGTCGGCCACGACTGTGAGGGTCTGTTCCGCTCCGAGCGTCGTCAGCGCGCCACCCATGCGCCGTGACAGCGACACCTTGTAGGTCCCCGGAGCCACGAACGCGCCACCGCCAGTGCCACCCGGCACCACCGGCGGGTCGGCATCGTCATCGTCTCCACCACCTCCACCGCCCCCGCCACCGCCGCCAAAGCCACCGCCGGTGGTCGTCGGCACGCCTCGCAGGTTCCAGACATATCGATGGATGCCTCGCGTCCCGGGCACCGTCAGCCGCCGAACCACCTTGCCTGAAGCATCGGCGACGGTGAGGAATGTTTGCGGCGCTTCCTCGTCGACTTCAGCGGTCAGGTCGGCCTGCGATGGATAGGCCGGCGTCTCCTTCTTCTGCTCGGCTGCCCGCGCTGCCTCCTGCCGCCGCTGACGTGCTGTCCGGGGCGCCTCGCGAAGCCAGTACGTGAACACCGCTCCTTCTGGGAGGTTCTCGCCCATCCAGTGCTGTTCACCTTGAGAACCACGAGCGCGGCCGGTTTCCGGAACCGCGAGCGTCGCCGTCTTGGTCGTGAAGATGTGCCCGTCGCGCTGGAACACCGCGCCGCTCACCTGTCGGAGCGGCGAGTAATCGTCCAGGACATAGAAGCCGCGGCCGAAGGTTGCCAGCACCAGGTCGTTCTCGCGTTCCTGGATTGCCAGGTCGCGAACGGCGATCGTCGGCAGGTTGTTGCGCAGGCGGATCCACTTCTGTCCGCCATCGGTAGTGAAGAAAAGTCCGAACTCGGTGCCGACAAACAGCAGGTTCGGGTTGACATGATCTTCGGCGAACGACAACGCCGGGCCGTTGCCCGGCAGGTCGCCGGCAATGCTGGTCCAGGTCGCGCCCTTGTTGTCGCTCTTGTAGACGTACGGCTTGAAGTCGCCGTTCTTGCTGTTTTCATAAATGGCATAGACGACGTTCTCGTCGTTCTTGCCGGCGAAGACGCGCTGCACATAGACACCATGCGTCTTGTAGTCGGGCAGGCCTGGCGGGTTCTCGCTCTTGCGCCAGGTGGCGCCGGCGTCATAACTGAACTGGATCAGCCCATCGTCGGTGCCGACATAGAGCAGGCCTTCGCGCTTGCGTGACTCGGCGAGCGCCGAAATGTTGCCCCAGGTCGCGGTCGACTGGTGCTGGGCGATCGCTTCTGGCGGCCACACCTTGCCCATGACCGGCAGCAGGTTGCGATCGGTCTGCCGCGTGAGGTCGGGGCTGATCGGCCGCCAGGTGTTGCCGCGATCGTCGCTGCGGAACAATCGATTGGCACCGAAATACAAGCGCGAGGGATTGTGCGGGCTGATGACGAACGGCGACTCCCAATTGAAGCGGAGAGGCGGTTCGCCCTTGCCTTCGACCGGCTTGATGTTCACCCGCTCGCTGGTGCGGCGGTCGAGCCGGACGATGCCGCCGTACTGCGACTCGGCGTAGACGATGTTCGTGTCGGTGGGATCGACGCGGGCGACAAAGCCGTCGCCGCCGGTGACGATGAACCAGTCGTTGTTGGTCGGCCCCTGCGGACCGCGCGAACGGGACGGCCCGCCAAGCGTGCTGTTGTCCTGCGTGCCGCCGAAGATGTTGTAGATCGGCGAGGCGTTGTCAACGTCCACGTTATAGAACTGCGTCACCGACAGATTAGTGAAGTGCCGCCACAAGCGGCCGCGATCCCAGGTTTCGTAGAGGCCGCCGTCGCAGCCCTCGAGCAAGTGGTCGGTGTTGTCGGGATCGATCCAGACGAAATGGTTGTCAACGTGCTTCGAGCGCTCGCCCAGGTTCCGGAAGGTGCGGCCGCCGTCGTCGGACACCTGCGTCTGCACACTGGGCACGTAGACGCGCTCGGGGTTCTTCGGGTCGGCGTGGATGTTCTTGTAGTACATCGGCTGCGCCTGCACGTTGCCGCGGCGTTCCCAACTGTCGCCGGAATCGAGCGAGGCGAAAATGGCAACCGAACCGGTCGCGGGTTCGACCTTGGCGTACACCAGGCCGTTCTTCGCGGAAGAGAACGACAGCACGATGCGCCCCAGGTCGCCACCGGGAATACCTTCGCGCACACGCCGCCACGTCTTTCCGCCGTCGGTGGACTTGTGCAGGCCGCTTTCGGGTCCGCCGTGAATCAACGTCCAGGTATGACGGCGTCGCTGGTGGGCAACCGCCAGCAGCACATCCGGGGCGTTGGGATCCATGGCGACGTCGCTGATACCTGTGTTCTCGCTGACCTCCAGCACCTTTGTCCAGTTCTTGCCACCGTCAATGGTCTTATAAAGGCCTCGGTCACCGCCGGCGGTCCACAGCGGGCCATAAGCAGCGGCGAACACCACGTTGGAGTCGCGTGGATCGATTACGATTCGGCCAATGTGTTCTGAGGTCTTGAGGCCGAGATTCCGCCAGGTCCGTCCGCCATCGTCGCTGCGATAAATGCCGTCGCCGTAGCCGACGCTGCGCTGGTTGTTGGCTTCGCCGCTGCCCACCCACACGGTGCCGGGATTCTTGCGGTCGATGACGACCGACCCGACCGAGTACGAGCCTTCGTTCTGGAACACCGGCAACCAGGTGATCCCGGCGTTGGTCGTCTTCCAGACGCCGCCCGAGGCGACACCGACGTACCAGGTCTGCTTGTCGTCGGGATGCACGGCGATGGTACTGACCCGGCCAGACATCAAGGCGGGGCCAACGGCTCGCAGGCGCATGGCCGAGAACGTGGCGTTTGACCAGGGGTCATCAGTGCGAGCTGTGCCCTCGCCAGCGGGCTGCCGCTCCTGCGCAAGGATGCCGAGACTCGCAGACAGGACAAGCACAACGAAAAGAGTTGGGTTCATGAGGATGCTTATTCTAATCCTCCCCCATGTCCACCCACCCGAGTGCCGGTCACGATGGTCGCGCCGAGTCGACTTTCAGGCGCATTCCTGCCTCCGACCCGCCGCCGGGAGCCGGAGAACCGAGGACGATGGAGACCATGTTCAGCAAGTAGAACAGCCTCGGCTCCAAAGTGCCGATCGGGCATTCCCGAGATGAGGCGATGACGCGCCAGTGCCGATCGGAAATCCCGGTCAGGAGCTTCAACTGAAGGAGGGGGCTCAGCTGGTCAACATCCCGCAACCACAGCGTGCCGCCAGCCTGCTCGTTGGCGAGCATTTCAAGGCAATCAGGGTCTCCGCAGTCAACCACGGTCATTGGGTCCCGGCTCCTCCTCCCCAGGCGGTGAATCTCGGCCGCGACCGCTTCTGCCTCGGTAGAGGGTCCGACGATCAGCACGCCGCCGTCGCTGACCACCCCGCAATGGATGTCAGCCTCGAGCTCCTGGTTCCAATTGGCTAGGATTACGTTCTTTGTTTCAACCGGCCCTTGTTGCATGTGCATGGTTACTCCTGACAGCAAATTACGGCATTGATGGTCAGATTCTCCTGATCGGAGGGTTCGAAGGTGACGAGCGCCAGATGAATTGGTAAAGTTTTTGTTTCCAGTCAGTTAGCGGCGCTTCTGAGCGGCCGGGCACCGCGCCTGAGCTGTGGTACCGTGGAGTTCTGATGGTGATGACGCCGCCGACGGACCAGACCATTGCGTTTGGCGAGTACGAACTCGATTTGGCAGCCGGTCAACTGCGGCGCCTGGGGCGAGATCTCAAGCTTCAACCTCAGCCGCTCAAGCTTCTGTCGCTTTTGGTCACGCGAGCGGGCAGCGTCGTGACCCGGGATGAGATCCGGAAGGAACTCTGGAACGAGGACACGTTCGTCGACTTTGACCAGGGCATGAACTTCTGCGTCCGCCAGATTCGAGAAGCCCTGCGCGACGATGCCGAGCGACCGATGTTCGTGCAGACATTGCCCAAACGGGGCTATCGGTTCATCGCGCCGATCAGCGCGCCGAAGGATACCCATCGGCCGCCATCAAACGATACCAAGCTCATGCGAGCGCTCTGGACGAACATTGCTGAACTTAAGCTCGCAGCCGAGCAGCAGCGGGCACGCCGGCGGATCCTGGTGGTCTCGGCCGTGGTCGCCGTCCTCAGCGCAGCCGGCTTCATGTTGTGGCGGGGATAAGCCCCGGACAGACAGCAACCAGAACTTTCATCGCTGATCGTCCCGCGTCACGTGAGACGTTCGTTCACGCGCTCGGAAGGGCCATCCACCGTCGAGGTGTCTGAATCGGCATGCTATTTCGTCCTGTTGAAGGGACGAATTCGAGCGCTACGGGCCCCAGGCGCGTGGTCCGGTTCTTGCGATAGCTGGTTGCGGAGGAACCGCAATGCGCACCGCAGCAGCAACATTTCTCGTGATCGGTCTTGCCGCCACCGCCGGCCTCGATGCCCAAGGACGTGGCCGCAAGGCACAAGGCGTTCCGCCGGGTCAGCTTCCGCCCGCGGGCCAGTGCCGGGTCTGGTATGACGGTGTGCCACCGGGCCGCCAGCCTGCGCCGACCAACTGCGATCGGGCCGAACAGATCGCATCGCGCGATCGCAACGCCCGGGTGATCTACAGCGACCGGAATCCGAAGGGTAAAGACCGTAACGAGCGCGCCAATGACGATTGGCGAACCGACGAGGATTACCGCACCGGCGGAAGCACGATGACCGATCGCATCCGCGAGAGGATCCGCGACCGCAGCATCAACGGCGGCGCCCGCTACAGCAGCGTCGCCTTGAACAACGGCGAACAGGACGGGTACGAGAAGGGCCGTGAAGACGGTCGCGACAACGACTCGTACGATCCCGTGCGGCACAGCCGCTATCGTGCGGGCGACCGCGGCTACAGCAGCAGCCACGGTACGCGCGACGCTTACAGGCTGGCCTATCGCGAGGGCTTCGAGGCGGGCTACGAACGCGGATACCGCGAAGTGAAGGGCTACGGCGCTACGCGAAACAGAGCAGGCGTCCGGCGGTAGAGCCAATGACGACGCGACCGGCGGCAAGGGCGGGTGATGCACTGAGGGCGGCCCCCTCGTCGTGTTCCCACACCACCTTGCCGCTGGCCAAGTCGATCGCGTAGAGGCGGCCGTCGTTCGACCCGACATACGCGCGGCCACTGGCAATCGCCGGCGACGAGTCGATGCGCGCGCGGGTCATGTAGGTCCAGCGCGCCTTGCCGGTCTTGGCATCAAGCGCGTGCAACATGCGATCGCGGCCGCCGAGAACAACGGCGCCATCCACCACAGCCGCCGACGAATAGAACGGAAACTTGCGGTCCGGATGCTCGTAACGCCACAGCACCTTCCGCGACGCGAGGTCGAGCGCCAGCACCTGGTTGTCGAACGTGCCGAAATAGGCGACGCCGTTCACCATGGCGACCGAGGCACCGGTATACGCCGTGGCCGACGTGTTCAGCCGTTCCTTACCGGTCTTCACATCGACGGCGTGGAAGATTTCATCGCAACCAGCGAAGTGCGCCACGCCGTTGACGATGCACGGGGTGCCGTGGACGTAGTTCTCGGTGGAGTAGACCCACACCTGCTTGCCGGTGGCGGCGTTGAGGCCATAGAGCTTGCCGTCGTACGACCCAATCAGCAGCAAATCGCCGGCGATGATCGGCGATGACTTGATCTCGGATTGCGTCTTGAAGGTCCAGGCCGGCTTGCCGTCAGCGATGTTCACCGCATGGACGACGCCGATCAGGTCGCCGATGAAGACCCGGCCGCCCGATACCGTGGGTGACGATTCGCCTATGGCCTCGCCGGCCTTATAGCGCCATCGCAACTTGCCATCGGCCAGGCCCACGGCGATCAATTCACCGGTCGCAGTTCCCACGTAGACGACGCCATCCACGATCGCCGCGGATGAATCGAACGCTTCCCCGCCTTCCCACGCCCAAGCCAGCTTCGGCGCCGCCGGAATCGTGGTCGCCGACACGCCCGTCAGCGCCGGAGTGCCGCGGAACTGGATCCAGCGGTCCGCCGGCGAGGCCACCGGCGCCTGGCCGAAGAGGCTGCGGGGAGCAAGGGTTGCCGCCCCGCAGGCGAGGAGAAAGTCGCGGCGGTTCACTTCTTCAGCTGGGCGCCTTCAGCCAGGGCGTAGAGTTGGTTGCGGTTCATGATGAACAGCGCGCCGTTGGCCGGCACGGCAGTGGCATAGACCGAGCTGCCCATGTTCTGCTCCGACACCAGCTTGAACGTCTTGCTGTGCTCGACCACCGCGATGTCGCCATCTTCGTCGCCAAGGTATACCTTGTCGCCAATCAACATCGGCGAGCCCCAGATCGCGGCAAACATGTCGTGCGTCCAAAACGGCGTGCCGGTCTTGGCATCGAGGCAGTGCAGGAAGCCGCTGAAGTCCGAAATGTAGACCATGCCGTCCTTGACGGCCGCGGTGGAAATCGACCGGCGGATCTTGTCGAAGTGCCACAGCCGGCCCGACGTTGTGATGTCGCCCCGCTTGGTGCCGTCGATCGCGTACATGTGGCCCACGCCTTCACCGTGTTCGGGGTCCTGGCCGTTGGCGAGGTAGACCACGTTGTCGACGATCACCGGCGTGCTGATCACTTCGTTGCGGGTCTTTGGCCACACCGAGTCCTTGGGGTTGGTGTCGAATTCCCAGAGCTTCTTGCCGGTCAGGGTCTCGTAGGCGCGCACCCAGCCGTCGCCTTGTGCGTGCACCACCTGACGCACGCCGCCGATGTCACCAACCGCCGGTGTGGACCACTGCCCGTGCAGGACTTTTTCGCCCACCGAGTTGTCTTCCCACACCAGCTTGCCGGTGGTGCGATCGATCGCCACGATCGACGGCGCTTTCGGCGACGGCACATTGACGTGGCTTTCGTCCTGGCCGTTGCCGGTGCTGCAATAAAGCAGGTTGTTGTCGTGCACCGGCGAGCAGTTGGCGAGGTTGTGCGGAAACGCGCCGACCTCTTCGATCATGTCGAACATCCACAGGATGTCCGGGTCGTTCTTGCCCGACAGCTTCTCGTCCTTGGTCGGACCGTCGTTCTCGTTGTCGTGGAAGCCCTGCAGGTCGGCGGCCACGATCTGCCCGCGGTTCGACGTGAAGTACGCCACGCCGTCGATGATCAGCGGCGAGCTGGCAATGCCCTGGAACGGCCAGTCGTTAGCGCGACCAGCGGCCAGCTTCTCGAAGGTGGCTTGCCACATGAACTCGCCGGTGGCTTCACGAAACGCCATCAGCACGCCCCGATCGCCGGCTTGCTTGGGATCGCGCATCGCTTCGTTGTTGGTGCCGACCAGCACCACCCCGCCGCCCACGGTGGGGTTGCCATAGGACTGTGAGCCCAGTTCAGCGACCCATTTGACGTTCTTGCCGGTCTTGAGGTCCCACGTCGTGGGCAGGCCGGTCATCGACGACACCATGTTGCGGCTCGGCGTGCCACCCCACATGGGCCAGTCCGCGGACAGGCTGACGGTGGTGACCGCAATCAACACTACGAGGACGCACGCGCGTTTCATCATTGGCTCTTGTAGACCTTCACGTTGTCGAAATAGACATCCGAGATGCCGTCGGCGTAAATACCGGGGCTTCCCGCCTTGTGCGAAATCTTGTCGATCTTCTCAATCGTCCAGGCCGCCGGCTCGGCGTCTGCCGCGGGCCACACCTTGCCGCGCACGCGGGCCGTGCCATCGGCGAGATGATCGACGCGCAGCTTCATGCGGTACCACTTGTCGGCATCCCACGCGAACGGCACCCGCACCGTCATCTCGTCGGCCGCCTGCCACGGGTGGAGTTCGAGCTTCTGGCCGTTGCCGAACAACACCAGGCCGTAGTGCTCGTTGATTAGACCGAGGTCGCCACGCTGCCGGCGCTGTTCCCGCGCGCGGACGTCGGCTTCCACGGTGTAGCCGGCAAGGTTGGGCGCACCGAAGTAGACCTTGGCGCGACGCCCGACGGTCTCGTCGCGCGGCCGCATCAGCACCTGGCCGGCGCCTTCGACCGTGCGCTGGAACACCTTGCCAGGTGCGCCGACCCACCACGCCGGCGGGGCTTCAGCCGTCGCGGCGTCGAAGTCCCAGCTCCAGGGAAGCGG
>JANMUX010000108.1:0-1878 GCA_031392125.1 Acidobacteriota bacterium | reverse complement strand
GATTATCCAGGATGCCGACCTCGAATACGACCCAAACGAGTATCCCGTTCTGATCCGGCCCATCCTCGATGGCCAGGCCGATGTCGTCTACGGCTCGCGGTTTCTCGGCCACGCGCGCGGTCATCGCGTGCTCTACTTCTGGCACTCGGTCGGCAACCGCATGCTGACCACCCTCTCGAACATGTTCAGTGACTTGAACCTCACCGACATGGAGACCTGCTACAAGGTGATGGTGCGCAAGTATGCCGATCGCCTCGACCTGCAGTCGAAGGACTTTGGCATCGAGCCGGAGATCACACAGAAAATGGCGGCGATGCGGGCGCGCATCTACGAGGTACCCATCTCGTATAACGGCCGCACCTATGAAGAGGGGAAGAAGATCGGCTTGAAGGATGCCTTCAAGGCGGTTTACACCATCCTCCGCTTCTGGGGATGGCAGCCCAAGGCGTAGCAGCGCAGACGCGAGGTCTTAGGGTCCTGAGGTCTTAGGGTCTTGAGGGTCCTAGGGGCTTAAGGGCTTAAAGAATACCCGAACCCCAAGCCCCTAAACCCCCAAGTCCTTTACTAAGGAACCCGAACCACCTGGCCGCGGATTTCGCCGCCGGGGTTATTCGTGCTGTGGATGTTCGCGTAGACGTTCCCGAGCATGAGCGCCTGGAGGAAGTCCTCCCAGGAGTTGATGCCCTGCGCCGCGCGTGGCACCAAGTCGGCAGCCGACGCCGTGCCCGTGACCCCAAAGTCGTTCGAGATGTTGGCGGGGATGGTGAAGTTGACGACAACCGGCCCCGCCACGCCCGGCGCGCCGACATGGAAGTGTCCCGCTGTGGTGCCCACGGGCATGTTGAATACATCAACTCGGTAGGTGACCACGCCGGTCGCCTGGTTCAGAGAAATCGTCGCCGTGCCGGCCGAACCGGTGCTGACGCCAGGTACTTCGTTACCGCCAGACAAGGCCGCCGTGAAGTTCAGTGTCTGGGCCTGTGCCTGCGCGGAAACCAACAGGGCAAACACGCCCGCCATCGCCAGAGTAAGTACACGTTGCATCTCAATCGCTCCTTTGTCGCCGAGGAATAGCATGGCGCGTGATCGCATAAGCAGGATGTGCGCCAAGGGTTAATTGCTTATTGACCAGTATCTTACTGCCAAGGCCCAACGGCCGCCAATTACGCGGACCGAAAGGTCTTACGAGACGCGTATGCTATCGCCTGACATGGAACTGACCGGGAAAGTCGTCCTGATAACCGGCGGCAAGCGGATTGGTGCGGTCGTGGCCACCACGCTCGCTCAGGCGGGCGCCGACGTGGCCTTGGTCTACAACCGGTCGCGTGCCGAGGCGGAGAAGACGGCCGTCGCCGTCCGCGCACTGGGCCGCAAAGCGGTGACGGTGCAGGCCGACGTTTCGAGCGAGCACGACTGCGCGCAGGCGGTTGACGCGACGGTGGCTGAACTCGGCCGACTCGACATCCTGGTCAACATGGCATCGCTGTACGGGTCGAAGCCATTCGACCAGCTGACAGCTGCGGATTGGGATCGCCAGATGTCGGTGGACCTGCGGGCGACCTTCCTGTTTTCGCGCGCGGCGGCGTTGGTCATGAAACGCGTGGGCAGCGGCCGCATCGTCAACTTCGCCGACTGGGTGGTCGCGAGCCGGCGCCCGCGCTACCCGGGGTTCCTGCCGTACTACGTCGCCAAGGCCGGTGTCATGGCGCTGACCGAAGCGCTGGCGCTCGAACTGGCGGGGGACCAGATTCTGGTCAACGCGATTGCGCCCGGACCGATTCTGGCGCCTGCTGACATGAGCGCGAAAGAAAGCGAGTTGGTGGTGCAGAATACTCCGCTGGGCCGCTGGGGCGGCGAGGCCGAGATCGCCAAGGCGGT
>JANMUX010000088.1:0-2694 GCA_031392125.1 Acidobacteriota bacterium | reverse complement strand
ACCCGGATCAGCCGCGAATCCGAGCGTCAGCCCTGTCGAGGCTAAGGCACTATTACCACCTGGACCAGACCGAATCGCGGCTAAGGCGGTTGATCGGCGAGTTCAGCTTCGGACGCATCACCGACCTGCTTGACCGGGAGCGGCCCCATTAGGTCTGACCGATAGGCCTGGCTCGGAACGCATCTGCCTTCGGTCGACTCCTCTTGCGGGAGCTCAGGGAAAGCTCAGGTTTTGGTGGCGTTGTGCCGAGAAATGAATCGGCGCGGACTATTTCGGGGTAGCAACCCGCTAGGCGGCCGGCCAGGCTTGGCTTGGCTCCAGGCTGTAACTGAGAGGGCGAAGCTCTATCCGAACCGCGATGAGCCGAAATGAATCACAAGACATGCTGAAATACCGCGCCGATATCGACGGACTGAGAGCCGTTGCGGTCCTTTCGGTCGTGGTCTATCACGCTCACGCGACTGCCTTGCCAGGCGGCTTCATCGGGGTTGACGTCTTCTTCGTGATCTCTGGATATCTGATCACGAAACTAATCGCCGCCGACGTCGCGAACAACACATTCTCGATTGCTCACTTTTACGTCCGGAGAGCCAAGCGCATTCTACCGGCCTTGTTCACGGTCCTCATCTCGACGTGGCTTCTCGGCCTGTGGCTGTTGGTTCCCAGCGAGCGCGCCGCACTCGGCCGCACCATCGCGTCGGCGGCGGCGTTCACGTCAAATGTCGGTTTCTGGCAAGACACCGGCTACTTCGACATCATGGCAGAACGAAAGCCTCTACTGCACACGTGGTCGCTCGCAGTAGAAGAACAGTTCTATCTGCTTTGGCCGGTCGCACTGCTTCTCGCGAACAGATTTCGCTTCAAGCGGGGATATGAAGTCGCAACATTCATTGCGGCGTCGTTTGCCTTGTCGGTGTACTTCGTCGAACGGCACCCGTCGACCGCGTTCTATTTGTTGCCGTCTCGCGCTTGGGAACTGCTGATAGGCGCAGTTCTGGCCTTGAAGCTCGTCCCGTTCCCATCCTCTGAGTTGATGCGCAACGTTGGCGCCTTGGCCGGCCTTGCGTTGATTGCGACCAGTCTGTTTGTGCTTGGTCCTGACATTCCCTTTCCCGGATGGTCGGCGTTGCTGCCCTGCGTAGGAGCGGGACTGGTAATCGCATCGGGTGAGCGAGGCAGCAACGTCGCGTCCAAGTATCTGTTGTCGCTGCGGCCCGTGGTCTTCATTGGATTAATCTCCTATTCGTTGTACCTCTGGCATTGGCCGCTGTTATCACTCGCACGGATCACTCAGCGCGGGACTCTCACCGCCGTCCAGATCACCGCCGTCGTGCTGGTTTCCGCAATACTAGCGGTCATCACCTGGCATTTTGTCGAGCGACCATTACGCGCGAAGACGACGAGCCGCAACGCACCTATTCTGTGGCGGTACGCGACGGCGTCCGCACTAGTTTTTGTGATCGGCTGGGCAACGAATTACTCGGGTGGCATTCCGTCACTAGCTTCGCCGGAAATTCTTCGCACCGAGGTGGCTCGATTCGACATCAATCCGTTATCGGGCCCGTGTCTCCGATGGCAAAGCGAAACCGGACCGCTTCCCGGAGATCGCTGCACTAGCGGCGGCGACCGCTTCGCACGCAAGGTCGTCATCTGGGGAGACTCGCACGCCGACTCAGCATCGCCCGCTATCGTCAAGTGGGCTGCCGAACGGGGGTTGGCAACCTACCAGCTGACCATGGCCGGTTGTCCGCCTCTACTCGACGTCTACGCTGAGGGCCCAGGTGCGAACTATGGTCCGTGCGCACAGTTCCGCGAACAAGTCAGGGACTACATCACATCAGAAGACGAAGTCACCACAGTTGTACTTTCGGCGCGCTGGACCGTGTACACCGAGAACGCCCGCTTTGGCCGCGACGACCCCGGGCCAATCACTTACTTGTTGGACCAGCCTAATAGCGCATGGACTCCAGCCGCGTCGAAGCAGGCCTTCAGTCGTTCGCTCAGCGCGACAATTGAGACGTTGTCACGCGCCCGCAAGTCAGTGGTCATCCTTGGCACGATCCCACCACTGGGCGTCAACATCCCAGATTGCTTGTCGCGAAACAGCATGCCGTTGTCGGGCGTGGTCGACTGCAGCCCAGCTGCGGATGCGATTCTGCGGCACCTTCGTTTTGCGGACGGAGAGATCGAACGGCTGACTGCGGATGCGCCTGGCGTGTGCGGCTTCATTCCCAGTCGTGCGTTTTGTTCAACTGGCCGCTGCCTCGCCACGCAGGGAGGCCGCATTCTATACGCCAACGACGATCACCTTAGCCTGAACGGTGCACTCTTCATGGCAGGATTCTTCGACTTCGAGCGCTGCGCTGTTCGGCCGCCCCTGACACAACAGCGAACATCTAACCAGGGGCGCCTGCTTCCGTTAACTACTGACTGAGAGGGGATTTTGGACGCGAGCCTCCTAACAATTGATCCAGAGACCACTGTCGCCGCAATCGAAAAGTCGATCCGCTCCCAAGTTGCCGGCTTCCGCAAGCGCGGAATAGTTGTCGGCTTGTCGGGTGGAATCGACAGTTCCGTGGTGACTTGCCTGTGTGCCCGAGCACTAGGCGCCGAGCGGCTGCAAGTGTTGCTGATGCCGGAGCGAGATTCCTCGTCTGAGTCCCTGACGCTCGGGCGCGCCTTGGCATCGAAGCC
>JANMUX010000067.1:0-10626 GCA_031392125.1 Acidobacteriota bacterium | reverse complement strand
GGGACTCACAATCCGCCGACGACCTCAAAGCGTTCCACCCTAATCCTCAGGGAAGCTGAAGTTGAACGATTGCGCCGGGAGCTGAAGGAACTCGATTTCTGGGACGCGCCTCAATTCCGCAACGGAGGAGCCGACGATGGCTGGGCCCTCGCGATCGAGGGCCGCAGCGGCGATAAGTATCGCGTCGTGACGAGGATCAACATCGACGACGGTTACAAAGAATTTGGATGCACGCTTTTCGAGTTGGCAGGTCTGGCATCTTTCGGGGGCGCCGTGTCGTACGAGTGCCCACAACTGCCGAACGCAAGGTCCCCCAAAATCCCCCAGCCTTAGAGAAGAGACCGCTGGACAAAGAACGATCCATCGGTGTCGGTGAGCGTGCGGATTCCTGGACTTATGATCGCCTTTACCGGCGTGCCCCAGAGGAACACGACAGCGTCCTGGAGATGGTTCGCCGACGACTGTCCGACGGGCGGATTGCAAAAACCGTGAGAGTCAGTTCCGCGCGGCACCGCGCGGGCCGCGCATCGGAAAGCCGCGCGATTCCCAGGCGCTCTACCTCTCCAACAATTGGCGTCGGCAGTTCGCACCCGCGATGACGGCGTGTCCTGTTGATTATGAACAGAGAGAACATTCGGCACTGAAGGGGTGACGGCACCGGAGTGCGAGGCCGAAGGATCATTGCTGCTGCACCCAGGCACGATGCTGCTGCGCAGGACGCAGGTGATTTCGAGGTTGATCGCCAAACAGCGCTCGTGTTCGGTTCACAAGTACACGATCGTCCATTGCGCGGCCGAGTTGTGTATATACTAAATACCGTGTTCGAGTGGGATGTACGCAAAGCCGCTGCGAACCTGCGCAAGCATGGCGTGTCATTTGATGAGGCCGCGACCGTGTTCGCCGACCCGGACGCGCTCGACGGTCCGGACTTGGCCCACTCGGGACACGAGGTTCGCTTCCTTCGGCTGGGAAAATCGCTAGTGGACCGGGTATTGATGGTGGCCTACACAATAAGGGGATCAGGCGATGCGGAAACAATCCGAATCATCAGCGCGAGGCGTGCGAGCCGCAAAGAGCGCAACGCGTACCGCCCGAGCTCGGCCAATTGACTTTTCTGAAATTCCAGAGGCATCGAGCGAACAGTTGCAGGCAATGCGACGCGTGGGTCGGCCCCCACTTGGCAAAGGCAACCGGCGCCTCATCGCGATCCGTCTGGACCCAGACGTGCTCGTTCGGTTCAGAAAGGAAGCCAAGCGCCGGAAGGTGGGATACCAGACGCTCATCAATCGCGTCCTGGCTGAGTACGTAGGCAAGGACGTAGCCTGACTGGCTGCGAACCGTCTCCACCACGTCTCCAACAATTCGGTGGATTCGTGCGGATTGTAGTGGACGTTAGAGAACTCGCAGAATGCCGTAAGCGGTTGGGATTCAAACTCTTAGAGCCAGAAGTCGCGCGCCATCACCAACTTAGAAATGGACGCTCGTAGAGTTCGAATCCCTGCCTCACCGCCATCATTCGGCTTTCAGCCTCATTCGGCGGTTCGGCAGGTCTTCGGGCTCAATGGGCCGTCGGCTGCGCCTTCCGGCCCACAGTGCGAATCCCTGCCATCACTGGGCGTCGGCTCTGCGCCTCCGGTCCACAGTGCGAATCCTGCCTCACTGGGCGTCGGCTGCGCCCTCCGGTCCACGGCGCGAATCCCCGCCCCAGCCATCGGTCGGCCTTTGGCCTCCCTCGGCTCGCGTGCGAGCAGGTCACACGTCACAGGATCTGCAGCTCGACCAGCTTGCGTGCGTGACACCCAGCCGTTAGGCTTTGTCGCACGTGCCCGAGAGATCTACCCCAGCCTTAATCAACGACTGGTTTGCTGCCAACGGCCGCGCTCAAGTCGTCCTGCTAAACCTCGGGGTGGCTTTTTTGGCGTGGGGACTGGCCGAGCTCGTCGTGCTGCCCACTGCTGGCGGTCGTGCGGTGACCCCCCTGTGGCCGCCCGCCGGCCTCGCCGTGGCAAGCGTCTTCCTTGGCGGCTATCGCCTGCTTCCGGCCGTCATGCTCGGGTCGTTCGCGTTCAACCTCTCCCGCAGTCCCATCTACTGGGCCGCCCTCATCGGCCTGCTCCAGATCATCCAACCCTGGATTGCCGCGCGCATGTTGCGGGCACTGAAATTCGATCCCCGGCTCGAGCGCGCGCGCGACGCGGTCATCCTCTCGCTGGTAGTGGCACCCGTCGGCGCCCTGGTCGCGGCACTGGTTTCGGTGACGCTTCAATACGTTGGCGGCGAACTCGGTCCTGGCGGCTTCATGTACGGCGTGGTGCTGTGGTGGCTGCGCGACTGGCTCGGGGTGATGATTACCGCCACGTTGATCTTTGCCTGGGTCAACGGCCGGGCCGTGGTGTGGACGTGGCCACGGATTGCTGAAGCCGTTGCGCTGGTAGTCACGCTCGTGCTCGGCGCGCAACTGGTGTTCGGCTTGTGGGGAATGTTCGCCGACCGCGACGTCCCGATCGCCTTCATCTTCTTTCCAATCGTGGGATGGGCAGGCCTCCGTTTCGGCCCTCGCGGCGCCGCCACCATCGTCGCCCTGATCGCCAGCTTCGCACTGGCGATTGCCGGTCTTGGCATCGGCCCCTTCGCGGCCTTTCCGGTGGAGTTTACCCAGCTGCTGCTGTTCTGCTTCCTGGCGCTGGGGTCGCTCAGCGGGCAGCTGCTCGCGGCGATCATGGCCGAGCGCGACGATGCGCTCGAGCGGCGGCTGCTGCTGGAAGAACAACTGCGGCACTCGCAGAAGATGGAGGCGGTTGGCCGCCTCGCCGGCGGCATCGCACACGACTTCAACAACCTGCTGACCGCGATCATCGGCTACACCGAGATCGTCATGACGTCACTCGATCCCAAAGACGAGCGCCGCGCCGACGCCGAAGAGATTGCCCGCGCCGCCATGCGCGCCGCCGACCTGACCAAGCAGATGCTCGCGTTCAGCCGGCGGCAGGTGCTGCAGCCGAAGGTCATCGACCTCAATACTGCGCTGCGCAAGGTCGAGCCGATGCTGCGCCGGGTGATCGGCGAAGACATCGCCATGACCGTGATCGGCAAGGCCGCCTCGCCGCACGTGCGCGTCGACCCCGGACAGGTCGAACAAGTGGTGATGAACCTGGTCGTCAACGCGCGCGACGCCATGCCCAAGGGCGGGCGCCTGACCGTTGAAACCGCCGATGCGGTGCTCGATGCCGCCGCCGTGGCCGACCAGCCCGATGCCGTGCCCGGTTCGTATGTAATGTTGTCGGTCACCGATTCAGGCGTGGGCATGCCGCCCGAGGTGCGTGCGCGCATCTTCGAGCCCTACTTCACGACCAAGGAAATCGGGAAGGGCACCGGTCTTGGCCTCTCGACCGCCTACGGCATCGTCCGGCAAAGCGACGGCCATATCTCGGTGTCGAGCGAGCTCGGGTTAGGCACGACATTCCGCATCTACCTGCCGCGCGCCGAGGCGCCCCCGCCGGTTGTCGTCGATCCGGCGATCGAGAAGATGCCCGACGGCACCGAGCACATCCTGCTCGTCGAAGACGATCCATCGGTGCGGCGGCTGTCGAAGGAGTTGTTGGTGCGCCTGGGTTACTCGGTGACCGAGGCGGCATCGGGCAGGGCCGGATTGGCGCTCGGCAGTGACGACACGCGCCACTTCGACCTTGCGCTGTGCGACGTTATCCTGGGAGACATGAGCGGCCCGGCGGTCGCCGAAGCGTTACGGGCGCTGCGCCCCTCGATTCGCGTACTGTATATGTCTGGATACACGGATGAGGCGATTGTGAACACCGGTGTACTGGACGAAGGAAAGCCGTTCCTGCGCAAGCCCTTCACGCCGATGCAGCTGGCGAAGAGGATTCGCGAAGTGCTGGACGAGCCAGACGCAGGCAACCTGTGATCGGCGAAACCATTTCGCACTATCGCGTGCTGTCGCGGCTGGGCGCCGGCGGCATGGGTGTGGTGTACGAGGCCGAAGACACCCGCCTCGGTCGCCGTGTGGCCATCAAGTTCCTGCCCGACGAGGCCAACGCCGACGCCGAAGCCGTGCAACGCTTCCTCCGGGAAGCCCGCGTCATTTCGAGCCTGAACCACCCGCACATCTGCACGCTCTACGACATTGGCGAACACGACAGCCGGCAGTTCATGGTGATGGAGCTGCTCGATGGCCAGTCGCTGAACGATCGCGTGGCCCGGGGCGCCATGCCGCTGGCAGAAGTACTGGAACTCGGTGCGCAGATGGCAGACGCGCTCGATGCCGCGCACGCGCAGGGTGAGGTGCACCGCGACATCAAGCCTGCCAACCTGTTCATCACCCGTCGCGGCACGCTCAAGGTGCTCGACTTCGGCGTGGCGAAACTCAGCAAGTCGGTCCGCGGTCGCGAGCACCTCGACTCGACCATTGGCTCCACCGATCAATTGACGAGCTTGGGTACGACGATCGGAACGGTGTCGTACATGTCGCCGGAGCAGGCGCGCGGCCAGGAGATTGATGCCCGCAGCGACGTGTTCTCGGCCGGCGTCGTGCTATTCGAGATGGCGACCGGCGTCCTGCCATTCCCTGGCGCGACTGTCGCCACGATCTTTGAAGGCCTGCTGACGAAGAAGGCGCCGACGCCTTCGCAAGTGCAAGCGGGGCTGTCGCCCGAGTTCGACCGCATTATCGACAAGGCGCTGGAGAAAGATCGCGAAACACGCTATCAAAGCGCCGCCGAACTGCGTGCCGACCTCAAGCGGCTGAAGCGCACCAGCGAATCCGGTTCCACTTTCGCGACCAGCAGCCAGGTGGCGGCAGCGCCGTCGCACAGTTCGACGTCGGTGACCGCCAACCGACCGGCGACCAAGAGGACGACTGAAGCTGCGCCGGCGGCGGTCGCCGGGTCTGCCTGGCGCAAGCCCTTGCTGGTGGGTGCGCCACTGGTGATGGTCGCCCTGGTCGGCGGCTTTCTGCTGTATCGATCGATCACGACGCCGGCATTGACCGCCAAAGACACCGTGGTGTTGTCGTCGGTGGTGAATCGCACCGGCGACACCATGTTCGACGACACGCTGGGCGAGGCGCTCGCGTTGCAGCTGCGGCAGTCGCCGTTCCTCAACGTCGTGCCCGATCAGCAGGTGCAGTCAACGCTACGGCTGATGGGCCGGGAGCCAACGGCACCGATAACTTCTGAAGTCGGTCGCGAGGTCTGCCAGCGCTCGGGCGCCAAAGCCCTGCTCGGCGGCACCATCGCCATGCTCGGCTCCGCCTACATCGTCACGCTCAGCGCTCAGGACTGCGTTGAAGGCAACGTGCTGGCAGAAGAACAGGTGCAGGCGGCGTCAAAGGAAACCGTGCTGGCGGCGCTCGGCAATGCGGTCTCGGTGTTCCGCGAGAAGCTGGGTGAATCGCTCGGCTCAATCCAGCGGTACGACGCAAAAATTGAAGAGGCGACGACGCCATCGCTCGAGGCGCTCAAGGCGTACAGCCAGGGCCTGAAGACGCGGCGGACGACCGGCGACTTCGACTCGGTCCCGTTCTTCCGCCGGGCGGTGGAACTCGACCCGGAATTCGCGGTTGCCTACGCGCGGTTGGGCACTGTGTATTCGAACCTGGGTCAAGGCGACGAGGCGCGCAAGATGACGGCTCGCGCCTACGACCTCCGCGCCAAGGTTAGTGACGCCGAACGTTTCTACATCGAGGCACGCTACTACACGACTGTCGAGCCCGATCCGCGCAAGGCTCTAGACGTCTATCGCGTCTGGTTGGCAGCTTATCCGACCGAGTACACCGCGCTTGCGAACTCCGGGCTGCTGTTGAAGCAGCTCGGCGAGAACGACGAGGCGTTGCGCAATCAGGAGGCCGCGACCAGGGTCGCGCCCGATCAGCCGATTGCGTGGGCGAACCTCGGCGACACGTACTCAAGTTTGGGCCGACACGACGAAGCCAAGGCGGCGTTCCAGACCGCATTGAAGCTGCAGAACTCTCCGGGAGCGCGGATCAGTCTCTATGTGATGGGCGTCCTGACTGGCGACCTCGCGCTTGCCGATGCCCAGGTCGAAGCGATGAAGGGCCACCGCGAAGAGGTCGGCATGATCGGCGTGCGCATGCAGGCAGCGGCCTATCGCGGGCGCATGAAAGAAGCGGCGAGCCTGGCAACCGAGTGGCAGACCCGCATGGACGCCCTTAGTCGCGGCCAACGAACCGGAGAAGGACTGGTCGCCCTGGCTATCAGCGAGGCACTGGTGGGGCAGGGCGAGCAAGCGCGGGCGCGCATTGCCAGCGCTGATGACGATAGTTTGCTGAACGCCGCCAGCCTTGACGAGCGGCTGGTGGTGGCGGCGATCGCCGGTGATGCGGTTGAAGCGCAACGCCTGTTGCCCGGTGCCGTGGCCGAACACAAGAAGACTGCCGGCAGCGGCCCGCTGGCTGGCGAGAACGAGCGCGCCATGCGCGCGCTGGCGATGCTCGCCGAGCGCAAACCGGCCGAGACCATCGCATTGCTCGAGCCGCTGACGTTTGATGTCGCGCATTCGGAATCGATCGCGGTGTGGGGCATCGCCCAGATGATGCTCAAGAACTGGACCGCCGCCGAGAAGAGCTTCCTCTTCAGCACCTCGAAAGAGACGCGGCAGGGTCTTGGCTCATCGGCCGCCTACAGCCACGTGATGCTCGCGCGCGTGCAGGTGGAGCTGGGAAAGAAAGACGAAGCGCGAAAGACCTACCAGAGATTTTTTGAGATGTGGAAGGACGCCGACCCCGACGTGCCGCTGTTGATGCAGGCCCGCGAAGAGTTCTCTCGCCTGGGATCGTGACGGCTACCGAATTGTTCTTGGCGCCTTCTGTCCTTCGGGAATCAGCGTCACGTACTTCTGATCGGCCATCGTTCGCTTAAGGTCTTCCCGCGCGCGCTGGATCAGCTCGGGCCCGCGATACAGATCGATCGCCGAGCCGGCGATCGTCTTGGCTGCCACCAGCATCCCTTTTTCACCAATGCTCATGCCGGTGCACGCGACGATCTGCCAGCTGTGACCGGGCGCGCCGTAGGCGTAGCTGGCGGCGGTGAATTGTCCGACCGGAAAGAACCACGTCAGGTCGCCGACGTCGGTCGAGTGCACGCCTTGGGTCGGTGGGCCGCTCGACAGCGGCTCCACGCGGTCTGCCAGCGCCTGGATGGGCTGCGGCTTCAGATCCTTCTGGGTCGCGCGCGCGAAGGCCCGCTCGCGATCGTCGAACATTGGCGGACCAACCAGGTCGAGATTCTTCTGGATCACCTCCACCAATGTCCGGTTAGGCAGCACTTCGTGAAGATCGGCATCAACGCGCGTTTCGATCAGTTTGGTCCGGCTCATCGCCGCCGCGGCGCGGGCAATCTCGGTGAGCCACACGAAATATTCCTCGACGTCGGTGTGCTTGTTGGCGCGCAGGTAGTACCAGACTTCCGCTGATGGCGGCACCACGTTGGGCTGGCCGCCGCCGTTGGTGATCACGTAGTGAATGCGGGTGTCTTCCTTGACGTGTTCGCGCATGAAGTTGACGCCGACGCTCATTAACTCCACCGCATCGAGTGCGCTCTTGCCCTGATGCGGCGAGACCGAGGCGTGCGACGGCAGGCCCTCGAACTTGAACTTCACCGAGACCATCGCCTTGGAGTAGTCCCATGTTGCCATGGTCCTGTCGAGGGCGTGCCATGCCAGCAGGGTGTCGACGTCCTTGAAGCTCCCTTCGCGCAGCATGTAGGTCTTGCCGATGCCGGTCTCTTCGGCCGGCGTGCCAAACAGCTTGACGGTGCCCTTGATGGCGCCTGACGCGAGCGCCTGCTTGATGGCGATGGCGGCGCCGCTGCTGGCGGTGCCGAACACGCTGTGCCCGCAGCCGTGGCCGGCGGTCGCACCGGCGCGATTGCTGCGTTCAGGCGAGGAGTCTTGCGACAGTCCGGGCAGCGCGTCGAACTCGGCAAGAATGCCAATGACCGGCTTGCCGGTACCGTAGCTCGCCACGAACGCGGTCGGCATGCCGGCGACGCCCGCTTCGACGGTGAAGCCGTTCGAACGCAGTAGTGACTGCAGCTCTTCCGACGACTTGGTTTCCTCGAGCCCGGTTTCGGCCCACGTCCAGATGTTGCGATTGACGCGATTGAGGGTTGACGCGTTGGTGTCGATCCAACCGAATGCTGCGGTCTTGGGATCGGACTGGGCGGTCGGCTGAATGCCCACCAGGAGCAGCGCCAACGCCGCGAACGGCTTCTTCATGGTTGGATTCTAGCCCACCGTGATTTCACGGTGGCTCCTCGTGCCCTCGGCGGCCAACGTTCGTGGCATGCTAGGCGGAATGGCCAAACGTGTCTTCGCGGTCTTTATCTTCGTGTTCATGGCCGGCGCTGCGTGGGCGCAGGCTCCAGTCGAATACCGGCTGTCGTTCCCGGCGCCAGAACATCGCTGGATGCAGGTCGAGGCAAGATTTGCCGCCGTGCCCGCCGGCGTATTACAGGTGCGAATGGCGCGCACTTCGCCTGGCCGCTACGCCCTTCACGAGTTTGCGAAGAACGTGTTCGACGTGGTCGTGACGAACGGCCAGGGGCAGCCGCTCGCGGCCACTCGCCCCGATCCCCATCAATGGGACATTGCCGGTCACGACGGCACCGTGGTCGTCAGCTACAAAGTCTTTGGTGACCGCACGGACGGCACCTACCTCGGCATCGACTCGATGCACGCCCACATCAACATTCCCGCCGCGCTGATGTTCGCGCGCGGCTGGTTCGAGCGTCCCGCCCGCGTCAGTTTCGTGCAGCCGCCTGGGAAGGCGTGGAAGGTGGCGACCCAGTTGTTTCCCACTGCGGATCCCCTGGTCTTCACGGCGCCCAACATTCACTACTTGATGGACAGTCCGACCGACTTCAGCGCATACACCCTTCGCGAATTCACGGTCGACGATGGGCAGAAGCGGGTGGGGCCGGCGCCGACGTTCCGCATTGCGCTGACGCATGACGGCACCGATGCCGACGCCGACGCGTTTGCAAAAGATGTCGAACGCATCGTCCGCGAGACCATTCCCGTATTCGGCGAGCTCCCCCAGTTCGAGACCAACACTTACACGTTCCTCAGCACCTACCTGCCGTGGGCCAGCGGCGATGGCATGGAGCACCGCAACAGCACGTCGCTGACCAGCTCAGGCGCTCTTCGCAATCCGCAACAGCGCCAGGGCATTCTCGGCACCGTCTCACACGAGTTCTTTCATGCCTGGAACATGGAGCGCTTGCGGTCTGCGGGTGTCGAACCCTTCGACTTCGAAGAAGCCGACATGAGCGACGACCTGTGGCTGGGCGAAGGTTTCACCAGCTACTTCGACAGCTTGATCCTGCATCGCGCCGGCCTGCTGCCGCTTGACGGTCTACTGGGCGAGTTGGCCGGCTCCATCAACGCCGTCACACTCGGACCCGGACGGCAATTCCGCAGCGCGGTTGATATGAGCCGGATGGCGCCCTTCGTGGATGCCGCGGCGTCGATCGATCGCACAGCCTTTCCGAACGTCTTCATTTCTTACTACACCTTCGGTTCTGTCATCGGGTTAGGCCTCGATCTGTCGCTGCGCGACCGCTCGAATGCGCAGACCTCCGGCGACCAGTACATGAAGGCACTGTGGACCCAGTTTGGCCGTCCCGGGCAGAAGGCTGCCGGCAAGGTGAGCACGCCGTACACGATTGACGGATTGAAGGAATCGCTCGCCAAGGTTGCCGGCGACCGCGGCTTCGCCAACGACTTCTTCACGAAGTACGTGGAAGGCCGCGAGGTCGTCGATTACGCGAGGCTGCTCAGTCGCGCCGGGCTGGTCCTTCGCAAGCGCGCGGCCGGTAAAGCATTCGCAGGACAGGTGCAGCTGCAGGCAGGCGGCAGCGCCCTCCGTGTGAATGGCCTGGTGCCGTGGCAATCGCCGCTCTACAAGGCAGGCGTCGCCCAGGACGATCAGCTGTCGAACCTGGCTGGTGTGGACCTGACGTCGATGGCCGCTTTCGAAGATGCATTGGCGAAGCAGAAGCCCGGCGCTGCCGTGCCGCTACGTTTCGTCCGCCGTAGTGGAGAAGTCGTGAACGGCACGATTACCCTCGACGAAGACCCGCGCATCGAGATCGTGACCCTTGAAGCGACTGGCGGCACGCTGACCGATGACCAGCGGAGGTTCAGGGCGTCATGGCTCAACTCGCAAAGACAGTAGCCGCGATCTTGCTGCTCGCCGGCGTCGCAGTGTCGGCCCAGGCAATTCGCGCGGTGCCGCGCATCACGATCGACGAGTTGAAGGCGTTAATGGAGCAAAAGGCGGTCGTCGTGCTGGATGTCCGTGAGCCTGGGGCGTTTGCGAAGGGCCGCATCCCCGGAGCAGTCAACATCGACTACACCGAGGTTCTCGCCAGGGGCGCGCAGTTCTCCGGCGAGAAGCGGACGATAGTCGCCTACTGCGCGTGCGCGAACGAGATGACCGCGGCCCGCGCCGCCGTCGACCTGGCCGCGAAAGGCATCCCCGGCGCCAAGGCGCTGAAGGGTGGCTGGGACGAGTGGCTGAGTAGAGGCGAGAAGATCGAGCGCTAGTCGACGGCGCGATCGAGCATTCGAATCGTGCCCTTCGCCGCATCG
>JANMUX010000057.1:0-3592 GCA_031392125.1 Acidobacteriota bacterium | reverse complement strand
GTCGACCAGGGCATCGACCACGTGCGTGTCGATGTGCTGGCCGGGCAGTTGAAGGTCACGCGCGGCAGCTTCTACTGGCACTTCCGCGACCGCGAAGACCTGTTGCGCCGTGTGCTCAAGGCCTGGAGCGATCGCGCGACGGAGCAGCTTACGCAACGACTCGAGAGTGCCAGCGCCAGTCCGCGAGCGCAGTTGCGCGATGTGATCTCGCTGCCGTTCCGCGGTCGCTCGGCGGCGCGCGCCGCGCGCATCGAGTTGGCGATTCGTGCCTGGGCCCGACGCGACGAGATGGCGCGGCAGGCGTTGGACACGGCAGACGCGAGCCGCATCGCTTACCACGAGCAGATCTTTGCGGCGCTGGGATTCGCACGCGCCGAGGCGCGAAGCCGCGCCTTCGTGCTCTACAGCTACGAGGTCGCCGAATCGCTGTTGCACCGCCAGGGCACGCCGGCTCAGCGCGAAGAGCGCAGTCGCTTCGTCGAGCGGCTGATGCAGCAACGATTGAACAAGTGACGTGCAATTCTCAGTTGCCCCGACGGGGCATCAACGATCGCTTCATCCCAATGAAGGCCCATCGGAATTGCCAACCAGTCGCACGGCCTTGAGTTTTGTCGAAGCGGCAGAATCCCCCGAACACACCCGCCGTTGGACCTATGGTGCGTTCTTGCAGGATGTGTGCCGCGCTGCCAATCTTTTCCAGGTGCCACGCACCCGATGAATACGCGCTCGGCCACCGCGCCGGGATCAGCCCAGCAGCTTCGGGAACAGTGCGTGCTCCATCGGCGCGCCCGCCGCCAACTGCTCGGCCAAGCCGGGAAACTCGGGCGACGTGGCCCAGCGGCGCGGTGCATGCGTGATGTCGTCACCGAGGAAGCGCAGGCTGAACACACGTCGTCGGCTCGGGCCGTCCACGCCGCCTGCCGCGTGCAGGGTGACATCGTCGTGTACAGCAGGCCGCCGAAGGTGAGGGCGAGAACCAGGCTCGTGAGACCGATCTTGACCGCTTTGTACTTCATAATTAAAGACTTAGCCGGAGTGGCTTCTCCAACTTCAGGATACTACTGACCAACGCCACGGGCAAGCCGACAACATTGGTGTACGAGCCCTCGATTCGGGGAATGAACCGGGAAGCAAGCCCCTGGATGGCGTAGGCACCGGCCCGATCGACGGGCTCTCCGCTGGCGACGTACCACGAGATGTCTTCATCTGTCATCGGGTCGAACCAGACCCGTGTCCGCTCCACCGCCGACTGGACGGTGGACTCGCTGACGACCGCAACGCCGGTGAACACGTCGTGCACGCGCCCGCGCAGTCGCTGCAGCATTTCGGTAGCCTCGCGCGCATCAGCTGGCTTGCCGAGAATCAGCCCGTCAATCACCACCGTCGTGTCGGCGCCGAGTACAGCCACGTCACGTGACGACAAACCCTCTTGCCATGGCGACAAACCTTTAGGTTTGTCGTCCATCAGCAACGCGAGCACCGCACTCGCCTTCTCATTCGCCAGCCGCTCGACATAAGCTTCTGGCGTCTCGTTGGCGTGTGGGGTTTCGTCGATGTCGGCCGCCAGCACCTCGAACGAGATACCGGCGGCCGCGAGCAGTTCCGCGCGCCGCGGTGAGCGGCTGGCGAGAATCAACCTCATTTCGCCGGCAGGTTCTCGTACCACTTCAAGTTCGCGGTGGCCGTGCCGATGCACGCCAGGTCGAGACGCTTGTCGCCGTTCAGGTGGGCGAACGCGCAGCCGGCGGCGGCCATGCTTTTCTGGCCTTCAAGCACGAACTTCGTCCACGCGTTGTTGGCGCCGAGCTTATAGATGTTGACGCCGCCTCCGCCGCCGCGATACCCGGCAACCACTTCGTCGACACCGTCGCCATCGAGGTCGCCCGATTGCAGCGTGTGGCCGTCATTGAGCGTGTCGTCGATCACCGTGCGCTGGTCCCACTTGTCGCCGGCACCGCGATAGATCACCACCTGGTTGCCGTGCCACGGCTCGATTGCTGCGAGCTGACGCCCCGACGTGGTTCTCATGACTGCGACGTCGCTCGAACCGTTCCTCGGCCACGGTTCACGGTTGCCCGCGGTCAGCCGGGTGCGCTGCCAGCTGCCATTGCCGTAGCGGTACAAGTGAATGCCCATGAAGCTGGCACCGAGCAAGGCCTCGCGGCCCTTCCCGTCCCAGTCGACGATCTGCAGACCGTGCAACACGCCTTCGTCGGCATCGGTCACGGTTTGCCGCTTCAGGTCGGGCAGGCTGTAGGCGTAGATCGCAACCTTGTCCTTATAGTCGGGCGGCACACCATTGACGCCGCCGAGCGGGCCATTGACCACCATCTTCTTGCCATTGCCCTCCGCGTCAATCCAGCGCACGCGATGCACGGACGGCATGCGATCGAATTCCTTCGCGGTCCACGGTGCGTTGACGTCGGTGCCCTTGGACAGCATGGTCATCACGCCATCGCCCTTGGCGGGCGTCGTGCTGAAGCCGCTCTGCAGGACAATTTCTGGATAACCATCGCCGTCGGTGTCGAACGCGTCAGCGTTGATCATGCCCGGGAAGCCCGAGGCCATGACGTGCGGCGTCCAGCTGGGATTCTCGTACCAGACCAGATCTACTTTTGCGCCGGTGGCGACGGCCAGCAGATCGACCTTGCCGTCCTTGTTGATGTCGGCGGCCGTCACGTGATACCCGCCGCGCAGCCCGGTTGCGATCTCGTGGGGCACCAGGTTCCAGGGCGTGGCCTGGCCGTTTACGTGCACCAGTCCAAGTGACACTACCACGACCGCTCCGAGCAAACCGGCTACAGTTCCGCGCATAGAGTGAATCCCCTTCGGGGCAAATGATATTCTCAGCAGCGTGATTCAGGCGAACAAAGTGATGCCGGCGATAGTGGCGGCGGTCATCCGCAAGGCGCCCCTGACCGACGAGAAGGTCACCCTTGCCTGGCGCCTCGCCGTGGGGGCTGCCATTGCCAAGGCCACCACCGTCCGGCTGGTGCCTGACGGCACGCTGCACATCAAGGCCGACAGCCAGGCGTGGATCGATGCCGTCCGCAAGTCAACGTCTCTCATCCACATCCGCATGGGCGACCTGCTGGGCGAAGACCTCGTCAAGCGCCTCGAATTCCGCTAGGGCCGTTCGGCCGTGGACCCGGAGGTCGTGGGGACCTGAGGTCCTGAACCTCAAGACCCCAAGACCTCAAGACCTCCTATGGCAGAATGAATCCATCATGCGAAGCGCATTCATCGTTAGTGCCGTACGAATTCCCACCGGGAAATTTCTCGGCACGCTCAAGGACTTCACCGCGCCGGAACTGGGCGCCATGGTGGTGCGTGAAGCGGTGGTGAGGGCAGGAATCGATCCGGCGCTGGTTGACGAGTGCATCATGGGCAACGTGGTGTCTGGCGGCGTCGGCCAGGCGCCGGCGCGGCAGGCCGCGCTCAAGGGCGGGCTGCACGACCATGTCGCCGCGCTCACGATCAACAAGGTGTGCGGCTCGGGTCTAAAGGCCGTGATGCTTGCGCAACAGGGCATCCAGACCGGCGACATCGACATTGCCGTGGCCGGCGGCATGGAGTCGATGAGCAACTGCCC
>JANMUX010000048.1:0-6593 GCA_031392125.1 Acidobacteriota bacterium | reverse complement strand
GTACTTCCGGCGGCCTGCAAGGCACGTTCAACGCGCGTGGCACGACCAGCGCGCAGAATTCCAGCTATCTCAACGGCATCAACGTCGGCGATCCGGCGGCGATCGGCGCGGCCGGTTTCTATTACGACTTCGATGCCTTCGACGACATCCAGATCTCGACCGGCGCGCACGACATCACCGTTCCGACCAGCGGCGTGTTCCTCAACATGGTGACGAAGAGCGGCGGCGAAAACTGGCGCGGCCGAGTGACCGGCGCATGGCTGGGTGACGCGACGCAGACGCAGAACATCGACGACAACCTGCTGCGCTACGGCTTCCGTCCCGAAGCCAACAGCGTCGACTTCGTCTCGGACGTCAACATCAGCGGCGGTGGTCCGCTGATCGCCCGGAAGCTTCGCATGTTCGCGTCGTTCCGCGACTGGCGTGTGCACGTCAACACGCCGGCGGCGTTCTCCTCCCTGGTGCTCGACAAGACCGACATTACCTCGGGGCTGATCAACCTGAATTACCAGATGAGCGACAAGAACCGCCTGACCGGCCTCTACTCCCGGCAGTACTACAAGAAGCCCAATCGCTTCCTGGCAGCGGCCAACACGCTCGTGCAGGACTCGACCAGTAACGAAGACGACGTCTTCGACATTTATCAGGTGCTGTGGAATTCGGTGGTGTCGCAGAAATTCTTCCTCGACGCGCGTGTCGGGCTCAACAAGATCTTCTTCCCGACCTACTTAAACGGCAACGACCAGACGCTGCTGGACTCGGCCACCGGCATCCGCACCCGTAACTTCACCGCCGGCACCGAACGGTGGCGCGACCGCTACCAGGCCAACGCCACGGGCCAGTATTACCTCGACGAGTTTGCCGGCGGCCGCCACGAGTTCAAGTTCGGATTCGATTACGCCCACTCGCCGGTAGAGAACCGGACCACCCGGTTTGGCGACGTCGACATGACATACAGCAGCGCGACCGGCCTGGCGCAGAACGTGACGCTCTATGCGACACCGTTCTTCACCAAGACCGCCGTCGACGTCACCGCGCTCTACGCGCAAGACAGCGTGGCCTACAAGCGGCTCACCGTGACGGCCGGCGTGCGGTGGGAGCACCTCAATGGCTACCTGCCAGAGCAGAGCAGCCCGGCCAGCGTGTTCTTCCCCAGCCTCAATCGCAGCTTCAACGAAGTGCCCGACGTCGTCGATTGGATGACCGCGGGCCCGCGCGTCAGCGCCGCGTTCGACCTGACCGGCAGCGGCCGTACGGCGCTGAAGCTGGCGGCCGGCCGTTACTACTACGTGATTGCCTCTGGCGGCGGCATTCTCGACGGCGTCAACCCGAACGCGAACTACCAGGAGCAATACACCTGGAACGACGCCAACGGCGATCGCCACTTCCAGCCGGGCGAGCAGACCGGGAACCCGGTGATCACGCGCGTCCTGCCGGAGACCATCTCGGTCGACGACGACTACCTGCGCCCCTACACGGACGAGATCACGGGCGGCTTCGACCACGAGTTGTTCCCCGCCCTGCGCCTGAGCGTGGCGATGACGCACCGCGTCGAGCGCAATCCGCAGGCGACGTCAAACCCGGCCAACCCCTACGACACGTTCCTGACCACGCGTCCCGACACTGGCCGCGACGGCGTGGCCGGCACCGCGGACGACAGCACGTTCCAGTTCTACAACCGCACGTCCACGGCGGTGAACCAGACGTTCTTCACCAACGACCGCAGCTCGCGCCAGACCTACAATGGCATTGAGATTAGCGGCACCAAGCGGATGTCTGACGGCTGGCAGATGCTGATGGGCTACACCTACTCGCAGACGCGCATCGAGGGTGTCAGCGTCAACGTCAACCCGAACGCGCTGATCAATGCCAACGGCCCCGTGACCGGGCAGATCGGCGATCGACCGCACCAGTTCAAGGTGACCGGCACCTACGTGCTGCCGTTCTACGAGATTGGCCTCGCCGGCAACCTCAACATGCAGAGTGGTGCGGCCATCACACGGCAGCTGACGACGGCGCAGACCGTGGGCGGCAACAGCACCATCAACGTCGAACCCCTGGGTTCGTTCCGTCTCGCGCGCCGCACGGCGGCCGACTTGCGGGTGTTCAAGACCGCCCGCTTCGGCGAGCGTTCCCTGGAGGTGTCGGTCGACTTCAACAACGTGACCAACACGAATACGGCGTGGGACGCACGCGTGCTCGGCGGCACCATCAACCTGCGGCAGAACGGCGACCCGAACGGCGCGATTAACACGCTGCCGCAGTTCGGATCACCGGCGCAGGTCTACGGTCCGCGCAACATCCGCTTCAACGCAGCGCTGCGCTTCTAGCCGCGAAGACACCACCACGAAGGACACGGAGACCAATAGGTCTTAATCGTGTCCTTCGTGAGGGGTGCTTTATCGTTTTCGGCTTACTCGTCGTGATCGTGGGAATGGCCCGGAATCGGCAGGCCGGTCGTCGAGAGGCTGCCGCCTCTCAGCTTCAATAGTTCCAGGAACTCCATCCGCGTCCGCGACTGGTCGCGGAAGGCGCCCAGCATGGCGCTGGTGATGGTAAACGAGTTCTGCTTTTCGACGCCGCGCATCGCCATGCACAGGTGCGTTCCCTCGCACACGACGGCAACGCCGAGCGGCTTGATCTTTTCAGTAATGGTCTCGGCGATCTGGTTCGTCATCCGCTCCTGCAGTTGCAGGCGGCGGGCGAAAATATCGACCAGGCGCGGAATCTTGCTAAGCCCGATGACCCGGCCATTCGGAATGTAGGCGACGTGGCACTTGCCGAAGAACGGCAGCAGGTGGTGCTCGCACATGCTGTAGAAGTCGATGTCGCGAACGATTACCATCTCGCTATAATCGACGCTGAACAGCGCGCCGTTCAGCATGTGGTCGATGTCAGTCTGGTAGCCGCTTGTGAGAAACCTCAGTGCCTTGTCAACCCGCCGCGGCGTCTTCACCAGCCCCTCGCGGGTCGGGTCTTCGCCCAACTCAATCAGCAAGCGCTGGATAAGATCGTGCATCGGGTCATTGTATATCTCGGTCGCGAGTGTCTCGGTCGCGAGTGCCTCGTTGACGGCGGTGTCGGTGGCCATTTCCCCTTTGGATGCTGCAAAGACGGTTGAGGTTCCCGCTGACGATCCCGACGCGCTCTACAACGAGCGCGACAACCTGGCCAGCGCGCAGAAAGCCGCCGACATCTGGGCCGCGCGGCTCAAGGCCAATCCCAAGGACTTCATTTCGGCGTATCGCCTGGCCCAGGCCCGCTACTGGCTGGGGACCAACGGGCTGCCGGAACCGCAACGTAAGGGCGCGCTCGAAGCCGGCATCGAGGCCGCGCGCGCGGCGATTGCCATTGACCCAAACCGGCCGGAAGGTCACTTCTGGCTGGGCGCCAACATGGGGATGCTGGCCGATTCGTTCGGCGTCAGGCAGGGCATCAAGTATCGCGGCGCGATCCGCGAGGCGCTCGAAAAAACACTGACGATCTCCCCCGCTTTTCTGCAGGGGTCGGCGGACCGGGCGCTTGGCCGCTGGTACTTCAAGGTACCCGGCCTGTTCGGCGGCAGCAACAAGAAGTCTGAAGAACACCTGCGCAAGTCGCTCGGCTACAACCCGAACAGCGTCGTGTCCCACCTGTTTCTGGCGGACACGCTCGCCGACATGGGGCGGAAAGAGGAGGCGCGCAAGGAATACCAGGCGGCGCTCGATGCGCCGTCTGATCCCGATTGGACCCCTGAGGATCGGCGGTTCAAGGAGCAGGCGAAGCGGCGGCTCCAGACCCTGCGCTAGCTACTTGGTTGAGTAGTCGTAGAAGCCCCGGCCAGACTTCTTGCCGAGATGTCCGGCGAGCACCATCCGCTTCAACAGGGGTGGCGGCGCAAAGCGAGTCTCGCGGAATTCCTCGAACAGGATATTGGCGATGTAGTAGGTCGTATCGAGGCCGACGAAGTCGAGCAGCGTGAACGGCCCCATCGGGTAGCCGCAACCGAGCTTCATTCCGTTGTCGATGTCTTCGACCGTGGCGAGACCCTCTTCGAGGCAGCGGATTGAATCCAGCAGATACGGCACCAGCAGGCGATTGACGATGAAGCCGCCGCGATCGGGCGCGGTGACCGGCTCCTTGCCGATCGCGCGGGCATAGGCCATCAGCGCATCGTAGGTTTCCTGGCTCGTCGCCAGCGCACGAATCACTTCCACCAGCTTCATTAGCGGCACGGGGTTGAAAAAGTGCAGCCCGGCCACTTTGTCGGGGCGCTTGGTGGCGGCACCCAGTTCGGTGATGCAAAGCGACGAGGTGTTGGACGCAATCACGCAGTGCGGACCGACCACCGCCTCAATCTGGGCGTAGGCCTGCTTCTTGACCTCGACGTTCTCGATAATGGCTTCGATCACCAGGTCGCAGTCCTTGAGGTCGGCGAATGTCGTGGTGCCGGTGAGGTTCGCGAGCACGGTTGCCTTCTGCTCGGGCGTCACCTTGCCCTTCTCGATGCCGCCGGTCAGGAACTTGTCGATGCGGCCGAGGCCCTTCTTCAGCAGGTCCTCGTTCACTTCGAGAACGAAGGTCTTGAAGCCGGCCGCGGCCGAGATCTGCGCGATGCCGGCGCCCATCAATCCGAACCCGAGAACGCCGACGGTCTTGATTTCCATTTACAGGGCCTCCACGATCATCGCAATGCCTTGACCGCCGCCAATGCAGGCTGAGGCCACGCCGAACTTCTTCCCGCGACGGCGCAGTTCAAGCAACAGCGTCAGCAAAATACGCGCGCCGCTGGCGCCCAGCGGGTGCCCAAGCGCAATCGCGCCACCGTTGACGTTGACCTTGTCGCGATCGAGGCCGAGTTCTTTCTCGCACGACAGGTACTGCGCCGCGAACGCTTCGTTGATTTCGATCAGGTCGAGATCGGCGAGCGACAGCCCCGCCCTGGTCAGCGCCTTGCGAATCGCCGGCGCCGGCCCCATCCCCATCATGGTCGGGTCGACGCCGACGGTGGCCCACGAGACGATGCGGCCAAGCGGCTTGACCCCGCGCGCCTTGACGGCATCCTCGCCGGCAATGATCAGGGCGGCGGCGCCGTCGACAATGCCGCTGGCATTACCTGCCGTCACCACGCCGTCCTTCTTGAACACGGTCGGCAGCTTGGCCAGGATCTCCATGGTCGTTTCGGGGCGCATGTGGTCATCCTGCTCGATCAGGGTCACGCCCTTGCGCGTCTTGATCTCAACCGGCACCACTTCGTCTTTCATGATTCCGGAGGTCCACGCCTTGTGCGCCAGTTGCTGACTGCGCAGCGCGTAGGCGTCGGCCTCTTCGCGCGGGATGCCGTACTTGGCGGCGCAGTTCTCGGCGGTGATCGCCATCGAACAGCCCGCATACGGATCGTTCAGGCCTTCCCACAGCCAGTCTTCAAGCTTGCCCTGCCCCAGCTTGAAGCCGGAGCGCGCGCCCCGAATGACGTGCGGCACCTGGCTCATGTTCTCCATGCCGCCGGCCAGCACCATGCCGGCTTCATCCAGTTGAATGTGCTGCGCGCCGCTCAACACCGCCTGAATGCCCGAGCCGCACAGGCGATTGACGGTCAGCGCCGGCACCTCGATTGGCAGACCGGCCTTCAGTCCGACGTGGCGGCCACCGTAGTGGGCATCCACGCTGCTCTGCTGAACGTTGCCGAACACGACGTGATCGATCCACTCGGGCTTGGTGCCGGTGCGGTCGAACGCGCCCTTGGAGGCAAGAGCGCCGAGTTCGATCGCCGACAGGTCCTTGAGCGCGCCGACATGCTGCGTCATGGGCGTCCGCGCGCCGCCGAGGATAAACACTGGTTTGGCCATATAACTCCTGAAAGTGAACCTGCTTCACTTTTACGGTTTACGTAAGAACTTGTTAAAAGTGAAGCAGGTTCACTTTGCAATGCGCTGCGCGATCCAGTCGCCGACTTCGCGCGTGCCAAGTGAACCGCCGATATCCGCCGTGGTGTGATTCTGCGCGATCGCCGCTTCGACGGCGCGCTCGATGGCCTTCGCTTCGTCAACCGCGCCAAGGGTCTCGAGCATCAGCGCGGTGGACAGGATGGCGCCCATCGGGTTGGCGACATTCTTCCCCGCCAGCGGCGGCGCCGAGCCGTGCACCGGCTCGAACAGCGACGTCTTGCCGGGATGGATGTTGCCGGAGGCGGCCATGCCCAGGCCACCCTGCAGCGCCCCACCGATGTCGGTGACGATGTCGCCGAACAGGTTGTTGGTGACAATCACCTCGTACTGCCCTGGATCCTTGACGAGGAACATCGCCAGCGCGTCGATGTACTGATGGGAGGCGGTGATGCCTGGATACTCGGCCGCAACTTCCTTGAAGACGCGCTGCCACAGGGCATGGCCCTGTTGCATGGCGTTGCTCTTGTCGGCCATGCAGACCTTGGTCAGACCGTTCGCTGTCGCGTATTCGAACGCGTGGCGAACGATGCGATGGACGCCCTTGTAGGTGTTGATTTCTTCCTGGATCGCCACTTCGTCGGGCGTGCCGGCCTTGAACCGGCCGCCGATGCTGACATACACACCTTCGGTGTTCTCGCGAAAGACCACGAAGTTGATGTCCTTGCG
>JANMUX010000037.1:0-4195 GCA_031392125.1 Acidobacteriota bacterium | reverse complement strand
CACGCTGCAAACCACGCGATCGCCCGGCTTGAGCCACACCTGCTCCCCCTTCGGCTTGCCGAAGATGACGCCGTGCGGCGTGCCGGTGAACAGGATGTCGC
Source organism: Acidobacteriota bacterium (assembly GCA_031392125.1). Classification (GTDB taxonomy): domain Bacteria; phylum Acidobacteriota; class Vicinamibacteria; order Vicinamibacterales; family UBA2999; genus 12-FULL-67-14b. Next base: position 4,094 of record JANMUX010000037.1, on the reverse strand, counting down.
CCGCCTTGATGGTCATCATCCGCGATGCGAAACTGATCAGCTGACGGCAGTTGAAGATCATGTCGTTGGTGTTCCAGTCCTGCCGCTGCTCGCCGTTGACGCGGCATTCGAGCCGCAGGTTGTTGGGATCGCCGACCAGGTCACTGGTCACCAGGTGCGGACCGAGCGGCGCGAACCCGTCGAAGGTCTTGCCGATCATGAACTGCGACGTCAGGTACTGCAGGTCCCGCGCCGAGAAATCGTTGCCGGTGCAGTACCCGGCGACGTAGCCGAGCGCATCCGCCTCAGACACGTTACGGCACTCGCGTCCAAAGACGATGACCAGCTCGATCTCGTGGTCGAACTGTTTCGCCGCCGAGGTGGGCAGCGCAATCGAGCCGCCGTGATGGATGAGCGTGTTGTTGAACTTGTTGAAGAGGGTCGGGTTGGCGGGGATGGGCGTGCCGGTCTCGGCGGCATGCCGCCGGTAGTTGAAGCCCATCATGATGATCTTTTCGGGACGCGTGACGAGCGGCGCATGCTGCACGTCACTCTCCTGCAGAAAGAGCCCGGCCGGACCATCGCTCGCCGCAGCCACGAGCGTCGCCAGCATGCCGCCCTTGCCGTTCTGCAGCAGGTCGTCGGTGTCGACCGGCGCCGGCAGCTTGTAGCGCGTGGCGGCCGCAGCCACATCGAGGACGCCCTTCGGTAGTTTCACGCCGAGCCGGGGCCCGGCGGCGGTGCGCATGTTCAGCAGCGTCAGGTTGCGCGGCATCTCGAAGGCGCCCACTCGCGGTGGGGCGGCTTGCGCCTCCAGTGGCGATGTCGACGTGAGCGTAGCGACCGTGGCCGAGACCACCCCGGCAGCGGTTGACCTGAGGAACGTGCGGCGATCTGACTGCATGTCGTCTCCCTGAGCGTGTCGCCTGAACGCCGGTAACCGCTAGTGACCAACAGGCTTGCGCGTCACCAGCGGCGTGTATCTCCAGCGACCGGAGACTAGCGCATTTCGACGGGGCCTGGCACGGTTACATGCCTTTTTGTTTCACTTTCTACCAACCAGGCAATAACTGCGTAGTTTTCGACGTAACCGTGCCAGGCCCCGTTACCTGCGGCGCGCCAGGTAGAGGCGCATCAACGGCGTCACCGAGACACCATGCAAGACGATGGACGAGGCCACGACGACCAGCGTCATGTCAACCAGCAGCCGCGCGTCCGGGCCAGCCACCCCGTGGGTCAGTGCGTAGGCCAGGTAATAGATCGAGCCCACACCGCGCACGCCGAACCAGGCGATGAAGGCGCGCTGGGTAGGCGACAGACGGGTGGCCAACAGGGTTAGCGATGTTGACAGCGGCCGGATCGCCGCGAACAGCACGAGCACCAGCCACAAGCCGGGTTCTATCCTCTCGATTCCTGACAGCATCGCGCCGACGACCACCACCACCGCGAGTTCGCCGAGTCGTTCCAGTTGCTCGTTGAAGCCAAGCACGGCGTTCGCCATGTAGGCTGGAGCCGTGCGCGGGTCGGTGGCCAGTTCGTCGTCAGAAAGGCCCGCGCGCTTGACGGCCTTCAATGGCGTCACCTCGGCATGCTGGCGCTCGACGCGCCGCACGGACAGGCCCGCGGCAAACACCGCGAGAAACCCGTAGCCGCCGATCAGCAAGGCGATCCCGTACGACAGCGCGATCAGGCCCAGGGCCAAAAACTCGTCGAGGCCGACCGCCTCCTGATGCTCGCGGCGAAGGTGGATCACGAGGCGCGCGATGCCGGCGCCGCACAGCGTGCCGACGGCCAGTCCGGCGACTACCGCCCAGACCAGATCGAGCGTCCACCAGCGCCAACCGTAGCCGCCCAGATCGTGAAGGCCCATCAACCCGAGACCCAGCATGATGAACGGGAACGCGGTGCCATCGTTCAGGCCGGCCTCACCGGTGAGGCTGAAGCGCACCGGTTCCGCGTCATGTTCGTGAGTAACCTGGACGTCGGACGCCAGCACGGGATCGGTCGGCGCCAGGATCGCGCCGAGCAGCAGCGCGACCGGCAGCGCCAACCCGATCGCGACCGCGAACGCGGCGATGCCGGCAATGGTGAGGGCCATGGCGACGCCGGCGAGCAGCATCGCGACGTGCCAGCGTCGATCGGGCCAAGGCAGGCGCAGCTTCAAGCCGGCGGTGAACAGCGAAATGATCACTGCGATCTCAGTCAACCACTCCAGCATCTCCGCATCGTCGAACGGGTCGAGCTGCAGCAGGCCCGCGCCCCAAGGCCCGAGCCAGGCACCGGCGGCGAGGTAGAACATGGCCGGCGTGACGGGCAGGCGTTTGAGCACCGTCCCGGCCAGCGCGAAGCCGACCAGCAGCGCACCGGTGATCAGGAACCACACGGTTGCCATCAGCGAGCCGGCTTTCGGAGTCTGGGGAGGGTGATCACAAACGGTAGCTCATGCAGCGGTTGTGCCAGCATGGCCTGCGCCAGCTCGTCAGGGACAAATTCAGCATCGCGGACGACCTAGGCTGCCGCCAGCGTCAGCGAGAACTGCGACTGGGCGTCAATCCATTGCTCACGCGGTGTGAATCCCGCCTCTGAGAGACGAGCGGAGACAGCGCCTGGCAGAAACTTGTATGAGCTCTCGGTCCAGATGTACTCGCCTTCGCAAAAAGCGATGTCGAGGTCGCACTGCCTAATCTGAACCCGTTGCGCCCGAGTGCTCACAAGGTGCATTTCGATGCGTGATGCGTGCGCATTCCAGACCGCCCGATGCTTGAAGCCTTCCAGGTCAAAGTCGCCGCCCAGTTCCCGGTTGATTCGCACCAGCAAGTTACGGTTGAAGGCGCCGGTCACGCCGAGGGGGTCGTCATAGGCCGTCAGCAGGTCGGCCTCCGGCTTCACTAGGTCGGCACCAAGCAGCAGCGCGTCGCCTGGCCGAAGTGCCTCGCGCGCCTGGCGCAGGAATGCGGCCGCGCCATGAGGGTCGTAGTTGCCGATGTTGGAACCAAGGAACAGCATCAGCGTACGGCCCGCGGCTGCGGGCTCGCCGGCCAACCGGTGTAGCCCAGTTTCGTAGCTCGACTCGTGCGCGACCACGCGGACCTGATCTAACACCGACAGGGCACGCGACGCGTTGGCGAGCGCCGCCGCAGAGATGTCGATCAGATCCAGTGTGAGCGGCCTGGCCCGTCGTGCGGACGACGATAGCATCGCGGCCAGCTTGTCGCCGTTGCCGGCGCCGAGTTCAACGATACGGTCGAGTGGGTGGAGGTAAGAGAGGATGGCGCCGCCGTGTTGCCTGAGCAGGCGGGTTTCTCCGGCGCTGACGCGATACCAGGGCAAATGGCAGATGGCGTCAAACAGCGCCGAGCCAAGCGGATCGTAAAGAAAGCGTGATGGCAGTTGACGCGGCTGCTGCGCCAGGAAATGGCGCACGGCAGAGGCGAAATCCGCGGTGGTGGCCATGGCCTCGGCCGAGTCGGCGTCGACTAGTGCGTAGGCAGGTCGCATGTCAGACCTCACGCGCGCAGCGGAATGACGCGTAGACATATGGATAGCGCGGCCGGAACCAGTTTCTGAACGACGGCCGGATCAATGCCATGGCCGTCGCGGGCGACGCCCCTTTCATGACGTAGTGCTCATTGTCGAAGAAATCGGCGGAGTATTCCGGATATGACGGCAGCGCGTTAAAGCCGGGAAACGGCGCGAACAGGGTGCTGGTCCATTCCCAGCCGTTGCCGACGAGATCGTGAACGCCCCAGGCGCTGGCGCCGGCCGGATGGCTGCCGGCGGGCTCCGGATCCCAACTGTCGAAATCAAACACCCCGCGTTCGGCTGAGGGTGCCGATTCGCCCCACGGGTAGCTGCGCTCGCTGCCGGTGGGATCGCCATACGCCGCTCGTTGATACTCCGCCTCGGTCATCAGGCGTGCGTCCTGCCAGGCAGCGTAAGCCGTCGCTTCGGCGTGGCTGACATAGACCGGCCAGGCCGCGGGCAGCGAGATCCGGTCGAACATGCCGCGCCACCACCAGGTGTCACCCTGATCGCGTTCCCAGAACGCCGGGTGCTCGATCTGCTCGCTGCGAATCCACTGCCAGTCTTCAGGCCGCCACCACCGTTCTTCGCGA
>JANMUX010000026.1:0-14562 GCA_031392125.1 Acidobacteriota bacterium | reverse complement strand
GTCGACCAGGTGCAGGCCCCAGTCGGCGAGCGGTTTCGCGCGCATGCCCAGGTCGCCGACGATGTCGTCGATGCGGGGATCGGCGGGGTCGCCGTGCACGGTCACTTCGAGGTAGGTCGCGTGTTCGTTCGACGCACACTTCGCGGTCAGCAAGCCAGGCACGCTGACAAATGGCGTCTCGACAGTTTTGTCGGCGACCCAGGACTTGACGGCAGTCGTGCCGGTAATGGTCCGCCCCGACGCCGACAGATACGCGCGCAGCGGTGCGCTGCCTTCACCGAGCGTCACCGGATTGGTGCACGCACCCGCCATGCCGGCCGCTGCCGCCTTGCCGAAACGCGAGTTGGCGGGAGGCAGGACGTCTGACCGGAAGGCCGAGTAGTTCACCACGCAACCGATCTGGCCAGGCTTGCGGCACAGTGGAATCAGCTTGAGGGCGCCCCCGACATCCTTGCCGGCAGGCACTTCGAGCGTCGCACCAAGGATCAGCGCCGACACCAGTTGCTTCTGGACCGGCTTACCCTCGATCTCGTCGCGTAACAGCGCTGTCAGGATGAAGGCACCCTGCGAGTGGCTGACGAGCACCACGCCGCGGCCCTGGTTGTCGCGCTGCAGGTACGACCGCCACGCATCGCGCACATCGTCGTATTGAACGCCCTTGTCGAATGAGAAGCGCGGGCCTGCGAGCTGCTTGCGCAGCCCGGCGAGCGTGAGCTGGCGGTAGAGTGGAGCGAACGGACGGCACTTGGACGCGAATCGCGCGAACTGCTGCGCGACCACGTTGAGTTCGGCCGGGTCAGCGTTCATGTCGCTGTTGTCCGTGGTGTCGGTGGAGATGGTCGGGTAGACGTAGAAGCAGTCGATGGGCGCCTTCGGATCGGCGGCGAAGGCTTCTCGTGTCATCGTGCCGTCTGCGGCCACGATCGTGGTGGTGAGATCGATGTCGCAAGCGTCGCCTTTGCGGCCGGGCCGGCACAACCATGTCTCGTCATCGGTGTAGTCGTTCGGTAGCACCGCGGCGGGTGCGGGGGATGGTGGCGCCTGCGCCTGCGCGCCGAGAGTGCCTGACGCTGCCAGGCTGCCAAGCACGGTCAGGGCGAAAATCGACCTTCGGATCACGTAAGCCTCCGTTTCACGCCGGATGTTAATGCATTTCGGCCGGTGTTAGACTTTCGCCGCATGAAGACTTTAGCCTTCGTGTTCCTGATGGGCGCCACGGCTATGGCCCAGGCGCCGGCGGCCCCGCGCCAGGCTGCGACCGCAAGGCCTCCCACACGCAACGTCGGTTCCATGAGCGATCTGATGGTGACGATCATCTATCCCGCGTCCGACGCGTTGTTCTACATCGAATCGCGCACGCCGAAGAGCGACGCGGAGTGGACCGTGCTTGAAGGCCAGGCGCTGCTGGTGGCCGAATCGGCGAACCTGCTGATGCTGCCCGGCCGGGCCCGAGACCAGAAGCAGTGGATGGCAGATGCCACACTGATGCTCGAAGCCGGCGCTGCCGCGGTGAAGGCGGCGAAGGCCAAGAACGTGGAAGCGATCGCCGCGCTCAGCGATCAGCTGATGGAGTCGTGCACGTCGTGCCACAAGAACTATCGGCCCGGTTACGGCCGCAAGCCGGCGCCGTAAGTTCCCATCCCTCGCCGCAGGCGACGATATGCCGCCCTGATCGTGGTGAGGCTCAGTGCGACGCCGCCCAGGCTCAAGACAATCATCACCAGATCCCACAGAGGCCGCCGGTAGTACAAGAACGGAAAATCGAGGCTGTGAAGCCCGTGATACAGCCAGCGATTGACACGGCTCAGCCGCTCTTCCTTGCGAACGATCGTGCCCAGCTGTGGATCGAGGTAGAGCCAGGTGCGCTCAGCGTCACCAAAACGCACGCGCAAGACCGGCAGGTTCAGCCGGCCGCTGCGGTCGTAATAGTAGGGGTCGTAGTCGCTCATCCAGTACACGCCTTCAATCGGGACGCCGGGCATGGCATCCCGCGCCGCGCCCAGCATGGCGTCGGCTTGAAAGGATTGGTCGGGTCCCCGGGTCGTGGCATCCACTGCCACCAGTCCGGTGCAGGCTCGAAGATAGTGGCGCCCTCGAAAACGAATCAGCTCAATCTCATCAGGGGGGTCCACGCCGAACGCGGCCAGAGCCTCGCGCAGCGCGGCGAGCGGCACGGCGGCGGGATGTAGGGGGCCCTGTGAGACGGCTTCCTGCTGTGCGCGCGTAGGCATCGTGCTCGGGCTCCAATTCCACGGATCCATCGACAGAAGGCCGCTGAAGATCCACGTGAGGCTGGTCAGGCCGAGGATCAGGCCGGCGAAGTGACGCCAGCGCATCAACCCTGCATAGGGCGAGCCGTGCGAGTCGGACTTCAGCCGGTAGCGCTCGGAAGGCGAGAACCGCCACAGGCCCCAGATGAAGCCGGCAAGGGTCATCACGGTTCCGGTGATTGACACCCAGATCATGATGGTTGACCAGAGCGTCGACTGCCGCCGCAGCGGCGCAAAGTAAGCCCAATGCATTACGGCGCCGAGGTAGCCCCAGCGACGCCCGCTCGCGGTGGTCTTCATCACCACCTCGCCGCTCTGCTCCGAGACATACAACCGCGTTTGTTCGCGATCGTCCACTGCCATGCGGTGGAGTGGCACCTGGCCGCGCACACCGAAAGTCCACTGGTCGGCGTCTTCCAGGCGCGCGTCGTAGCGAACCCTGGCGGGATCGCCGCCGGCGAATGTGCGCGCGATCGCGAGCGCGTGGTCGGCGGTCAGTGGAGCGAGCACCTCGCCCGTATCGGCGAAGGTCGTCGTACGCATCGCGCCAGCTGTCACCCGGTAAACGGGACGGCGGTCCAGGGTTGTTAGGGTAAACCGAGACACCTCGGCGGCAGCGGCGGCGGCGGGAGAGATGCGGACCGATCCGAAGTCAAGCGAGTCGAGCCGAGCCACGCGCTCGGCCGGATCCAGTTCGGGCATCCGCGCGTAGACCATGATTATGCCGGAGGCGAACCACACCACGAACAGCACGCTGAGGCCAATTCCCAGCCACCGATGCGTGTGGCCGAGAACCCGTGCAAGCTGGTGGCGGGTCACGTCACTTCACATCCGGCATTGGCGTGCTTGTACCACAAGTGAGCCGGTGTCGTTTACACTGATGCCGACGCTTCGCTTGGACCCTGACCCTGAACCGCATGTGGACATTGCAATCGATTGACCCCGCCGACGTCGGCCTTACCTTCCGGCTGCTGCCTGGCTCGCTCAAAACCATCGGCCGCGCCCCTGGAGTCGACTTCGTCGTCGATGCCGCGCTGGTCTCGCGGGTGCATTGCCGCCTGACCTTGAGCGAGACGAACCAACTGCTGCTGGAGGATTTGGGCAGCACCAACGGGACGTTTGTGAACGGTCACAAGGTCGCCAAGACGCTCTTGAGCGACGGCGACAAGCTGACCGTGGGCCGGGTGGAGTTCGCAGTGAACGCGGAACAGATCGTCCGGCCGGTAGGCAGTTCGACGCCGGCCTCGACTTCCTAGGGCCTGACGGCCAAAGCCATCGACCGCCGCCGCGTCATTCTGCTAGATTGCCTCGCATGACGAGACGCAACGCCGTCGCGGTTGGCCTCACCCTGGTGTCCCTGGGCCTCTTGATCCCTGGCCTGTCGCAACCGGCGCTCACGATCGTGGCGTCGATTCCCATCTTCAACAAGCCGACGGAGATCTTCCGGCAGACACAGAACATCGTGCAGGCCGTGCGCAGCCTGTATGAATCGGGAAACCTGTTCGTGGCGGGACTGGTGCTGTTGTTCAGCATCATTGTCCCTTTCATAAAGGCGGCCATGCTGGGGGTGATCCTCGCGACCAAGGCTCCCGCGGCGAGATACCGGCTTTACCTGTTCGTGCGGTCAATCAGCAAGTGGGCGATGGCCGACGTGTTCGTGGTCGGCATCTTCATTGCCTTCCTGGCGGCAAAGGCCACCGACAACCTTGACGCGATCATCGGCTCGGGTTTCTATTACTTCGTCGGCTACTGCCTGCTGTCGAACGTGGCGTTCCAGTTCCTGCACGTGCCGGCGCCCGAGAGCAATTGACTTCATCTCTGTTCGTAGTACTTCTTGTACATCCCTCGACGGAACAGGAACCCGCCGAGCGGGCCGCCCCAGTCGAGCACGTAGTGCATGAACCCCAGGTCCATCAGCTCGATCAGGTTGCCGTCGCAGTCCTTGGCGAAGAAGAACGTGTGACCCCGAGGTGACTTCTCGGGTTTCGACATCACTTCGACTCCCTTGCTGACCAGGTAGTCGTACCACCTCTGCGTGTTGCGCACGTTGAGGCTGAAATGGGTGAGGCCGACGCGGTTCCACGGCCCCTGCACCAGCGGCTGCTGCGGCTGGAACTCAAAAATCTCGAGCACCGCACCGCCCGGCACGCGGATCCAGCCAATCTTGCAACTCGGCGCGGCGGCGTCGACGCCGAAGAAGCTCCGCACGCGATCGGATGGCGTGTCGGACACCCCCACCAGCGGGCAGCCGAACACGTCCCAGTAGAAGCGGACGAACGTGTTGAAGTCGCGAACCGTGATGCCGACGTGACTGAAGGAGCGGGCTCTCATTTCTGATCAATACTACGGCGAATGCGCCGCCCTCCAGCGCCGCCCGCCGAGCCTGCGCGCCTGGAAGCCTTGCGGCGCTACGCCCTGCTCGATACCCTTCCGGAACAGGCCCTCGACGAACTGACCGCCCTGGCGGCGCAGATCTGCGAGGCGCCGATTTCCCTCATTTCGCTCGTCGACGAGCACCGCCAGTGGTTCAAGTCGAAGGTCGGGCTCGAGGTTTCGGAAACTCCGCGCGAGATGGCCTTCTGCGCGCACGCCATAGTCGATACCGGCGTTTTCATCGTGCCTGATGCGTCGCGGGACGAGCGTTTCGCCGACAACCCGCTCGTGACAGCAAATCCAGCCATCCGCTTCTATGCGGGAGCGCCACTCATCACCCCTGGTGGCGAGGCGCTTGGCACGCTGTGCGTCCTCGATCGCGTGCCGCGGCAGTTGACCACGGCGCAGCAGGATGCCCTGCGCATCCTGAGCCGGCAGGTGATGGCGCAAATCGAGTTGCGGCGCCAGACCCGCGAACTGCTCGAAAGCGAGGGGCGACTTCTCACCGTGTTCCGCAACTGCCCGGTCGCCTTGACCATCCACCGTTTCAGCGATCGAACGTTCACCGACGTGAATTCGGCCTTCACCAGCCTGCTCGGGTGGACCCGCGAAGAAGTGCTCGGCCGCACGACGGCCGAAATGAAGATCATCCAGCCCGAAGCGGCTGCCGTCATCCGGGAGCGATTGGTCAATGACCAGGCGTTGCGCAATGTCGAGGCGACCCTGAACACGCGCGACGGCGAGACCCGCCACGTGCTGATTGGCAGCGAGCTGGTCGATTTGCGGGGCGAAACCCACGCGGTGACCACCTTCGTCGACATCACCGATCGCAGGCGCGCCGAAGAAACCATTCACGTGAGCGAAGCGCGCTACCGGGCCCTCTTCGACTACGCACCCGACGGCATATTGATTTCCGATGCCCGAAGTTACTACCTGGACGCCAATGCCACCATGTGCCACATGCTGGGGTACCGGCGTGAGGAGCTCATTGGCCTGTGCGCCGCCGACATCGTCGCACCGGCGCAGGTCGCGCAGATCGAACCGGCGCTCAAGACCCTCAGGGGAGCGCCGGTGTACCAGCGCGAGTGGAAGTTTCAGCGCAAGGACGGATCGCAGTTCGCAGCGGACGTCATTGCGAAGGAGATGCCGGACGGGGATATCGTGGCAGTGATCCGGGACATTACCGAGCGAAAGAACCTGGAGCGGCAGTTCCTGCGCGCACAACGCATGGAAGGTATTGGCACCATGGCCGGCGGCATGGCGCACGACCTCAATAACGTGCTGACGCCCATCCTGATGTCGGTCGAAGTGTTGCGCGACCTCGCCCGGACCGAGAGTGATCACGCCTTGCTCGATACGCTCCAGGTCAGCGCGCAACGCGGCGCGGAACTGGTCCGCCAGGTGCTGGCATTCGCGCGCGGTATCGATGGCGAGCGTGTCAGCCTGAATCCGATCGACCTGACCGCGGAGCTGGTCAAGGTCCTGCGCGAGACCCTGCCCAAGAACATCGAGGTGACGTGGCAGCCGCCGGCAACGCTGTGGTCGCTGACCGGGGACCCGACACAGGTGCACCAGGTGTTGCTGAACCTGAGCATCAACGCGCGAGATGCCATGCCGAACGGCGGCCGGCTCTCCATCTCCCTCACGAACACGACGATCGACGATGCCGCAGCCGAGACCATGCCGGAGGCGCGATCCGGACCGTACGTGGTGATGACGGTGACCGACACCGGCATGGGAATGACCGAGGCCACGCGCGATCGGTTATTCGAGCCCTTCTTCACGACCAAAGAAGTCGGCAAGGGCACCGGGCTCGGTCTGTCGACCACTCTGGCCATCGTCAAGAGCCACCGCGGCTTCATGGCAGTGTCGAGTCAGCCCGGTCAAGGCGCGGAATTCAAGGTCTACTTGCCAGCGGATCCGTCAGCGATGGCCGAGACCGACGCCGGACCCGAAGCCCGGCCCGCGCACGTACGCGGTAACGGCGAACTGGTCCTGGTGGTGGATGACGAGGAGTCGATCCGAAGCCTGGCAGCGGCCATGCTGCAACGTTCTGGCTACCGTGTGTTGCTGGCAGCCAATGGCGTCGAGGCGCTGGCCCTCTATTCGCAGCATCAGGACGAGATTGCCGCGGTACTCACCGACATCGCGATGCCCGTCATGGATGGCCCGGCGACCATCAAGGCGCTGATAGCGTTGAACCCGGCGGTCACGATCATTGCTACGAGTGGCTTCGCGCCCAGCTGGTCCCCCGAAGTGGCGGCCGCTTCCGGGGTTCGGCACTTCGTGTCGAAACCCTACACCACCGAGGCAATGCTCAGTGCGATCCAGCAAGCGCTCCAGCGCTAGCGCCGGCGCATCGCTTCAGCTCGCCGGCATTTGACGCCACCCACTCCGTCAGCAAGTCCACGGCGGCGCGATCCTGGACCACGGTCCCGATTGGCGGCATCTGGGACGAGGGCCGTCGCGAGCGGATGCGCTGTATCAGCGAGCTCATCTCGGGCTTGCCGGGATTGATCAACCGTGACTGCTCGGGATCAGCCGGCACCAGCCAATGGCCCTTGCGATTGATCGTGGTCGCGAGAGCAGGAGAGCACTCAGCAGCGCCGTCGACTGAAGGTCCGGCGCTACGGGCGTCGGCAACCGAATGCTTCAGCAGCAAGCCGAGAGACGCGAGCGAGCTTTCGCGGTTGTGGCAACTGCCGCAGTTGGTCGACAGATAGCCCAGAGCCGCGCGCGCGACCGGCGTTGCGGCCTCAATGCGGGGTGGAGACGACACGAACTCGACGCGCTTGGGCGAGATCAGGCGCTCATCGGCCAGCGTGCGCAGCGTGACCATTTCTGGCGTCAGTGTCTCGGCGTGCAGCGCATTTGGATCACGATCGTCCGAGAGCTGCAACGCACTGAAGCCGAGGATCTCGGTGCGCGCCGAGTCGTGGCACGAGCGGCATTCCGTCACCGACGGAATGCTGTGCCGCTTGCCGGGGACGATCTCGGCGACATCGGATTGCCCGGCCTCGGGCACCAGCACCGCATCGTTTTGCTCGTCATTCCAGGCATACGAGGCGAATACCCAGTCGCGTTCGCTTACCTTCCACAGAAAACGCGTTTCCACTTTATGTCCGTCAAATGCAAACTCCTTCCAGAATCGCGTGCCGACCGGAAAGTTCCAGCGATCGGGGTTGGTGACGTCGATGGTCGCCCCCGGCGGCAGTTGTAGCCAGCGCGTCTTGCCGGCGCCGTCGCTCCACAGCGGGTACTGCGGAGCGAAGGGGCGGTTGCGGACGTCCACAACACGCGCGCCTTCGCCCGCATACAAACCGGTCTGCGAGAGCAGCCGCGGCGCCACCGGCGCCAGCGTGCCTGTCTGCGAGAGACCGGTCGCCCCCATGAGCGCGACCAACGCACCGGCAAAAAGCCAATTCGATGTCATGACACACGTCCTCGGGCACCCGAGTGCCTGCGGCTATCGGCCCTCGGGCGGATCGATCGGCTGCGGCACGCGATTGCGCGTGGGCGGCAACGACTGTAAGTAGGCGAACACGCTGGCGATGTCCTCGTCACTCAACTTGCCGAGGTTGAAGTACGGCATGGGCGGCAGGAGCGGGCGGCCCTTGCCGCGATCCCTGCCGGTCTTCATCGTCGCCACGAACTGCTCGAGCGTCCAATCGCCCAGTCCTGTTTCCTTGTCGGGCGTGAGGTTCATCGTGTAGCTGACGCCCCAGGGTCCGGCCCACGCGGTCATGGTCGCGCCGACCGCGCCAATCCAGGGTCCGGGGGGCAGGGCGGGTGCCGGCGGCATCGCCAGATCTTCAGGGTGCCCCGTCAGCGCGCGCGACATGTCCATCTCTGGGCCCTTGGGGCCCATCTTCCACGGCGTGTGGCAGTCGTGGCACCCCATGATGTCGACGAGATACTTGCCACGGGCGACGGCCTTGCCGGCCGGCGTCGGCGACTGCTCTGCGCCGGTGGCGCCGCCAGTGGCGCCGACCGTGGCGGTGGCGAGCACGCTGGTCAGGATGATGGCGGCGGCGATAAGAATGGTCGTGATGAGAAGGTCGGTTTTTTTCATGTTCTTCGGTCTCCGTATGTCTTGGACGGACTCGAACGCGGGCCGAACCCTAACCCCTCCTTAGTAGATTCTTAAGAAAATCCTAACCAGATATACTCAAAGGCCTTCGCCCCATGATCGACGTAAATCTGGCCGAATTCCTTCACTCTGGCCTGGGAATCCATCTCGGCACCGCCGACGAGAACAAGGAACCCAGCGGCTGCCGTGTCACAGCGGTGAAGGTCGAAGGCGATGGGCGGCACATGGTGGCGTTTATCCCCAGGGCCGCCTCGCAGCGGGTCTTCGACAACCTCCGCAGCAACGGCCGTACGGCGGTGTCGTTTGCGCGTCCGGCCGACGATCGCGCGGTGCAGGTCAAAGGCTTGATGTTGTTCTCGTGGCAGGCGAAGCCCGACGAAGAGGCCTTCGCACAGTCGCAGTGGGCCGGCTTTCTTGGTCAGCTTGATGGCATCGGTCTACCCGGAGCCGCTACCAGTTCGTGGCGGGTCTTCCCGTCGATGGCCGTTCGCATCAAGGTGACGGCGGTCTTCAACCAGACGCCCGGGCCCGACGCGGGAGCGCCGCTGAAGTGAGCCTGGGTCTGGAGAAGCTCGCGTCGTGCTTCCAGGGCATCATCCCGGCGATGCTCTACACGTGCGCCAAGGACGGCACGCCTAATGCGGCGTACCTCAGTCACGTTGACTACGTTGATCCCACGCACGTTGCGCTCTCGTTCCAGTTCTTCAACAAGAGCCGCCGCAACATTGCCGAGAATCCACGGGCGGTCGTACACCTGGGCGACCCGGATACTGCGCAGGGATGGGCGTTGCGGCTGACCTACGAACGCTCCGAGACGTCAGGGCCGATTTTTGATCGCATGTTCTGGCGCATCGAGGCGATCGCTTCGTACACCGGCCTGAAGGGCATTTTCAAGCTGCTGGCCGCCGACATCTACAAGGTGGAGTCGGTCGAGCCAGTGCCCGAAGAGGACGGCCAGCCCGATCGTTCGGCACCGCCGCTGCGCGCCAGGCCGCCCGACCCGGTCTTCACCATGAAGGCGCTGCAGGACCTGTCGATGCAGATCAACACAGCCGACAGCCTCGAGCACCTGCTCGACTCGATCGTCGTCGGGCTCAAGCGGCATTTCAATTTCAGTCACTCGATGATCGCGCTCGCCGGCGAGAAGCCCGACACGCTGGTGATGATCGCGAGCCGGGGCTACGAGCAGAGCGGCGCCGGCGCCGAGGTGCAGTTCGGCGAGGGCATCATCGGCCTGGTGGCCGAAGCGAAGAAGCCGATCCGGATTTCGGGGCTCATGCGTGGGATGTTGAACGCCTATGCCGCCAAGCGCCGTGCCGAGGAGAAGGGCTGGTGTTCAGCCGAACGCCGCGTGCCGCTGCCGGGACTCGAGAACCCATCCAGCCAGCTTGGCGTGCCGTTGATGGTACGGGGTGAGCTGATCGGCGTGCTCTGCATCGAGAGCGAGACGCCGTATCGCTTCCACGAGGAAGACAAGACGTCCATCGAATTGCTGGGATCGTACCTGGCCGTCGCGATCCAGAACATGCAGTTGCAGCAAGACGAGGACCAACCCGAACCTCCGTCACAGGCAGGTCCTCTGACCAGTGCGACGACCGGATTACGAGCGACACGTCGCGAGCTGGCTTTCTACCGCCAGGAAGAGGTCGTCATGCTCGACGGCGAGTACTTGATCCGTAGCCTCCCGGCCCGCATCCTGTGGAAGCTGTTGCAGGTGCGCGAGCAGGAGGGCCGCGCAGAGTTCACTAACCGCGAGCTGCGCCTCGACAAGTCGCTGAACCTTCCCGACTTCAAGGACAACCTCGAGACACGCCTGCTGTTGCTGCGGCGCCGGCTCGACGAGAAGGCCGGTGACATTCGCCTGGTCCCGAGGGGCCGCGGCCGTTTCGCCCTCGAGGTGACCGGCGACCTCGAATTGGTGGAGCGAGACTAAGCATGCATAGAATCTGCTGACATGCGCATACATCTGCTTGCCGCCCTGATGACGTCGCTTTCAACGCTCGCCTTTGCCCAGGAGCCCGTTGCGTGGGGCAGGGGTCCGGACATCAACTTTCACACCTTCTCGATCGTCGCGGTCGACCCCGGCACTGGCGAGACCGGTGTGATCGTGACAACGCGGAATCCGTGTGTGGGGAACGCCGTGCCGTGGGTCCGCGCCGGCGTTGGCGCAGTGGCGACGCAGGGGGGCACCCGGGTTGAGTACGGCAACGACCTGCTGAACCTGCTGGAGAAGGGCGTCGCACCGCAGGCCGCCATGGATCAGGTGGTGGCTGCCGACGAAGGACGCGAGAACCGCCAGGTCGGCGTCATCGACCTGAAGGGTCGGTCGGCGCAGTGGACCGGTCAGCGGCAGTACGGATCCGAGAAGCAGGGCGATTGGGTGCACATGCGCAAGGGCGCGACGTTTGCCGTGCAGGGGAACTCGCTCGTCAGTACCAAGGTAGTAGATGCCGTGGCTGACATGTTCCAGGCCAGCGAAGGGTCAGTGCGGACGCTGGCGGATCGGATGATTGAAGCGCTCAACGCCGGCCAGCTGCTCGGCGGCGATGGACGACACGGCGAAACCCAATCGGCCGCCGTCGTCGTTGCCGATCCGCGTCCGGGCCGGTCGCGCCGGCCCGATGGCATCACGGTGAACATCAACGTCTGCGAACATCCCGAGCCGGTGGGCGAGCTGCGGCGCATCTACAACACCGCCGCCGAGACCCTGGGATTTCGGCGCCTCGAACAGTTTGCCGGCCGCGACGTCATCGAGCTGAAGCTGATGCTGCACGCCCTTGGCTTCTACCGGGCGAACGAGAAGGAGATTGCGCTGACCGGTGCGGGTGCCAACGTTTACACGGAAGAGGCGGTGAAGGCGCTCGATGCGTTCCGCGCCGCGCAAGACTGGGGCACGACGGTGCCGGGCTTTGTCGATGCCCGTGTCATCGAGCGGCTGTGGAGCCGACTACGAGAAAAGGCGCTGGACGAACCGATCCGCAAGAAGCTGCTCGAGATCCAGACTATTCGCTAGGAGTAGGTCATCGCCGCGGGCCGTAGGTCGGCATCGGCCGTCCGGCTTCCAGGGCACCGAGGTCCGGCGCCGAGACCAAATGAGTTGGGTCACAGGCCCAGACGACGTTTGGCCTCTTCGTGAGGGATGCCTTCACCTCGCTCGAGCTGAGCCAGACCTTCCTCGATCTTCGCGAGAAACACCAAGCGTTCGATCGCGTCATCGACAGAGGTATCTTCGGGCAGTTCACGAATCGCTTCGATCATGCGCTCGCGCGTGATGCGGTGTGGCATAACGGCCAAGTTCAGCTGCAAGCGAGTTCAATCAGCGCGTTCGCGTTAGCGAACGCAAATCCTTTTGATCGCTTGCCAGCTGTAACGATCGTTAGGCCGCCGGTCGAGCTGGTCGACCTGCGGGTCTGGTGCTCGGCATGAAGTATAAAGCGTGGGCACCGCGAGGCTTCGCTGAGGATCAAATCGGCTCGTCCACTTGTCAGATGCGGCGCTCTGCTCGACAGTAGCGACATTACTCCAAGCTCCGCCGCCGCAGGAAGTCGGCCACCCGCCGTACGCTGCGCCCGCGTTGGTCGGCATTGTAGAAGAGCGCAGAGTGGCGCGCGCCCTCGAAATACTCGTCCTCCACGAGCTTCCGCGCCGCGACGAGCGTTGCTTCGAACGCGCGCGCTCGCGCAACCGTGGTCATTTCCGATCCACCCTCTGCGGGGCCATCCGCTGTACCGTGAAGCAGAAGCGCCGGTACGCTCAAGTCCGCGGCGCGAGCCATTAGCTCGGGCGGATAAGCTCCGGAGTTGAGCACGACGGCGTGAAGTCCCCGTCCTGCGCCTTGTCTGGCGCTGCCGCGCTCGAGTGCGTAGTGCACCGCGGCCACGGCGCCCCGCGAATGCCCCAAGAGCGCAACACGATCCGCTCTCACACCGGGCAGCGCACGGGCGGCGTTAACCACGGCGTCGACCACATCGAGCGCCTCCGGAGTCATCCCTGTTGACGGCATGGGCGGCGCCTCGGGACACTCGATGGGTGTCACGAGCTCCACACCGGCACCTCGACGTCCAGCGAACCAACACGCGGCGATTGCAACCACGCCGGCCTCCCGAGCCAGGTCGCGTGCGAGCCCGACGTACTCCCGGGCGAAGCCGTGTGTGCCGTGGAGGATGACAAGCACCGGATGCGGGCCCGCCCCGACGGGCCGCGCCACAGCGGCGGAGAGCGCCCCGCCGCCGGGCAAGGCGATGCGCGCCCAGTCCGCGCCCGTACTCGTGCCCGCACCGATGGGGGCCGCTGCCATTGGGAGTGTCGCGCCGGACGCTCGGGTGCTCGCGCGAGAGGAGCAGCCGACAACGATTGCCGCGCAGGCGGCCCCCATCGCGAGCACCGCAAATCGATTTTGCCGTCGGCTTGCCTGCATCATAGTCACCTCTCGAGAGGCGGCCTAACGGCTCGCGTTCACCTGGGGCCGCGCCATGATCGCACCCGGGGCCGCCTGGTGCAACGCGGGGTTAGACGGCCAGCGCCTTCAAGGCGGCGAGGATGGGCCATCAATGCTGCATTTCGCCCGACACGCGGCCCACAAGGGCACGGATTACTGGATCGGACCGCGAACGGCTCGCCCGGGTAGATTGCCCGTCTTTACAGCTCCGTCCCGCACGACAATCACGCCGTTCACCACCACATCCCGCAGTCCGGCTGGTGACAGGGTCGGTTCACGGTACGTAGCGCGGTCGATGACGGTGCTCGCGTCGAACAGGACGATATCCGCATCGGCGCCAACCTGCAGGCGTCCCTTGGACGCCATTGCCGCGACACGGTGCTCCATCCGGCGCGCGGGCGCAATCGTGATCTTGCGCAGCGCCTCCATCAGTGTCAGCGTGCGCTGCTCGCGCACGTAGCGACCGAGCAGCCGCGCGAAGGTCCCCGCCACGCGCGGATGCCCGACCCCGTCGTGGAGGATGCCGTCGCTGGCGATCATCGTCAATGGGTCCGCGACGGCCGCGGTGACGGTCTCCTCGGTGTTGTTGTAATCGACGATGAATCCGCCGTTGGCGCGATACCGGGCGAACGAGGCCCGGGTCAGCCGTTCACCGGTCCTCGCCCATTCCATTCGCTGGAACTTCCGCTCGGGCCACGACTGCCAGTCGTCGTTGTCCGCCGCTTCAATCGGCGACATCGACGCCGTGTACGGATAGACCTCGGTCGTGATGTCGAGCCCGCGCGCCCGTGCTCCGCGAACTAGTTCCAGCCCGCGGGGCGTGTCCTCTCCGAGGGAACTCTGGATGTGTACGATGTGCGCCGGCGCACCGGTCGACGCCGACGCGGCGATGACCTCCTCGGTCTCCAGGAAGTAGTATGGTTCGTCCACGTTCCGCATGTGCACATGAACGCCGGCGCCGTGTTTCGCCGCGACACGGAACACCTCGACAATTTCCCAGGGCGTCGCAGCCGGGGTGAACTCGATCAACAGGCCTGCCGCGATGGCGCCGCGTCGAAATCCGCGATCAATGGTCGCCACGATCTCCGCCAGCTCCGCTGGCGTGCTGGCGCGCGACTTCGCCGGGCCTGTCGGCGTGTCCTTCCCCGGGTCGTGCAGCACCTGCATCCTGACTTGGTCGTGCCCAACGCTCACGCCATGGTTGATGAGCGACGTGCCCACTCGCGCGTCGTACCAGCGATCGATGTCCACCGTGCCGCCCTCGAGCTCGAGCGCGGTGGTTGTCCCATCGAGCACTGCGACCTGGTACCCGGCCGCGTCCTGCGCGTGCTGATGCAGATCGATGAATCCCGGCGCAACCACCATCCCTCGTGCATCCAGCGTCTCCCGAC
>JANMUX010000021.1:0-6060 GCA_031392125.1 Acidobacteriota bacterium | reverse complement strand
ATGGACGTGGTCGAATCGAATCCGTTCACGATGTATGTCGCCTCCGCGACCGGCGGAATGTTCCGCACTACCGACAACGGGGTGACGTGGGCGCCGGTGTTTGAACGGGAGGCAGTCCACTCAATCGGCGACGTCGCGATTTATCAACCCGATCCCAACATCATCTGGGTCGGCACCGGCGAGCGCGCCAACCGGCAAAGCGTGAGCTGGGGCGATGGCATCTACAAGTCCAGCGACGGCGCGAAAACCTGGACCAACGTCGGCCTCAAGACCTCCATGCACATCGGCCGCATCGTCACCCACCCATCGAACCCGGCCATCGTCTACGTTGCCGCGCAGGGATCGGTCTGGGGTGCAGGAGGCGAGCGCGGGCTGTATCGCACCATGGACGGCGGCAAGACGTGGCAGCGCACGCTGCATGTCGACGATGACACCGGCGTGACCGATGTGGTCATGGACTCGCTCGATCCCAATGTCCTCTACGCCGCGTCGTATCAGCGCCGGCGCAGCGCGTTCGGCTTCAACGGCGGCGGCCCCGGCAGCGCGCTTTGGAAGAGCACCGATGCCGGCGCCACCTGGGTCAAGCTGACCGGCAACGGTCTGCCCGAAGGCGAGTACGGCCGTATTGGGATCTCGGTGTACCGCAAGGATCCCCGCGTGGTGAAGGTGAGCATCGAGCAGGGCACGCGCTATAACGCATCAACGGCCTACATCGAACGGAAGGCGGGGTTGTATCGCAGTGGCGACTCCGGCAAGACGTGGCGGTTTATGTCGAACTGGAATCCGCGGCCGATGTATGCGAGCCAGCCGACCATCGATCCGCAGGACGATCGGCGGGTCTACATGCTGAACGCCTATTCGTTCTCGGACAACGGCGGCGAGTCGTTCACCGCCCCCAACACGACGACCCATGGCGACGATCGCTTCGTCTGGATCAACCAGAAAGACTCACGCCACGTCATCAAGCTGGATGACGGCGGCATCGGCATTTCGTTCGATCGCGGAGTCAAGTTCCTGTACGTGCAGTCGCTGCCGGTGTCGCAGTATTACCGGGTGGCGGTCGATAACGAGCGGCCCTACAACATCTATGGCGGCCTACAGGACAACGGCTGCTGGAAAGGCCCGAGCGCCAGCTGGACGACCAATGGAATTCTCAATGAGCACTGGTCGCGGCTATGCGGCGGCGACGGATTCTTTTCGGTTCCCGATCCGGCCAACCCTCGCGTGGTGTTCTCGGCGAGTCAGTTCCTCGGCCTCGCGCGCAGTGACTCGCGGACGTTCCAAAGCCAGGACATCCGCCCCGGCGACCCGCAGGGCGCAATTGGCGACCGGCGCAACTGGAACACTTGGGGCAAGGGTGTGCCGCAGCAGGTGCTCGGCAACGAGTGGCACTACGCCAACTGGGACGCGCCCGTTGCCCTGTCGCCCTTCGACGCCGCTACCGTGTACGCCGGCGGCAAGCATCTGTTCCGCTCGCGCGACCGCGGCACCACCTGGGAAGATCTGGGAGATATGACAACCGGCGTCGACCGCAGCAAGCTGCCGCTGATGGGCCGCTTGCCCGATGAAAACATGCTGTCGGTCGATGATGGCGTGCCGTTCTACCCCGGCCTCACGGCCATCGCGTTGTCGCCGCTCAGCAAGGGGTTGCTCTACGTCGGATCGGACGACGGCCGCCTGCGGATGTCGAATGATGACGGCAAGAGCTGGACCGATCTGCAAGACCGGCTGGCGGGGCTGCCGAAGTCGTCTTGGTTTGGCGGCATCGAGGCGTCGCGGCACAACGCCAACACGGTGTACGTGGCCATCGACAACCACCGCAGCAACGACCTGAACAACTACATCTACAAGTCGGCCGATGGCGGCAAAACGTTTGCTGCCATTGCGGGCGACATGCCCGCCGGCCGCGT
The DNA here is from genome assembly GCA_031392125.1 of Acidobacteriota bacterium. Taxonomy (GTDB): domain Bacteria; phylum Acidobacteriota; class Vicinamibacteria; order Vicinamibacterales; family UBA2999; genus 12-FULL-67-14b. The sequence goes on along the minus strand of JANMUX010000021.1, from coordinate 4,150 downwards.
TGTCCGCACCATCCGCGAAGACGTCAAGAACCCGAACCTGCTGTTTGCCGGCACCGAGATCGGACTGTTCTTCTCGCCCAACGGAGGCACCAACTGGATCGAGTTAAAGAGCAACCTGCCGACGCTGCCCCACAACGACCTGGTGATCCATCCGCGCGACAACGACCTGGTGCTGGCGACGCATGGCCGCGGCGTCTGGATCCTGGACAAGATCAACGCGTTGCAGGAAATGACTCCGCAGGTGCTGGCGTCGCCGGCACACCTCTTCACGGTTGCGCCCGCATACCAGGTTCGGCAGACCAATGTGAAGGCGCACACCGGCGACATGTGGTTCCGCGGTGAGAACCCCGCCAACGGCGCCCTGGTGGACTACTGGCTCAACGCCGCCGGCAGCGCGCCGGCCATCACCGTGCATTCAGCCGGTGGCCAGTTGATCAACACGCTGCGCGCCACGTCGACCAGGGGCGTCAATCGCGTGGTGTGGAACCTGCGTGAAAACGACTTGCCGATTCGTGGTTCTGGTGGCGAAGACGATGCCCCGCAGGCGGGCGCGGGCACGCCGGGACCATTGGTCGCGCCTGGTGTGTATGTGATCCGCATGGCATCTGGTGGCCGCACCATGGAGCAGAAAGTCGAGGTGCGCGAGGACCCGCGCATCGACATCACGCCCACTGACCGAAAGCTGTGGAGCGATGCGCAGGCGCAGGCGGCGGCACTAGCGCGGATGTTCGGGCCGGTGAACGATCGCATCCAGAAGCTGCCGAGCACTGCCGACACCGCGGAGGTGAAGCGACAGTCGCGGGAGCTGACGTCGCGCATCTCTGGTTTGTACGGAGCGATCGGCCGCTGGACCGGCGCACCGACGAAAGACCAGATGACGCGGTTGGCGTACTACCAGACGATGGCGAAGGAGTTGGCGGCGAACACTCCTTAGGGATTGGCCACAGAGGACACCGAGAACACAGAGAAATTTCTTTCTAAATGCGATCAGGCTTCGCAGTCGCCAGCAGGCATTTCGAAGAGTTACTCTGCGTCCTCTGTGTCCTCTGTGGCTAAATTTCTTCTCAGAACTCGATCAGTATCCCCGCCACCGGCAGCAGCGGAAACAGCTTCTCGGTCGGATTGCCAATCCGCCTGGTGACGATGTTCACTCCCGTGCTGCTTGGGCGGAAGTTTTCTCGATTGAGCGCGTTTACGACTTCCATGAACAGCGTCAGCCGCCGAGCGCGGTAGGTGAACGTGCGGTCAGCACGCAGGTCGAGGCGCGAGTACTCCGGCAGGCGCGTGCGGTTGCGTTGGTCGCTTAGCAAATAGCCACTGGCATCTTGCGCGATGTAGCCGGCGATGGGAAAGTTCGAGCCGTAGCGCATCCGCGCCGACAGGCTGGTTCGGCCCGACCAGCGGTACGCGACATAGGCGTTCATGGTGTGGCGCTGGTCGAAGTCGGCGGCAAACGTTTCGGGCGATGGGCCTCCGCCGGAACCGACGTCGCTCAGCTCCGACTTGCTCCACGCATAGGACAGCCAGCCATTCAACCCGTTGGCCGACTTGCGCTCGAGCGTCAGTTCAACTCCCTTGGTGATGCCGACCAGTGCGTTCTGCCATCGCGAGTCCTGCGGGAGCACCACGCGGTTATTCACCACCCGCACTTCCGAATCCTCAAAACGCAAGCGGTCGTCATCGTCTCGGCGGTAGAGCGACGCAGCCAGGCGCCAGGCAGAACCGAGGCGCTGTTCGAGCCCGCCTTCGATAGTGACCGCCCGTTCTGGTTTCAGCACCTTGCCGTCAGCCGCGAACAGCGTCTGATCGATCGACGGGGGCTGGTATTGAATGCCTGCGCCGATCCGAGCCCGCAGCCCGCGTGTGAGCGCAAACTCCGACAGCAACCAGGGCGAAGCCTCGCTCGTGCCGGTGATATCCCAGTGTTCGATGCGGGCGCCGGGGGTGACCGAGAACCGGGCGCTCGGCGTCCAGCGATACTGCGCCCAGCCGGCAGCCGACCACGTGTCCCGGTTCGCGTTGAGAATCGTGACTTCCGACCGGGACGTGAAGCGACGGTCGATGCGCTCGGCGTCGAGCCGCTGTGCCTGCGCGCCGAACTCGAACATCTGTCCGGACTTTGGGTTCCACGCGGCACTGCCCCGCCAGGTCACGTCGAGGTCGCCGCCCTCTTCGCGCGTGCGGCCGTCGAGCACCTGGTTTCGGTAGTCGGCCTTCAGCACGTAAGCCTGCTGAGAAACCGCAAACCTGGCCGACGGCGTGAACCGCCATTGGACGTTGCCGATGTAGGTCGTACTGATGGCCGGGTCGAGGGTGTTGGGGCCGGGTTCGGCCTCCAGCTCGCGGAGCACCGAGCGGCCGGTGATCAGGGTGATTCGCAGGGTCTGGCGCGGCGTCAGGTCGACAGTCAGTTTCCCCTGCGCATCGGTGAAGCCGAAGGTGGTGTCGGTGGTTGAATCGATCTGCCGCAACAACCAGTCGATGTAGCTCTTGCGAACGGCGACCAGCCAGCTGGCCTTCTTGCCGCCGCCGAGCGGTCCTTCCCAGACGGTGCTGGCCGCCGACGCGCTGAGCAAGCCGCGTACGACGATGCGCTCGCGAGAGCCGTCACGGGTGGTGAAGTCGAGACGTGAGCCGAGGTGCGAACCGAGCCGCTGCGGATGCGGTCCAGACAGCAGCGTCGCCGATTCCAGGATGTCGCTGTTGATCAGCCCCAGCGACCCGGTGTCCTGGACCCCGCGGACGGTATGGAACAACAGCGGGCTGTCAACGCCGTCGACGGCAATGCCGATATTCGAGGGCCCAAGCCCCCGCAGCGCGAACTCGGCGCGAAAGTCGTCGCCGGTGGAAACGCCGGGCAACACCTGCACCGCGCGGAACGGATCGTCAGCGACGAGGCCGCGTAATGCCAGCAGGTCGCGGCTGCCGAGCACCGATTGACTCGTCACGCCAGGCTCGGCTTCGCGGAATGGACTCGCCGATACCGCGACGTCTTCAACGTAGGTGCTCGCGCCTTCGGCGACCGGAATCGTGACGTCTACCGCGGAGCCCGCAATGACCGCGACCTCGCGGCGAACGAGTCCGTAGCCCACGACCGAGACGATCACGGTTTGCGGGCCAGACGGCACATCCACGATCTCGAAGCGGCCCTCCGCATCCGAAAACGACTGCTGGCCGGTAGATTGAATTTTGACCAGCACCGCAGCCAGCGGCGCGGCAGTGCGCGCTTCTACGATGGTGCCCGTCACCCTGCCAGTCCCCACCTTCGCCGCTTCTTGGATCTGTAGTGCGGCGTCAGTGGGCAAGGCTGCTGATGCGTCCGGCGAAAGAGACAGCAGCGCCGCGACTAGTAAGGGGATCAACAAGGAAAGTGACCGCAATAGGAAGCAGTATGCATTGCGGTCGAGCCTAAAGCACGAAGCGAGCCAAACGGGCATCAGGAAGGGCCATCGTACAGATCGCTGCACAGCGTCGGCCGGAACCAGTAGAATCGACTGACCATGCGCGCTTACGCCACACTCTTATTGATCGTCGTCGCCCTGGCAGCGACGGCTAAAGCCGGCGCTCTCCGAACGTCGGACACCACGATTCCCACGACGGCTGAACAGACGATCACCTATCCTGACCCCGCGCAGCGCGTGCTGACTCACCGCGAGCAGAACGCGCTCGTCACGCCGTGGATCAAGAAACGATTCGACACGCTGCTCGCAGGGCTGATGACGCGCGAGGGGATCGACATGTGGATCATGCCGACTCGCGAATACAACGAAGATCCGGTGTTCGCGTCGATGTCGCCGCTCACCTACTATGCGTCGCGGCGCCGCACCATCCTGGTGTTCTACAACCCCGGCGGCGGCAAGCCCGCCGAGCGCTTCTCGATTGGCCGCTTCGACTACGACGGCATCTACCCCATGGTGGCGTCGACCAACGACGGCCAGCACGACGCGCTGCGCAAGTTGGTGGACGAGAAGAACCCCAAGGTGATCGGCATCAACGAGTCGGACGCCTGGAACCACGCTGACGGCATCACCGCGAACGAGAAGCGGCGGCTGGTCGAAGCGCTGGGACCCGCGCACGCCGCCAAGATCAAGTCTGCCGAGATGCTTGCCGTTGGTTGGCTCGAGGTGAAGCTGCCGGAAGAGCTCGAGGC
>JANMUX010000304.1:0-17883 GCA_031392125.1 Acidobacteriota bacterium | reverse complement strand
ACCGTCAGCACCGTGCTCGACCAGCCCGGCACGGTGTTGCCGCGCGCCGTCTGCCAGGCGATGAACCCGCCGTAACTGAATGAGAACACCAGGCCGATTAGTCCGAGCCCGCTGATGATCTGGAGCGGGGCGTGCGAGAAGCGGACGATGCTGATCGCCGCCAGCTCGAAGTTCTTGCGGAAAGTAAAACGCGAGACGCGGTCGCCGCGGACATGCTGGTCGTAAAGGACCGACGCCTTCTGCCCTGGCAACCAGGCCGCGAACACTCGCAACGAGCCCAGATGCGGCAAGTAACTGGCTACGTTGCGAAGCACCTGGGCGTCCCACAGCCGGAAGTCGGCCTGGCCGGTTGACAGGCTCAGGCCCGTGAGGGCGGCGGTCAGGCGATAGAACAGCGCGGATAGCAAACGCTTGAGCAATGGCAACTCGCGGGTCGGCCGACGAATGGCGTGCACCACGATCGCGCCAGTCTGTCGCCACGAGTCGATCAAGTCCGCCACCACCGGCAACGGGTGCTCGAGGTCCGAGTCCATCGTCACGATCACGTCGGGCCAGGGACCCGCGTGACACAAGCCGGCGATCAGTGCTGCCTGGTGCCCGGCATTTGCGGTGAGCGAGAGGTAGGCAACGACCGCGGGATGCGCGTCGGCAGCGCGGCGCAATACGTTGATGGTGTCGTCGCTCGAGCCGTCATCGACAACCAGGAGACGAATCTCGGTGGCGGCGGCGAGGCGGCCGCGCAACTCGAGGACGGCGGTGATGAAATCGGGCAGCCCCGCCGCTTCGTTGAACGCCGGTGTCACGATCAGCAGTCGGGTCATTGGCGCTCCGCGACAATGTACATGATGTCGTGCAGGTTCAAGTAGACGTCAAGCCCCGGCGGCGCCGCGCGCTGGAGCCAGCCGCCAAGGCGCGGCCGGCGCCAGCCGAGCGAGACGAGGTTGTGGAGCATGCCGGCGAGGCTGCGATACACGCCGCAGTATTCGACGTGGACCACGCGGAAGCCGCACCGCTCGAGAAGTTGCGACAGCGACCGTCGCGTGAAGTAGTGCAGGTGCGTTGGCGGGTGGATCAGGCGCCAGCGGCCTTTCTGGATGCGCGCATTGAGGCTGCCGATGTCGCCGGTCGTGATCGCGATCAGGCCACCCGCGGGCATGTGCGCCGCCACCGTTTCGAGGTAGCGTCGCGGCGTGGCGAGGTGCTCGATGGTGTCCCACAGGCAGACCACGTCAAAGGCGCGTCCTGACAGATCCTCGGCCAGCAGATCACCGCACGACACGTCGAGTCCGAGTTCCTGTCTCGCATACTGCGCCGCGTCTTCGCTGACATCGATTCCGCTCACCGTCTCGAACATCGGCCGCGCGGCGTTCAGGAAGAAGCCGTAGGCGCAGCCCACTTCGAACAACCGCCGATGCGAGGCCGTCAGGAACCGACGAAGGGTGGCAAGACGGCCGGCAAAATTCTTCTCGATGATGCGGCGATCATCCAGGTAGTTGCCGTACTCGTCGCCGAAGAAATAGCTGCGCTGGTAGAGGCGCTGAATCTGCTCGGGTTCGAGCGCCAGGTCGGCCCAGACGTGCGAACAGGCGCCGCAGCGCCGGAGGCCGGCGTAGCCGACCTCGTCACCCGTCGCGCCGCACACGTCGCAAGCGCTCAGGGCGTGATCTCCGCTTTGCGTGGGTTGCCGGCAACCAGCCACGAGGCGCCATTGCCCACGGCCTGAACGCCAAGCAACGACACGAACAACGCGTAGAACGCGGCGTAGTTGTGGTACTGCTTCACGAAGATCGAAAAGATCATCCCGGCTTCCACCTGCACCAGGCACGCGGCCAGGCTGAGTAGCGCGAGCACTAACGCCGCCGGCTCGCCCGTGCGATCGTAGAAGGCGAACGATCCGAGCGTCGTCATGATGTAGAGGCCGAGCAGCCAGATGCCGGACGGCAGCCAACCAAGTGGCGTCAGCAGCACCATCACCCCCCAGCCCGCGGCACCCGGCGACGCACGCAACACCCGCAGCATGTCTTCGCCGGCCACCGAAAACTTCAGGTAGTAGACGGCCGCCATGTCGCGCGCCCGGGTCTGCCATAAAGCGGTGTAGTACTTCAGCAACGCCGCGTTATAGCGCGCGCCCAGAAACGGCACACCCGGGTCGACTTGCGAGGCTATGCGGGGCCCTGCCGCGTCGGCCCATTCGATCCCGAGTTCACGGCTGAGCGGATTCTCGGGCACCGCCAGGGCCAGCACCAATGGGTGGCCAAAGGGATGGGCCGAGTTGAAACGCCCTTCTTCGGGGAGTTGGCTCGTGATGAACCCTTGCTGAAAGCCGCCGTAGCCAACCGCGAACGATAGCAGCAGTGCTCCGCCACGAAGCGCTCGAGTGGACCAGCCGATCACACCCCTGCCGGCTCGCAGCTCGGTGACCAGCGCTGCCGCGAAGAAAAGCGCGACCACCGGCAGGTAACTTGTGCGCATGTTCGCGGTGAACGATGACAGTAAGCCCGCCGCCAGACCATAGGCGAGCAGGCCGGCCGGCCGTGTGGCCCAGCGATACTTGGTCGCGAACCCGTAAAGCGCCACCAACGCCAGGATCAGTGCGAAGAAGAACGGGTAGTTCGAATAAACGTGGTCGGGCATTGACTGCAGCAGCATCAGTCCGCACATCATCGTCGCCGCGGCGAGAGCCAGGCTGCTGCCAAGATCGAGCAGCAGCAGCACGAACGCGACCAGGCAGGCCACCTTGAGCAGGAACAGCGCCTGGCCCAGTTGCGAGAGCGACATTTCGGGCGCCAGCCGGAGTAACGCCGTCTCCAGGACCATCAGGGCGTTCTCGCTGTTGACGAACGGTGTATCGATAGAGCCGCAATAGGCCTCGAGCGAACCGGCTTTTTCCACCGCGAGCGATCGCAGCGGCTCGTGGCGGCGGTCCATTCGTGCGCCGAGGTCGAGAGGAATGCGGATAGTGCGCGAGAACGATGAGGGCTCGCCGCAGTAGGCGCTGGCCATGGCCATGTCGAGCGACAGCATCGCGTGGCCGTCAGTGAGTGTCGCGCCGTCCACGGCATAGGCACTGCGCGCAAGCATCCAGGTCGCTGCCACGATCGCGGCAGTGACGGCCGCCGACCGCCGGAATCCGCCCGGGCGGTGCCACAACAGACCGTCCCGAATCAGACGGCGCATGCAGACCCTGGGTCGCGGACGAGGTTCATGAAAACAGTGACGAGACCGAGCCGGTGCGCCGATGAGGGTATTGACGAAGGACGACCCACCGCAACCAGCTGCCCAGGATGTCGGTGATCGAGCGAACGATCGCGCCGACACGGGTGCCGGTGCCCTTGCCGCGACCGCGCTTCTTGAACAACACCGGGACCTGCAGGAACGAACTGCCACCCCAGAACAACTTGATCATGACTTCCGGATTCGTGAATGAGCCCTCGGACTCGAGCTGAAGCGGCTGGGCCAGGCGCGCCGGACAGATCGTGACGTTCTGGAAGTCGTCAAAGGGCAATCGGAACAACACGCGGATGAGCGTGTAGTTGGTCAGCGAGACGATGCCCTTGTAGAAGCTGTCGCTGCGGCCTCGCAGGGTGCGGAGCGAGAACTCCCCCGGCCGCACGCCCTGCAGGATGTCGTATCGCCGCAGCTCGCCGAAATGCGGCTTGAAGGCGTCGATGTCGTAGGCCCAGTCGACCGTCTGCGCCATGAAGTACGCCTTGCTGGCGGCAGCGATCCCCGTGCGGTAGCAATATCCTGGGCCGCGGTTGCGTTCGTTCCTGATCGGTCTCAACCACGGCCGGCTCGCCGCCAGTTCGACCACGATCGCCCACGTCCGGTCGCTGCTGCCATCGTCGAACAGGATCAATTCGTAGTCGTCCGAGACGCTGGCGAGAAACGCCTGCGCCCGCTCGACATACTCCGCGATATTTTCTTCCTCGTTGAGCGCCCAGCCGAGCATCGAAAGGCTGGGGCGGAAGGCGACGGGCGGGGTCGCGGTCATGACGGCGGTGCCATTGGAAACGCGTCGGCGAGCCGCGCGAGCCAGCAGGGCCACTTACCGACGGCGGCTTGCGTGGCCGCATGTGACAGAGACCACGCCGACCAGGTGGCCAGCTCCCACCTGAAGAAACGCGCGCCGCCAATTTCGAGCGTGGCGAACACCGTGCTCGGCGGCTGCATCTCCAAACCAATCGCCGACGGCTTCGTCAACTCCTGAAACGGCGGCCTGAGGCAGACCCGGCGCACGTTCCGCGAGAGGCCATCGCCGTCGATCGCCGTGGTGGCGAATTCGTGCTCTTCATAGGCCTGGACCGGATACTGGCAGCCAGCGCGGGAGTCGATCACGTGAATGAACGAGTTGGTGTTCAGGCTCACTCCCAGTCCCACCATGGTGGCGCCCCGATCGAGCATCCGTTGGTAACTGGAGTCGGGTCCAAACGGATCGGGCTCCGCAGGCGCCGTACCGACAATCGCATCGGCCTCGGCGCCGCGTGCGCACACGCAAAAATCGGGATCGAGACTTCGCACCACGTGCGGGCTCCGGCGAAACATCTCCGGTAGCAGGCCGATGCGGGCCGGTGTCCGCCGGGCATCGAACACCGGACTCGATGCCAGGTACTCAGCGTGGGTGGAATGAAACGGATAGCTCGGCATCACCAGCGTGCCGTCGGAGCCAACCCAGTCGATTAGGGTCGACAACATCTCGGGTGCGTGAAGCCCCGCCCGCTGCAGCCAGTCGGCCGACGATTGCACATACAGGACACGATTGCGCGGGACGCCAAGCGCGGCCAGCAGTGCGGCGGGTTCGAATGGGCGACTATCGCTCACGGGCCACGCCGCACCAGTGCAGGGCCACGCAGGCCAGGTTGCCGGCCACCAGAGGCAGGTGCGCCAACTCGAAGCACTCGTCGGCGCCATGCACGTTGCGCCCTCCACCAGGGCCATACAGGCACGCCGCCGACGTCGCTCGCGTGCGCGCGCCCGTATAGTGACGAAGGTCACAGTGTCCGAGGATCACGCTCTCCTGAAGCGCGGAACCGTGACGGCGCTGGACGATTTCTCCGAGCAACTTTGCGATGGGGTTATTCGGGTCGCCCACTTCCGCCGGCGTCTCGAGGCCAGCGAAGGTGACCTCGGCTGGCGTGCCCAGGGGCCACGCTGCGTGCAGCGAAAGTTCGGCTACTACCGCGCTGAGAGCTTCTTTCGCACCCGCGCAGGTTTCAGGCGGAGGGAATCCGAACTGTCCTTCGATCACACAAGCAGCTGGCACGCTTCCCGGCCAAACGCCGCCACGCACCACTCCGAAGTTGATGAAGTACGGACTCGCCTGTCGCCCCCACGGCTGACCGTGTGCCGCATTTCGCGCCGCCACGAACGCCTGCAGCGCGCTCACAACCGGGCCCACCGCGGCGATCGGATTTGGACCCGGCGAAGTGGCATGGCCGGCAACACCGTTCAGCCTGATCTGGAACGTCACGTGTCCCAGGTGCGAAACAATGAAGCGTTCGGGCCAGGTGCCATCGACAATGATCACCGCATCGGCGGTGTGGCCACGGTGGACGGAGGCAAGCGAACCATTGCCGGTGGACTCGTCCTCGATCACGCTTGCGACGACGAGATCACCAGCCAGTTCGATACCGGCCTCTCGACAGGCGTGCGCCACCAGCAGGCACTCGACGACGCCGGCCTTGTCGTCGTAGGCGCCGCGGCCATAGAGCCTGCCGTTATCGATGACCCCAGCGTACGGTGGAAACGTCCACACCTCGGCGGCGTCAACCGGCACGGTGTCGATGTGGGCATTCAGCAGCAACGAGCGGCCACCACCCGCACCCTTTCGACGACCCACCACGCAGGGCCGGCCGGCATAGTCGCGGGGGGACTGGTTGAACGCCTCGTGATCGGCGAGGGCGACCGGATCGACGTCAAAGCAGTCGACCTCCAGTCCAATGGTGCGCATGTGCGCGGCAACCAGGGCCTGGGCTTCACCTTCCGCGCCGGTCGGGCTCGGCGTCCGCACCAGCGATTGCAGCAGCGCTCGGTAGGTCGGCTCGAGACGATCGATCGCGGCCAGGACGCGCGCTTCAGTGTCGGCCATGGCGTTACTCACCTGGCGTCTCCTGGCGCCACGCCGATCAGACCGGCCTTGGTGACGAGCACGCGGTTGTTCAGTGACATGCCGCGGAGATTGTTGGCCATCACGACCTTGTAGTCACCGTCTTCGGGAACCTTGATCACCACCCAGAACGCGCCGGTCTGAACGACATGGAGCTGTACCGCCCACTCGTCGTTGCGCACGAGGCCGAATGTGACCCCGCCCTTCTCGATGGTGCCCTCGGCAATGAACGTCGTGCCCTTTACCAGTCGCCGGGGGTGCATCTCGACGAGATATAACAGCGGGCCGCGCCCGCCGACGCCGCCCACGCCGTCGGCACGCCACGAATGACCGTCCATTTCGAAGGTTGGCGACACCTTGGAGATGTCGTCACGCGTGAAGGCGGCTGGCGTGGCCGCCAACAGTCTTCTCACCTCCGAGCGGCTCAGATCGTCGGGGCTCGTGTAAACCTCGGCCGGGTTCTGCCGTGCTTCCACGCCTGCAATCGTCGCGTACGGCGTCACGCGCTCCCACCCTGGCCGCAGCCTGAGGTCGAGCAAGGCCGGCAACGACGCCGTCTCGTTGAGTGTCGAGACGCGCACCAGGCACGCCGCGTGTGCACCAGGTAATTCCAGCCCGGCGAACGCAAACGATTCGTCCGCTGGATTGGCGGAACCCGGATTCCGGAAGTAGGCCGGAAAATACAGCGCCACCGGTTCGTCCGATAGCGGCACGGCGACATTGGTGCCGTGGCTGAAGTCGTAAGCAGCCGTCATCGCGCGGTATCGCTGCGTCACGCGCAGGTTCATGGCGTCGCATCGGGCGCCGCCCACGTATGCCACCAGGTAGGCGGCGTGCACCCCGCCATCGACTGGCAAGCCGCTCGCGAGCGACGGGCTCTCGAACCGGATGTCGCCATTGGCCAGTGCCAGCGGCACCAGGTCGAGGGCGGTGCGCGGCGCGGCGGCCACCGAACCGAGCCATGCCCGGACGTGCCCTTCCTGGTAACGGCGCAAGAGCCACAGCGGGCCGACCGTAACAAGGGCGAACGCGACCCACATCGCCAGCGCGTAGCCGGCGGCGCGACCCCAACCGGCCTTGGGAGCGATCGCCTTCAGCCAATCCGCCCGCCGCTGACCAGTGATGGCGGCGCCGGCCGCGCGCCCCACCAACATCAGCGAGAAACCGAAGGCCCACCATCCGACGAACTCCAAGTGGAAGAAATGCCGCTCCTGGAACTGGAGCGCCGGATAACCCGAGAGATACAGCACGAAGAGCCCGGCGAACAATCCAATTCGCAAGCTCCAGTAGCTGAGAGCCACCAGTGTGACCACGAGCGGCCACGGCCAGATGGCGCCTAGCCGGCGTAGAGCGTTCGCCTTCATCACCAGCAGTCGCTGGATCTGCGGCGACACAAACTCTGGCACCACCAGCGCCGCGGTGGTCGTCGAGTGCGGCAACTCGGTGATGCGGACCGCCGAGGCATAGAACCTCGCCAGCAGATCCGCCGGAAAGTTCGTGGCTATCTCGCGCAGCAGCGCGCCCGCGGTGCGGTCGTAATCAGCGCCGTACATCGGCAGGAAGCGATGCTGCCCCAGCCGGCGGTCGGCGTAGTTGTCGATCATCGCCAGCGCCAGCTCATCGCGATACTCGAAACCCACCTCGTAGAGATGGCTGTTGTCGACGCCCAGATCGGCGCTGAACGCGGGCGTCAGGCCGAGCAGGACCAGGTGCTGCGTCGAGCTGCCGCCTCCGGTCTGGTAGACCGACGACATGGGCCACATTGCCGCGTAGACCGCCAGCAGGTAGATCGCGATCGCCGCCGCCCTCAGGCCTAGCCGCTCGCGCAGACCGAGCGGCAAGAACACCGCGAACACCGCGACCATGGCCGGAATCGCTACCAGCAGGTCGTTGCGAAACCCGATGCCCACACCGGTGAGCACGCCCGCCAGCCCCGCCAGTGCCACCGTGCGCCACGTCGTCACTTCGAGCAGCACCAGCCGTATCGCTACCAGCACCAGGGCGAGCACAAACGGCGCCTTCGCGTAGTCGCGCAGGTGCGGGATGTTGTGCAGATGCAGGGTCGAGACAATCAGCGCCGTGGACGCCAGCGCCGAGAGCGTCCGCCCCATGCCTTGCCGGAAGATCGCGAACGCCAGGACGATGGTCGCGCCATACAGAACTCCGTAGAGCGGTGTCAGCGCGCTCCACGACACTTCGCCGCCCACGCGCCAGGTCGCCCCCACCGTCATGATCAGGTAGCGAAAGGCCCGCTGCATCGAGGTGAGCGGCTGCGTCGCCAGCGATTGCACTTCGCTGCATGAAACGGAGTCGGCCGTACGGTTGAGGAACTCTGTGAGCGCGGGCCGGGCGTCGGCTGCGGGGTTGACGTAGCCGAACCCGCACGCCTCCATCACCGCCGGGCCGAACTCCTGCTGGTAGAACCACGGCTTGCCACCCGCGGCGACAAACTGGGGCACGTACCAAGATGCCGTCACGAACGCCGCCGCGAACAGGAAGGCCGCGACCGCGCCTTCAACTCTCCAGCCGTGACTCAGCCTAATGGAGCTCGGCCTTCCCGGAGCCGGTGACGATCGGAATCTCCCGCATCCACAGCTGTTTCTCCCACACGCTGCGATGTGTTCGGTACCACTCGATGGTCTTCTGCAGTCCCTGTTCGAACGTCATGCTCGGCTGCCAGCCAAGAATCCGCCGCGCCTTGGCAGCGTCGGCCGTGTGCCGAAACACCTGGCCAGGCCGCTCGCCGACATAGGTGATCAGCGACTCGGGTTTTTCCATCAGCCTGACGATGTGATGCGCAACGTCGGCGACGCTCAGGCTGTGATCCGTGCCGATGTTGATGACCTCGCCGACCACGGCCTCGCGAGGGGCGTGGACGATCCGGTCGATGGCATCGCAGGTGTCGCCGACAAACACCCAATCGCGCTGCGCTACGCCCTGCCCGTGCAGCCGGAGTGGCTCATCCAGCAAACAGCTGGTGATGAAGCGCGGCACTGCCTTCTCGAGGTGCTGGCGCGGGCCGAAGTTGTTGAACGGACGGACGATCACCGCGGGCAGCTGGTAGGTGGCCCAATACGAGTAGACCAGCCGGTCGGCCCCGGCCTTGGCGCTGGCGTAGGGGCTGAGGGGCTTCAGTGCGTGCTCTTCGTTCATCAACGGCGCCTCGGCGGTGCCGTAGACCTCCGAGGTCGAGATGTGCACGAACCGCTCGATGCGATCCGCGCACCGCAGCACGGCGTTCGAAATGACCTGGGTGCCAAGCACGTCGGTCTCGAAGAAATGGTAGTTGTCGAAGATCGAGCGCGTCACGTGGGTCTCGGCCGCGAAGTGCACCACGACATCGACACGCCGCATCAGGTTCTCCACCAGCGAGGCGTTGCGCACGTCGCCATACCAGAACTCGATGCGACCGCTGGTATGCGCGTCCTGGAAATCGGTGGGCAGGTTATCGACGCTGCCGGCGTAGGTGAGCAGATCGAGCACCAGGATGCGATAGTCCGGATACTTGTTGAAGATGTGATGCACGAAGTTGCTGCCGATGAAGCCGGCGCCACCGGTGACGAGAAGTGTCTTCATGCCCTGGATCCGCCCTTGACGATCTCGGCGCTCTGGTCGCCGCAGTTGAATAGCAGGTCGATCGCCGACAGGAACGGCACAAACTCTCCGTGCAGCTGAGGGTAGACCGGGTGTTGGTAGTTCTGCCACGCCACCTCGATACCGTGGCTGGCAAACAGCGAGACATCGAGGTAGTCGCTCGCCGCATCACCGCTCAAATAGCGGGTGGCGCCGAAATGGCGGCACAAATCGATTAGCCGTTGCGACGGCGGCCCGGTGATCTCGAGCGACGAGGTCCGCACCGCCGGCGCAGTGATCTTCAGCCACCCCGCAATCACGCCGGCCACCGCAATGTCCACATCTGCGAGGTGTGTCCACGGGCGGTTCAAGACTTCCTCGATCTCAGGCAGATAGCGCGAGGCATACGGTGCCTTGGCATAGTACTGCTTCAGCGAGGCGACGTGCTTCCGCTGCCAGTTGGAGCTGGTGTCGATCAGGGTGTCGAGAATGCGTGGCTGGCCCTGGCCATGATGGCGGACCGGCACGGTCAGCCAGAGCGGACCCGCCGGCGTCTTGATCCGATTGCGATTCCGCCAGCCATGCTTATCGAACTTCACATCGTCGTAGTACGCAAAGACGTCAGCGCGCCGCATCTGATCGAAGAAACCGAGCCAAGGCAGGTAGCCGGGTTGAAGCACGACCAGCGTCTTGGTGGGTCCGGGTGCGGCGGTCATGCGAGGTAGAGGTCGTACCATTCCTGGAACACCACGAAAGCGAGCACCTTGTTCACGTCGGTGTAGTCGGCGCCGGGCTGGTAGAGACGATCGACGAGCGAGCCGATGCCGGCGGTGTCGAAGAAATCGTGGCGGTGAAGGCGGGCCGGACTGAGCGTGTCGCGCACGTACGACTCGAGGTCGCCGAGCATCCACTGCGTGACCGGCATCAGGAACCCTTCCTTCGGCCGGTCGACCATCTCGGCCGGGAAGAAACGTCGGGCGGCCTGCTTGAGCAGGTACTTGGTGTCGCCCAGCTTGATCTTGACCCGCCCCGGCAAGCGGGCGACGAACGTGACGAAGTCGGTGTCGAGGTAGGCGCTGCGGACTTCGAGCGAATGTGCCATCGACAGCCGATCACCATAGGTCAGCACCTGGTCTGGAAAGATCGTCTTGAACTCGGCCTCGAGAATGCGGTTCAGCGGATCGGTCGCGGTGAGCCGCGCGAACACTTCGCGCAGGTACGCCGCGGTGCTGGTGCCGGCGAGTTTGTGCTGGAGATCAGGGTTATAGAGGCCGCGCTGCTCGTCATCGGCGAACACCAGCAGCTTCGCCCGCCACTCCCAATCGGCCGCCGGCTGGGCTGCCGATCCCAGCAACTGGGCGAGGTACTCCGGCCGATTCTCGAACGGCTTGATCAAGCTGGCATCACCGGTGCGTTGATACTCCCCCAGGCGTGCCAACGGTTGTGCGAGGCGATGGGAGAGATAGCTGCCAAAGATCTCGTCGGCACCATCGCCAGACAATGCCACCTTCACGTGGCGGGCGATCAATTGAGACAGGAAGTAACTGGACACGACGCCGGCGAACGGCTCGTCGAAGCAGCCAAGGATCTTTCGCAGGTTGTCGGGATAGTTGCTGAACTCGATGGTTTCTTCGTGATGCTCGGTGCCGTACTTTTCCGCGACCCACCGCGCCCACCGCCGGTCCTGCTCTTTGCCGGGCGTGGTCGATTGCTGCGAATAGGTCAGCGTGAACGTCTTGATCCGGCCGGCCGCTTCGGCGGCCAGCGCCGTCGAGAGGCTTGAATCGAGGCCGCCACTCAGGAAGAAGCCAATCGGCACGTCCGACAACAAGCGGCGCTTCACGCCCTGCCCGAGCAGCCGGATCACTTCGTCGGTCAGCACCTCGTCCGGTTGTCGATCGAGATCCGGATCGACCGTGAAGTCCAGGTCCCAATATCGGCTGATCACGGGCTGCTCGCCGGGCCGGAACGTCAACCGGTGCGCCGGCGGCAGCATGTAGACGTCCTTGAAGATCGTCAGCGGGTGCGGCACGTGCTTGAGGCTGATGAAGTGGTGCATCGCCTCGAGGTTGATCGTCCGAGAGAAGCCCGGCACCGCAAGCAGCGCCTTGAGCTCAGAAGCAAAATACAGCACCTCGCCGCTGTGCCAGTAGTAGAGCGGCTTCTTGCCCATCCGGTCGCGCGCCAGCAACCCGGTCTGCCGGCGCTCGTCCCACACGGCGATCGCAAACATGCCGTCGATGTGCTCGGGCAGGCCGGCGCCGTGCTCTTCGTACAGGTGGGGCAGGACTTCGGTGTCGCAGTGAGTGTGAAGACGATGGCCGGACTGAAGCAGCCGCAACCGGATCTGCGGGTAGTTATAGAGCTCGCCGTTTTCGGCCGCCCAGACCGAGCCGTCCTCGTTGGCCATCGGCTGGCGCCCATGCGCAAGGTCGAGAATGGCCAGACGGCGCGCGCCCAGGGCGCAGCGCTCGTTGGCCACGACATGCCCGTCGTCGGGGCCGCGGTGACGAAGCGTCGCCAACATTAACTCGGTCACGGCACGGTCGCCGCGCCCGAACATTCCACTGATGCCACACATTGCTAGAAACTACCTGCCGAGCGGCGCATAGCTGCCCGGACGCGCGCCCTCGTGAACGGGAGATACCGAGGCCACGGCCGACACGCTCGTCTCGTCGCTCAGCACGCGCTCGGCGACGGCGCGGGTCTCGAAGTCCACGGTGTATTCGGCGATGGTGGCAAACTCGAACCGCTCCGGGCGGGCCACCACGTTGACCCATTCGAAGACGAGCCGTGAATCAAAGGCCCGCGGAATTGTGACCGCGTAGCGCAAGAGCCGATCGACAAACAGCCGGCGGTTGCTTGGGTAGTACTTGAGGGTGGTAAACACGCTGGTCAGGGCAATGCACTCGGCGACCTGAGAGAACCGCGAAGGCCCGGTCGTTCGGAAGTCCGACACCAGCCGGCGTGGAGCGCCTGAACGTGGCGCCTCCCACACCCGCACGAAAAAATTGACCACGTCGGCCGTGAACACACGCCAGAGAATTATTCCGAACGCGTTGGCGTAGAGTTCGAGCGCGCGTTGGAACGGTGCGGGCAGCGAGCGGTGTCGCAACTGGTTATAGAACATGCCCGCGCGGACCACCGGCAGCAGCGCGATGTAGCCCCAGCAGAAAGCCACGAGCGCCGACTGCGCGAGAGCCGGCATCGGCTGCGGCACCATTGGCACGACGGCCGGCAAGATGCCCTGCAGCCACCCGTCCGCCGCCGTGCCGGCGCCGAAGAACAACAGGCAGCAGACCATCACCATCTCGCTCAGGAAACCCAGCCGAATCTGCGTGGCGATGAAGACAAAACTGAGGAGCATGCCAAGGCCCCCGGCCATGCGGGTGGCCGGTATGAGCATCAGGATGCCGCACACGACCTCGGTGCTCCATGCCATCTCGTTGAAGAACCGGAACAGCGGGTGCGTGGGCCGCCATTGCTTCCAGAAGCGGGGCCAGTATCCCCACTCGGGGTTGACCATGCCGAGTTCCATGCCGTGCTGGTGGCGATAGCCGGCGACCAGTTTGTAGAGTCCAGCCGACAGCATGATCGCGGCGAAGTCCAACTGCAGCGTCCAGAGGACGAGTCCACGGACGGCCGGCGCATGGCGGCTCGTCAGCTCGAGCGCGAAGACCGCGGCCCCGAGCCACAATGCGATGAAGCCGGGCGCGCCCATGCCGCGAGACACGCTGGTCCAGCGCAAACGGTTGAAAAAGTAATAGCAGCACAGCAGGTTAATCGCCGCGGCCGGCAACACCAGCCTTCCAGCCAGTAACGCCGCGGCGGCGCCGAACCACAGCGTCAACAGGGCGACGGCCACTGGCGGATTCTGAATGGCATCGGCCACTCGGCCAGATTCCGTGTAGCCACCCCAGCGTTCGGCGAAGAAGTAACGGCGGGCGTGCGGTAACGCGGCGCCGAGCGTCAGCAACATCAGGACGGCGTACGACGAACGGACCAGGGCCTGCAGCTCGGGGCTGAGTGATGGCGCGAACCAGGAGCCTTCAATCATCACGACGCGGCGAGGCGAGACCCCTCGGTAATTCCAAGCGCGCGAAGGTCGGCGAGGTGAGCGGCACGGCCGTCTAACTCCAGGCTGCACAAGCGGACGTCTCCGTGCCCGGTGGCAACCCGCACGGTGTCAGCATCGAAACCGACGACCGTGCCGGGCGTTGCCGATGTGGCCTCCCCCGCCACTTCGGCGCGACGAACCACCAGGCGCGTTTCACCGGACGTGAAGAACGCCCCCGGCCACGGTGAGACCAACGCGCGAACCAGGTTCACAACATCCGTGCTCGATCGCGCCCAGTCGATTCTCCCGTCTTCGGCCGTGCGCATCCGGTAGTAGCGGGCCTGCGATTCGTCCTGCGCAACGACTGGCGCCGAGCCATCGGCGATGGCCGGCCACCATTCCTCGATCATCGCGACGCCCGCGATCTTCAGCTTGGTCCGCACCGACGCCGCATCATCCCCTGGCTCGATGGCAAACCTTCGCTGGCCGATCACTGGGCCGGTATCGATGCCCCCATCCAGGTATGCCAGGGTGACCCCGGTCTCACGCTCGCCGTTAGCGATGGCCCAGTTCATGACATGGCCGCCCCGATATTGCGGCAGCAACCCTCCGTGCACGTTGACGGCGCCGCGCGGCGCGAGCGCCAGTAGGTCTGGCGGCAAGAGCATGGAATACGACCACACGAACAGCAAGTCAGGCCGTAGGGTAGCAATCGCGGCGATGAACGGCGGTCGCTGTGAACGCGGCGGCTGCACAAGTACCGGCAGACCACGACGGCGGGCCTCGGCCGATACCAACTCGACATCGGAACCCGCGCGGTTGCCGGGAACTACCACTGCCAGCGGCACCACCCCGAGTCCAGTGAGCGTGTCGATAGCGGCGAGCGCAAGCTCGCCGTACCCGAACACGATCACCCGCAGGGGAACCATCAGCTATTTCGTGGGGACATCGTGATGCGGCTGATAGACCTCGACGTCGACGCCCAGGTCCTTCCTCATGACTTCCCTGACGTGGTCGCCGGATGTCTTGAGGACCTTCAGCCAGCCGTGTTCCCAATCGCGGACCCCGGCCAACCAGGCCGAGCAGCCGCGGCACGGCCAGGCCTCGGCGCCCTTGCCCTCAAGATGCAGCTTGCGATACCAGTTGAAGCGCTCACCCTGCCAGATTTCCTTCAGGCTCACGTCGTTGACGTTCGGAAACAGGTCGGCGGTCCGGAAGGAAATATCCTGCCCGCATAAGGCGATGCGCCCGAGCGTATCGACGTTCAGGCGCTCGAACGGCCACACGCACGGCTCCTGCCGCGCCGTCGGCGTCGCCTTGTAGAGGTGCGGATCCAACGCGTGCCCGAGTTGAATGGTGGTGTTGTCGTCCCACGACAGGAACTTACGCGTCAGCACCTCGTCGACGCCGACATCTTCCATCCAGAACTTCACCGCCGCCTCCATCTTGCCGTCCATGAGGTCCTGGCGGATCATCGAGACGACGATGCGGTTGGTGGTGCGCAGTTGCTTGCGCAGTTCGAGCGCGGCGCGAATGTTGCTGACGTGATTGTCGAACCACTTCTGCGGATCGCGGGGCGGCCCGCCATGCGGCGGCCGGACCTTGGCGTAGGTATCGGCGTCGCCGGCATCCATCGAGAACTCAATCAGGTCGATGCCGGCCTTGAGAATGCGCTCGAGCTTGGCGCGGAAAGCGGGGAGCGGACCGAACATGCTGCCGTTGGTGTTCATCCAGATGCGGGCACCCTTGGCCTTGGCGTACTCCACCATCTCGACCATGTGCTTGTGCAGCATCGGCTCGCCGCCACCAGTGCAGCGCATCCAGGCGCCGTACTCGCCGCACTCGTCTGCCATCTTCTCCCACAGCTTCACAGGCATCAGGTCGCCGTCGTGGGCGTGATAGAACTGGCGCAGTTCGGAGTTGCCGTCGGTGTAGGGACACATCGGGCAGCCGAAATTGCAGGGATAGATGATGGAGATCACCACCATCAGCGGGAACTCTTCGGCGCCCGGTCTCAGTCCATACTGCTTGGCGGTTGCTGCCTCGGTCGGCGGTGTCATGATCCTCCACTTACAAGCGCGATCCGCGAGATGGTAAAGCGGTTGGCACGCGCGCCCTCGCGCAGATGGTTGGCAACCACCAACTGGTAGCGGCCTGCCGAGGGCAACTGGACAGCCGCAGTGAATGCGCCTGCACGGTCGATGTCAACTGACGCCCGCCAGCCCGAGTCGTCAACGAACCCCAGCGTGAAGCCACCGCGTTCAAGGCGGCCTTCGATCTGGACGACACTGCCCGCCGCGAGCGGCCGAGGACGCCAGGCCACCAAATAAGAGCCGGATGCGTCGGCAAGACCGCTAACGACCACCGTGTCGCCGCTAACGACCGCGTTGTTGGCATTGTAGTCGACCGGCCACTGATAGCCGGCCGCGCCACCGCTCGTGACAGCGAGCTGGGCGCCCCGCAGCTCCGGCGGCGACCAGTACGACACCGCTCGCACGGCGTCGATCGTCGCTGCCCCTTCCCAACGGATAAGCCGTTGATAGAGCGGCTCTTGGGCCCAGTCGCCCGTGAGCACCGCCGGTAACAGGAGGGCGTGGCGATCCGGATCGGCGAACCGGCCGAGGCGGGTCACGCAGGTGATGTCTGCCGCCGGAACTTCAATGGCCCCGAAGGCGAGCCGGTCATCAACCCGAGCCGCTCCGCTTTCGAAGGTCGGGATGAACATCCGGGTGACGGCGCCAGGCGCCGGTAAGGCGACGTCCAGGGTGCGCGTGAAGTTCTCCGGCTCGTGGTTCGCCTGGTACCTGAACGTCAGGCTGGTTCGAGCTGCGCCACAGTCGCCGGACAAATCGACCGCGATCATGTCGCCGTACGTGGAGCGCGAACCGCGCGGGCGCGGCAGCGCCGCGTGGCCGTCGACAATCTGCATCAGACCGCCTGAGGCTGGCAGGGCAATGCGAGTCAGCGGAATCAACGGCGCGGCGTCATACGAGGCGAGCAGCGCCGATACCGACCGCTGTTGGTAGGCGCGCGCGGTGACCAGCGGTACGAACACAAAGGCGAGCATCGCCGCCGCGAACCCCGCAGGCCGCCAGAGATCGGCGCGGCTTACCGGGTTCGACATGCGGGCGCGCTGCCAGCCGGGGGCACGGCGGATCGCCCACGACCCGGCAAACCCCAGCAACCACAGCGACAGAATCTCCAGGTGAAACGAGTGCCGTGGTTGAAATTGGATGGACGGATACGCCCCGAGCACGACGGTCAGCAAGAACACGAGTGCCGCCAGTCGCGCGCGATACACACTCAGGCCAACCACCGTAATCGCAAACAACGCAACGGCCACGCTCTCGAGCCGCAGCAGCCCCGCCTGCGCCGCAGCCATCGGCCGCGCCAGCCACGGCCCGTGCAGGTCTCCCCGCACGCCGGCCGCGCCGCTGAACGGCAGCTCGAGCACCTTGATCATCGACCCCCAGCCGCGAATCAGGGCGTCGGCCGGAAACATCGAGAGCAGGGCAAAGTAATAGCCGCGGCTGGCATCGCTGTAGCCCGGCAAGCCGACCGCAACCTTCGCGTCGCCGTGACCGCGCGCGCCCCACGACGCGTCCACCATGCTGCCAACATAGCTGTCGCTGTAGAAATAACCGGTCTCATACGGCGCGCCTGATATCTCGAGGGCCTGCGTCCAGTCCTGCGCGTAACCGAGCAAGGCGACGTGCCAGGGGCTGCTGCGGGTTTCGTATGACCCGATGAGCGGGGCCGCCATCGCCCCGCATGCGAGCACGCAGGCCGTCGCGCCCGCCAGCCTGGTCCGCCACGTCTCGCGCCACTTGCCGGGCACAAACACCAGCAAGACGGCCACCACGACGATGACGTTGACCAGCACGTCGGTGCGCATCCCCAATCCGAAGCCAAGGACTAACCCCGAGAGCGCGGCGACCGCGACGACTTGCGCGAGGGACCACGCCTGGGTGGCGAGCAAGCCCACCGCACCAAGACCGAACAGGAAGAATGGCGCCTTCGAGTAGTCGCGCACGTCGGTCAGATTGGCCAGGTGTAACGGAGAAATCATCAATGCCACGGCGACGAAGCTGGCCGCGAGCCGCCCCCATCGCCACCCGGCTGGCGCCATAGGCCAGCCCGATCGATG
>JANMUX010000052.1:0-17221 GCA_031392125.1 Acidobacteriota bacterium | reverse complement strand
GTTGGCGGTGGTGATGAACATAACCTTTGACAGGTCGAAAGCGACGTCGAGGTAATGGTCGTTGAAGGAGAAATTCTGTTCCGGATCGAGTACCTCCAGAAGGGCGCTGGCCGGATCGCCCCGGAAGTCATTGCCCAGCTTGTCGATTTCATCCAGCATGAAGATCGGATTGTTGGCGCCGCAGCGATAGAGCTCCTTGATGATGCGCCCCGGCAGTGCGCCGATGTAGGTGCGGCGGTGACCGCGGATTTCCGCCTCGTCGCGCACGCCGCCGAGCGAGATGCGCACGAACTTGCGACCGAGCGATTGCGCAATCGAGCGCGCGAGCGAGGTCTTGCCGACGCCCGGAGGGCCGACAAAGCAGAGAATGGCCCCTTCATGCCGGGGTTCAGCTTGCGCACGGCGAGGTACTCGAGAATGCGGTCTTTCGCTTTCTCCAGGCCCGAGTGCTCGGCGTCCATGATGCCCTTGGTCTTCTTCAGGTCGATGACCTCTTCGGTCTTCTTCGACCACGGCAGGGCGACGATCCAGTCGAGATAGGTCCGGGCGACCGTGTATTCGGCGGCCGCCGGCGGCATCTTCGACAGGCGATCGAGCTCGCGCAGCGCTTCCTTCTTCACCGTCTCGGGCAGGCCGGCGGCTTCGAGCTTGGTGCGTAGTTCTTCGATCTCGCGGGTCTGGTCGTCGCCCTCGCCCAGTTCCCTCTGGATCGCCTTGAGCTGCTCGCGCAGGAAATAGTCGCGTTGGTTCTTGCCGACTTCCGACTGCACCTGGCTCTGAATCTTCGAGCCAAGTTCGAGTACTTCGAGTTCCTTGATCAGCAGCCGGTTGAGCAGGTCGAGGCGCGCGCGGACGTCGAGCGTCTGCAGCACTTCCTGCTTGGTCTCGGTGGCAATCGTACCCAGACCCGAGGCAATAAAGTCGGCGAGGCGGCCCGGGTCGGTGATGTTCGAGGCGAGCGCCTGCAGGTCGTCAGACATCAGCGGCGACAGCGAGACGATCTGCTGGAAGTTGGCCTTGATGTTCCGCTGCAGCGCATCGATCTCGAGGCGGTCTTCGTCCTTCAGGATCTCGGGCGCTTCCGTAGCCTTGCCACGCAGGTAGGGACGGGTGCCGGTAATTTCGTCGAGGCGTACTCGCGCAAGACCCTGGACGATGATGCGCAGGCTGCCGTCTGGCAGCTTGAACATCTTGTGAATCTGGCTCGCGGTGCCAATCTCGTGGAGATCTTTCTGTCCTGGCTCGTCCTCACCAGCTTCACGCTGGGCGAAGACCGCAATGGTCTGGCCGCTGGCGACGGCCTCGTCGATCAACTTGACCGAGCTTTCGCGCGCGACGGCGAGCGGCATGAACGCTTGCGGAAACAGCACGGTGTCACGCAGCGGCAGTACCGGCATTTCCGCCGGCACGCGAAACACGGGCGTTTCCGAACTGGGATCGAGGGGGTCGATTAGGTTGCTCACAGTGCCGGCCCTCCAGGGCCGAGAACTTCGAAGCGAGAAGGCGATAGCGTAGAAGTTAGAAGCTCTTGCTGCAAGCCTCGATACTTCTGTGTCGCGCGTCTGAGCTGTTTTCTGAGAGCCGGGGGCGGGGATCAACAGGCCCCGCCGCCGGCGGAGCCTGTCTTTCTAGGACGCCGGGGTGTTAACCCCGCATGTCGAAGCCGAGGCTGGATGAACCGCGGCGCGCCTGGATGCGATCGCGCTGCTGAGCCATCTCTCGGGCTTCTTCGCAGTCTTTGCAACGAACGGCGAAGGGCAGCGCGCGCAGCCGGGGCTGGGCGATTTCCTCCGCACACTCGAAGCAATGACCGTAAGTGCCTTCTTCGAGACGCGACAGCGCCTCGTTAATCTTGTTCAACGTTTCCGCCTTCATCTGAATGAGGGCGAATTCGATGTCTTCTTGAATATCAACCTCGGATGTTTCACCCGGGTCGAGAACCTCGTGGTCCTTTTCAGAACCTTCGGCACGAACCTCGCGGATTTTGCCCTGAACTTCGCTCAGGATCTCGCGCTGACGCTCAACGAGCATCCGCTTCAATTCGTCGTACCGCGCCCCAATGGGCACTTCCGCTACCGCGACGTTCCGCTTCTTTGACTTGGCTGCCATGACTTCAGCCGCTCCTTCCATCGTCCTTAACCTTTAAGGACGCTATGATTGGTCCGCTCTACTGCAAGAGCGATGCCTATGAACCTGACCGAACTTGAACTTCCAAAGACTGTTATGAGCGACGGATAGGATTACTGGGGATATAACCGGAGAGCTTTCAAGCGCTGGCCGTGGTCGTAATTACGGCCGGCCCTGGCCCGGTATTCCATGTCTATCGCTTTTATTCACAAAGACTTACGCAGCCTTTGCCGTGCCCGAAGATCTTCAGTCCGAACACCGTTCACTGTTGATTAGACGCCGGACTTGCTTTTTGGGTTCTCTGTGTTGCTGTCACTTATCGGTGACAGCCAGAAACCACGAAAAGGTAGCACACCGTTCTACTATGTGGCAACAATTACACGTTCCTCATGACCTGTCCCTTGTGTCAGAAACGACCCACCAAGCGCGCATGCCCGGCGCTTGAGCGGGACATTTGCCCGACCTGCTGCGCGACGAAGCGATTGGTTGAGATTTCGTGTCCGGAAAGTTGCCGCTACCTGGAAACAGGCCAACGCCACCCCGCTGCGGTCGTTCGACGACAGATCGATAAAGACGTCACGATTCTGATGGCCTCGATGGGACGGCTGTCCGAACAACAGCTGCAGCTGTTCTTCCTCCTCGAGTCGATCATTGTCGGCTTCAAACCCGAAGGGTTTGCCCGACTGCTCGACAGCGATGTCGCCCAGGCAGTCGGCGCACTGGCCGACTCGCTCGAAACCGCCAGTCGTGGAGTCATCTTCGAAGGGGCCACCTCGTCTTCGGTGGCCGAGGGTTTGCGGAAGGAAATCAGGCCTATTCTTGACGAAATCACCAAGAATGGCGGCGCTCGTGCCGAACGGGAAGTAGCTCTGGTGCTGCGCGGGATCGAGCGCGGCGCCCGGCACGAAGGGCCCCTGGCAGACGCCGAGCCGACCGGCTATCTCGAGGTCGTCGGCAGGGTCCTTCAGCAGGGCGCTCCGAAGAGCCCGCCCGTACTGTTAAGATAGGGGTTTCTCCAAGGAGTCTTTGTTATGGCAATGCGCTGTGAAATCTGTGGCAAGGGTCCGGTGGTTGGCCGCCGTGTCTCTCACGCCCACAACGTCCGTCCCCGTCGCTTCGAGCCGAACCTGCAGATGGTGCGCGCGGTCGTCGATGGCGCCACCAAGCGCGTGAAGGTCTGCACGCGCTGCATTCGTTCGAGCAAGATCGTCAAGGCGGGGTCGAACAAGAGCGTCAAGGCCGCGTAAATGCGCGAGCTGGTGACGGCCGCCGGCGCCGCCAAGGCCATTGGGCCTTATTCGCCGGCGCTCAAGGTAGGCAACATGCTGTTTCTTTCGGGATCGATTCCGCTCGATCCCGTCTCCGGCCAGGTCGTGGCCGGCGATATCAAGGAGCAAGCGACGCGCGTGATGGAAAACATCAAGGCGTTGCTGGCGGCCGCCGGTGCGGATTTCTCGCACGTGGTGCGCACAACCGTGTTCATGGTTGACCTGGGCGAGTTCGCGGCAATGAACGACGTCTACGCGAGCTACTTCACGTCGCCGTATCCGGCGCGCTCCACGGTGCAGGTGGTGAAGTTGCCCAAGGACGTGCGGGTCGAGATCGACGTCATCGCGGTGCTGGGGGTCTAACCCCCAGGGTCAGACCCCTAGTGCCTTCCGCTCGACGTCCAATACTCCCCTAATCCCGCGCACCGACTTGATCACCTGCTCCAGGTGCTTCATGTCCCTAATTTCGACGGTGACCTCAATCCGGGCGCGTTGATCGCCGGTTCGGGCCTCCATGTTGGTGATGTTGGTGTTGATGTCGGAGATGCGCTGGCTCAGTTCGGCCAGCATCCCCTTGCGGTCCTCTACCTCGATCGTCAGCCGCACCGTGTAGGGCGCGCTGTCTGCGCCCTTATCCCACTCCACATCGATGCGGCGCTCGGGGTCGTACATCAGGTTGATCACGTTCGGACACTTGGCCGCGTGCACCGACACTCCCTTACCGCGCGTGATGTAGCCGACGATGTTCTCGCCGCGGATTGGATTGCAACACTTCGCCCGGAACACCATCACATCGTCGGCACCGCGCACCTTGATGCGGTCGGGTTCGCTGCCCGTGCGCAGCACGCGTTTGACGGCCGAGACCACCGGGTGCTCGGGCGCCTGCTCCTTTAACTCGCCCTGCGGGACGATCTTGTCGAGCACCAGGCGTGGCGACACCTTGCCGTAGCCGATCTGCGCCAGCAGGTCCTCGGGTTTGGCGGCGGCAAACTCCGCCAGTATCTTCTGGATGGCCTCGCCCTCGACCAGCTTGGTGCCGTTCAGGCCGAAGCGGCGGGCTTCCTTGTCGAACACCCGCTTGCCCAACTCAACGGCGCGCTCCTTCTCCTCGGCCTGGATCAGGTGCTTGATCTTGTTGCGCGCGCGCGAGGTGACCGCGAAATTCAGCCAGTCGCGGCTCGGCTTGTGAGACGCGTTGCGGATGATCTCGACAATGTCGCCGTTCTTCAGGCGGGTGCGCAGCGGCACCATGCGGCCGTTGACGCGGGCGCCGACGCACTGGTGGCCGACATCGGTGTGAATCGAGTAGGCGAAGTCGATCGCGGTGGAGCCCTTGGGCAGCACCTTCACCGTGCCCCGCGGCGTGAAGGTATAGACCTCTTCCGGGTAAAGGTCAATCTTCAGGTTCGACAGGAACTCCTGCGGGTCGCGGACTTCCTGCTGCCACTCGAGCAGCTGGCGCAGCCACTGGAAGTACTGCTCGTCGCGGCCGGCGCCGACGCGGCCTTCCTTGTACTTCCAGTGCGCGGCAATGCCCTCCTCCGCCAGCCGGTGCATCTCGTCGGTCCGGATCTGCACCTCGAACGGGAAGCCACGATCGCTGATCACCGAGGTATGCAGCGACTGGTAGCCGTTGGGCCGCGGCATGGCAATGAAGTCCTTGATGCGCCCGGGCACCGGCGACCACGTCTGGTGAATGATGCCGAGCGTCGCGTAGCAATCCTTTACCGACGGCGTGACGATGCGCAGCGCGACAAAGTCGTAGACCTGCTCGAGGTCGATCTTCTGCGCCTTGAGCTTGAGCCAGATGCTGTAGAGGCGCTTGACCCGGCCGTCGACGCTGATGACCGGCACTTCCGCTTCGCGCAGCTTGTCGCGGATGGCGGCGGTCAGTTGCTCGATCATGCCCTCGGTCGGCTTGCGCTTGGCTTCGACCTTGCCCCGCAGCGACTCGAAGGCGGCCGGCTCGAGATAGCGGAACGACAGTTCTTCGAGCTCGTTCTTGATGCGGCTCATGCCCAGGCGGTTGGCGATCGGCGCGTAGATGTCGAGGGTCTCCTGGGCGATGCGTGCGCGCTTGTCGTCGGCCATGTGCTGGAGGGTGCGCATGTTGTGCAGGCGATCGGCAAGCTTTACGAGGATGACCCGGATGTCATCGACCATTGCCAGCAGCATCTTGCGGAAGTTCTCGGCCTGGCGCTCTTCGCTCGACGAGAACGGGATGGCGCCAATTTTGGTGACGCCCTCGACGATGTGGGCGACGTCCTCGCCGAATTTTTCCCGGATTTTTTCGGGGGTGGTCAGGGTGTCTTCGACCACGTCATGGAGCAGGCCGGCGGCAATGCAGACCGCATCGAGCTTCATGTCGGCAAGGATGTCGGAGACCTCCAGCGGGTGAACGAGGTAGGGTTCCCCGGAATGGCGGACCTGTCCCTTGTGCTCCAGTGCCGAGAATACGTAGGCCCGGCGGAGCAACTCGAGATCGGCGTCCGGACTGTAAGCCCGGACCTTGTCGAGCAGATCCTCGAAGCGAATCATGAAGTTCGGTGTCTAATTGCTTATCGGCCGGCGACGGTCCGGCGAAAGCCGGACGCGCCACGTGGCGTTCGCCTTTGGCTGGAGCCGCCTCCATCATAGGCCATGCCCGGGTCATGGTTGCGGGGGGTCTGGAATCGAAGCTATACTTTCCGGCCTTGCGACTTGAACGTGTTTTACTGGGACTTACAGGGGGAATTCTGATGAGAAAGCGGTCTTCGGCAGCGTGCTTGGCGCTGATTATGGGACTGGGCGTCGCGCTTGCCGGTTGCGGATACATCGGCGAGGTCCGCGCCATGAAGGCGTTCAAGGACGGCAACAAGGCCTACGGGGCCAGTGACTGGCGGGCGGCGGCCGAGAAGTACGAGGAGGCGGCGAAGCTCGACCCGAACAACGCGGCCATCTTCTTCTACCTGGCGAACTCGTACGACAATATGTATCGCCCGGCGCGGAAGGGTGAGCCCGCCAACGACGAGCTGATGGCGAAGGCCGTCGAAAACTACAAGCTGGCGAGCGAGAAGCTGACGGAAGACACCGTTCCGAAGCGATCACTGGCCCTGGAGTTCCTGGTCGCCGCCTACGGGCCCGACAAGCTGGCCGACCCGACCCAGGCCGAGCCGGTGGTGAAGCGCATGATCGAACTGGCGCCCAACGAACCGACCAACTACTTCCAGCTCGCCAAGATCTACGAAGACTCTGGCGAATACCAGTTGGCGGAAGAAACCTACCTGAAGGGCCGCGACGCCAAGCCAAACGACCCGACCGTGTACCTGACGGTCGCCGGCTACTACAATCGCCAGGGCGACTTCCCCAAGCTGGTCGAAAACCTGCGCAAGCGCATCGAGCTCGAGCCGAACAACCCGGAAGCGCACTACACGCTGGCGACTTACCACTGGGACAAGGCGTCGCGCGACTTCCGCCTGGCCGACAAGGAAAAGTTGCAGCTGGTGCTCGACGGTCTTGACGCCGTGAACAAGGCGCTCGAAATCAAGCCAGACTATGTCGAGGCCATCACCTACAAGGGCCTGCTGCTGCGCACGCAGGCTCTGGTCGAAAAAGACCCCAAGAAGCAGCAGCAGCTGATTCGTGAGGGCACCGATCTGGGCGAAAAGGCCAACGCGATGCGCAAGGCCCGCGCAACCAGCTAAAAGCCTCACAAATCGCCACATCGGGCGATTACCCAATACGAAAACGGGCCGGTTCCGCCACGCGGAGCCGGCCCGTTTTCTATTTACGTGCCTGTAACCTACAAGTGCGATAATTCTCGCTTGTTCAGGAGCGATGTACAAATGAAACATGTGACTAGGCTTGTCTTTTCCCTTTGCTCGGTTTTTGCCCTTGCCACGTTCGTCAGCGCGCAGGGCGTCACCACCGGCGCACTGAGCGGTAAGGTTCTCGATTCGCAGCAGCAGGCGGTTGCCGATGCCAGCGTCATTGCGATTCACCTGCCCTCGGGCTCTTCTTACGAAGCCACCACCCGGTCCGACGGACGGTTTTCAATTCCCGGTATGCGCGTCGGCGGCCCCTACTCGGTGACGGTGGCCGCCTCGGGCACCGGCGCGGCGGCCTTCCAGCCCGAGACCCAGGACAACATTACGGTCAACCTCGGCGGCGCGACCGACATCGAGTTCACGATGCGCAATATCGCCATCAGCGAAACCGTGACCGTCACCGCGAAGTCCGACACGGTGTTCAACTCCGAGCGCACCGGTTCGGCCACCACGGTCAGCCGCGAGACGATTGCCGCGCTGCCCAATCTCAACAACCGCATCGACAGCATCATCCGGCTCGCGCCCGAGGCGCGCGGCTACTCGGTGGGCGGCCAGGACAACCGCCTGAACAACATCACGGTTGATGGTTCGTACTTCAACAATTCGTTTGGCCTGGGCTCCGCGCCTGGCGAACGCACCAACGTCGCGCCGATTTCGATGGAAGCGATCGAACAGGTGCAGGTGAGCGTGGCGCCGTACGACGTGCGCCAGGGTAACTTCGTGGGCGCCGGCGTCAACTCCGTCACCCGCAGCGGCACCAATCGGTTCGCGGCATCAGGCTTTTACCAGTTCCGCGACAACGGCATGGTGGGCACCGAAGCCAAGACGGCGGCGGTCAATCCCGGCACCTTCAATTTCAAGAATGGCGGCGCGTGGGTCTCTGGCCCGATCGTGCAGAATCGCCTGTTCTTCTTCGGCAGTGGCGAGGGCGAAAAATTCGTGCAGCCCGGCACCACGTTCCGCGCCAACAAGGGCGGGGAAACCGTCGGCGGCAGCATCACCCGGGTGCTCGAGTCAGACCTGAATGCGCTGGCCTCGTTCCTCAAGAACAGCTTTCAGTATGAGACCGGCGGCTACCAGGACTATGAGTTCGCGACGCCGGGGCGTCGTGCGCTTGCGAAGTTCGACTTCAATCTGAATAACCGTAACAAGCTGACGTTCCGGTATAACCAGCTCGACTCCGACACCGACGTCTTGCTGTCGAATTCGCAGTCGCTCGGGTTCGGAAACCGCCGGACGTCGACGTTTGGGCTGAGCTTCCAGGCCTCGAACTACACCATTCTCGAGAACAACAAGTCGGGAATCGCCGAGCTCAACACGATTGTCGGCACCAAGATGTCGAACTCCCTGATTGTTGGCTACAACAAGTCGGACGAGAGCCGCGGCGATATCGGCAAGCTGTTTCCGCTGGTTGACATCCTCCAGGCCAACACCGTCTACACGTCCTTCGGTTCGGAGCCCTTCACCCCGAACAATGAACTCCGCTACAACAACTTCCAGCTGCAGGACAGTTTCACGAGGTTTGGCGAGAAGCACTCGCTCACCTTCGGTGTGAGTTTCGAAAAGTACCATTCCGAGAACGTGTTCTTCCCCGGCAAGCAGAGCGCCTACGTCTATAACTCGCTGCAGGACTTCTACACCGACGCCCAGGATGCGTTGGCGAACCCGAATCGAACGGTGTCGCCGGTCACCCTGGCGATCTTCCAGGTGCGTTACAACAACATTCCCGGCCAGGACAAGCCGATCCAGCCGCTTGACGTGACTTACTCTGGCGCCTACGCCCAGGACGAGTGGACGGTCGCCGATAACTTCAAGCTGATTGCCGGCGTTCGCGTGGACGTGGCGTCGTTCGGCGACACCGGCTACGCCAACGCCGCCGCCGACGCGCTATCGTTCCGCGATGAAACCGGCGCGACCGTGCAGTACTCGACCAAGAAATTGCCAGAGGCCAATCCCCTGATTTCGCCTCGAGTGGGCTTCAACTGGGATGTCGCCAGGGACCGCGGTACCCAGGTCCGCGGCGGCACCGGCGTCTTCACGGGTAAACCGCCATTCGTCTGGATCTCCAACCAGATCGGCAACACCGGCGTGTTGACCGGCTTCGAGGACCTGCGCAACACGACGGCCCGGCCGTTCAGTGCCAATCCCGATAAGTACAAGCCGACCAACGTGACTGGCGCGCCGGCCGCTTCGTACGAGCTGGCGTTGACTGACGAAGGCTTCAAGTTCCCACAGGTGTGGCGCAGCAACATCGGCGTCGACCAGCGCCTGCCCTGGGGCATCGTCGGCACCGGCGAGTTCCTCTACAGCCGCGATGTCAACGGGGTGTATTACATCAACGCCAACCTGCCGGCCTCGCAGGCGGCATTCACCGGCGCCGACACCCGGCCCCGCTTCACCAGCAGCCGCATCAATTCCAACATCGCCAATGCGACGGTGCTGAAGAACCAGGACATCGGCCGCAACTGGAACGTGACCGGTTCGCTGAAAAAGGCCTTCGGTAGCGGTTTCGTCCAGGCCGCCTATAACTACGGCGAGGCCGAGAATACGGTCGACGCCGGCTCGGTCGCCGCCGGGTCTTTCACTGGCAACGCCATTTCGGGCGATCCGAACAACCCAGGCGTCTCATTCAGCTCGAACTCGCCTGGCCATCGGTTCTTCCTCACCGCCAACTACCGCAAGGAGTACTTCGGGTTTGGTGCCACCGGCATCTCGTTGTTCTTCGACTCGCGGACCATTGCCAACACCAGCTACGTGTTCTCCGGCGACTTGAATGGCGACACGGCGACCGGCAACGACCTGATCTACATTCCGCGCAACACCAGCGAGATGAACTTCCAGGACATCACCGGCGCGGTGCCGTTCACGGCCGCACAGCAGGCGGCGGCGTGGGAGGCATACATCCAGCAGGATGCTTACCTCAGCAAGCGTCGCGGCGAGTACGCGGTGCGCAATGCCGTCTTCCTGCCGCTGCTCAACCGCATGGACCTGAGCGTTTCGCAGGACCTGTTCAAGAACATTGGCGGCAAACGCCAGCGCTTCCAGTTCCGCGCCGATGTCATCAACTTCGGCAACCTGCTGAACAAGAACTGGGGAGTCTCGCAGCGTTTGATCTCCAACTCGCCCCTGATCGTGCCGACGGCCGCGCAGGGCGGACCGGTCGATGCCCAGGGACGAGCGCAGTACCGGCTTCGCGTGATCAACAACCAGTTGATGACGACCTCGCTTCAGCAGACGTCGGACCTCGGTGACGTTTACAAGGTTCTGCTCAGCTTCAGGTATTTCTTTAACTAGGGGTTTAGGGGCTTAGGGGCTTAGGGGCTTAGGGGCTTAGGGCTTAGGGCTCACAGCGTTTGCAACGGAAGGGGCGGGTCTTCGGACTCGCCCCTTTTTTCTTGTACCGGTATATTTCAACCATGATGCGACCTGCCGCTTTCGTCGTGGCCGCTTTGCTGATGGCCGGTCCGACTGGTCTGCGGGCCCAGGACGAGCTGGGCAAGATTGACTTCCCGACTTCGGGGGCAGTGGCGGCGCAGCCGGCATTTCTCAAGGGCGTGCTGCTGATGCACAGCTTCGAGTACGAGGATGCCAGGGAGTCTTTTCTCGAGGCGCAGAAGACCGACCCCGGCTACGCCATGGCGTACTGGGGCGAGGCCATGACCTACAACCACGCAGTGTGGCAGCAGGTGTCGCCCGAGCTGGCCAAGGCGGCACTGGTGCGCCTGGCGCCGACGGCTGAAGCGCGCCTGGCCAAAGCCGCGACCGCCAAGGAAAAGGAATGGCTCGCGTCGCTCGACAAACTGTATGGGTCCGGCGACAAGCTCGCCCGCGACCGCGCGTATGCCGAGCACCTGCGCCGCATGCACGACAAGTATCCGGACGATGATGAGGTCACGGCCTTTTATGCCCTCGCGTTGCTCGGCACCAGTCACGGTGGCCGCGATCTGCCGACCTTCATGAAGGCCGCCGCCCTGGCCGAACAGGTCTACACGAGGAATCCTCAACACCCAGGTGCCGCGCACTACCTGATTCACTCCTATGACGATCCGGTCCACGCACCGCTGGGCCTGCGCTTCGCCGATGCCTACGCGAGGATTGCGCCCGCTGCATCGCACGCGCTGCATATACCCTCGCACATCTACTTCGCGCTTGGCATGTGGGACGAGGCCTCGGCCGTCAACGAGCGGTCGATGAAGGCGGCCGATGCCCGCCGTGACGCCAAAAAGCTGGATGCGGAGGCGCGCGGGTTTCACGCCATGCTGTGGCTGGTCTACGGCTACGCGCAGCAGGGACGGTTTGAGGAGTCTCGCGCCGTGCTTGCGCAGATCGAAGCCGACGCTGCAACGAGCGGGTCGGCAGACCTCCGCAGTCATCTTGCCCTGGCTCGCGCCGCCTGGTTGATCGAGTCGCGTAAGTGGGGCGAGGCGAAGCCGCCGGTTGTGTCGAAGGGTCTTGCTGCCGATGCCGCCTTCGCCGACCTGTTCGCCATCGGCTTTGCGGCGATTCGCACCGGCAACCGCTCGGCGGGCGGCAATGCAATGCGGCAGATGGCTGTCCTGATGGAAGAAGCTCCCGTCTCCGCAGGAGCCACGGCGGCGGGATCTGGTGCAACCGCCAAGCCGCCCTCTCGGACATCAGGGAAGCCTGTGGTCGGGTCTACCAGGGCCGGCATCTCGCCGCTGGTCGAATCCCCTACCCCCGCCCCGGCGGCCGGGGCTTTGCCTGCCGGCGCTGGCGGCGACAAGCGCGCGGCGCAGGTCATGGCCCAGCAGTTGGAAGCGGTCCTGTTGTTCTCTGAAGGCCGCCGCGAGGAGGCCCTTGTGCTGGCGCGCCAGGCTGCCGTGGTCGAAGAGAGCCTGTCGTTCGAGTTCGGCCCGCCGGTGCCCGTTAAACCGGCCCAGGAGCTGGTGGGCGAGATGCTCATGGACCTTCGGCGTCCCCGCGAGGCGATTGCGGCCTTCGAGGCCTCGCTGAAGCGGAATCCGCGCCGCGCGCTGTCACTGCTGGGCCTGGGGCGCGCGTCGATGGCCGTCAAGGACATGGCGCGCGCCATGGCCGCTTACGGCGAACTGCGGCAGGTCTGGAGAAAGGCCGACAAGGGTCTGCCGGAACTTCGCGAGCTCGGCTTGGTGCCTCCGCCGAGCTTCTAAGGCGAGCGCCACACGCGCGAGCGGGAGCGCCTCCTCGGGGCTCCGTACAAACGAAAACGGCCGCCCGGTGACCCAAGCGGCCGTTCAGAGTCCAGCGGAGCGGCTGTCTAGTTGCCGCCCGTGCGTGCGGTGCCGGCGGCAGCGCGACGCATGCCCTCGGTGATGATGCCGACTTTTTCAACGCCCGCGCCCTTGGCGGCGTCGATCACGTCGACAATATCGCCGTAGCGCAGGCCGCCGTCGGCGGCGATGAACAAGGTCTTGTCCTTGCGTTCCTCGTAGAGTTTTCGCAGGAAATCTTCGAGTTCGGCGACCGACACGTCCTGCTTGTTGACCGACAGCTTGCGGTCGGCCGTGTACTCAACCACGATCTGCGAAACATCGACCTGCGTCTGTTCCGCAGTCTTGGTTTCGGCCGGAAGGTTGACGTCGAGGCCCTTCTGCGACAGCGGCAGGGCGGCCATGAAGATCACCAGGAGCACGAGCAGCACGTCGATCATCGGCGTGATGTTCATGTCGCCATTGACTTCGAGCTTCTTGGCGGTAACGACGCGGTCGGCACCGAGGTGCTGATGTGCGTGGGCCATGTTAGTTTCCTCCGCCTTGCAGCAAACCGCGGGCCTTGGGGTCGGTGATCAACCCCATGTCCTCGATGCCGCTGGCGCGCAGTTCGTCCATGCAGTCCATGACGGCGGCGTAGCGCGCATCGACATCGGCCTTGATGAGGATGATGCGCTCCTTCTTGTCTTCGAGGATTTCTTCGACCTTCTGCCGCAGATCTTCCTTGCGCACCGGCAGGCCATTCACGAAGTACCGGTCCTGCTTGTCGATGGCGACAACGGTCTGGTCCTGCGTTTCCGGCTTGTCCGCGGTGTTCGCGGCGAGCGGCAGTTTCACGTCGGCGCCCTTCTGGAGCAGCGGGGCCACGATCATCATGATGATGAGCAGCACCAGCATGACGTCCACGAGGGGCGTGACGTTGATGTCCGATTTGATTCCACCACGGGAACCGCCGACATCCATTGACATAACAGTTACTCCTTGCGGAGGTCTTGAGGACCCAGGGTCTTGGGGTCTTGAATTGCTTCAAGACCTCACGACCTCAAGACCTCAGGACCGCCAAAAACCCAACTACGCCGTCTTCTTGATGAAGTAGTCGACCATTTCCGACGACGAGTTGTCCATCTCGACGTTGAAGAATTCGAGCTTCCCGGAGAGGTAGTTGTAGAACCACACCGCCGGGATGGCGACGAACAGGCCGAGCGCGGTTTCGACGAGCGCTTCCGCGATACCGGCCGAGACGGCGCCGATGCCGCCGGAGCCCGACGAGGCGATACCGACGAAGGCGTTGATAACGCCGACGACCGTGCCGAGCAGACCGACGAACGGCGCGGTGGCGCCGATGGTGGCGAGACCGGACACGCCCTTCTTGAGGTCGTTCGAGGTGAGCGCGGTGGCGCGCTGAATCGAACGGCGGACGGTGTCGAGCAGGTCCTCACGCGACAGGTTGGTGCCGCTTTCCTGCTGGAACTGGTATTCCTGGAGGCCGGCGAGCACGACCTTGGCAAGGTGGCTGTAGCGGTATTCCTTCGCCGACGACAGGGCGATGGCTTCCTTCAGCCGGCCTTCCTTGAGGTGCTTGGCGACGAGGGGGGCATACATCTTCGACTGCTTGGTCGCCTGGTTAAACGTGTAAATGCGCTCGATCGCGACGCCCACCGACCAGAACGACATGATGAACAGGATGATGGCCACTGACCACGCCGCGGCGCCCATCTGCTCGAACATGTCGACGAGATCTAGACCGCCGCCTTCCTGCGCGAACGCAGGCGTGCTCATGAGCAGCATGGCGAAACCGGCACCAGCGATACGACCAAACTGAATCTTCCGACCTTCCATCGCTATCCTCCAGAAAAAAACGGCTTACTACGTTTAAAGACCTTCGCTGCAGCCCGGCCCGATCCAGGTTCCAGCTCGCCCACCGAAGCGCCCGTGGGCGCGAAGGTGGACCGTTACTGCAGCGTGAACTGCACCGTGACCGTCATGATGACCGGCACCGGCACGCCGTTGAGCAAGGTCGGTGTAAATACCCACTGCCGCACCGCTTCGAGCGCCGCCTGATCCAGCAACGGGATCGAGCGCAGCACTTTTGCATCCTTCACCGCGCCATCGGGGCCAATCGTTGCCTCGATGATCACGATGCCCTGCACGCGCGCAGACTGCGCAATCGGCGGGTACACCGGCCGCACGTCGCGGGTCTTCTGCGGCGGCTTGATGTTGCCGCCCACGCGCACGGGCGCGGCGGGTGGCGGTGGTGGTGGCGGCGGCTCCGGAATGCCGCCGGTGATGCCACCGGCGACGCCGCCGATGATGCCGCCTTCGACGCCCGAAGTGCGCTCGAACCCGGCTTCGAGGCCGGTCTCAGCCTTGATCTCTTTGGGCGCTTCGAGCGGAGCCGCATCGGGGCTCACGTCCATAGGTGGTGGCGGCGCCTTCGCCTCGGGTGGCGGCGGGGGCGGCGGAGGGGGCGGTGGCGGTGGTGGCGCGGATACGAACGCCATCATCGAAGGCGTGGTCGGCAATACGCCCGTCGCCATCAGCGGAACGATGATCAACGCAGCGACGACCGACGCCTGGATCAACATGGTGAGTGGCACGGTGTACCACATCTTGTTGCCCATCTTGATGGACGGATCGACGACATCACCAAACATGTCGCGTGGCACTGTTCCTCCTGCTCCCAGATGCGGAATAAACCCGGTCGGCTTATCCCGTCACAACACCCAACGGCGCCAAAAGAGCGCCGATTATCCCTGCGCTGAAAACTGCTGTCAACGCCGGACAGCGACCTGGCTCATAAGCCGGTTACTGGTCGCTGTCGTCATTAGACACCGGTTCCCGGCATCGGCTCCCTGAAAAACGCCGAGTGCCGCTGAAAAACGCGAAGGGGCCAGACCCTGCACAAACCGGTAGGGTCTGACCCCTCTCGCAATGCCCGGCGATTCTAGTCGCGCCCGAATCCCGCGTCAACGGCTGATGGGGTGGAATTCGTGGAAAATTCGCGGCGGTTACCAACAAATACAAAGTGCTGGGGTGCTCGGGTGCTGAGGTGCTGAGGTGCCCCAGTGCGTTGTGTGCGCGTTTCGCACTCCAGCACCCCAGCACTTGAGCACTTCAGCACTCCATCAATTTGAGCCCTAGTTTGATTCGATCCGCATCCCGTAGAACGAGCGGTGAACGAAATACATGCTGATGACGAAGAACACCGCCGACAGCCCGACCGTCAGCGCCGCGCCAGTGCCGAGGTATACGCCCAGCTCGACGGCCAGCAGGCCGAACAGCGTCGTGAACTTGATCACCGGGTTCATCGCCACCGACGAGGTGTCCTTGAACGGATCGCCGACGGTGTCGCCGACAATCGACGCGTCATGGAGCGGCGTGCCCTTCATCTTCAGTTCCGTCTCGACAATCTTCTTCGCGTTGTCCCACGCGCCGCCGGCATTGGCCATGAAAATCGCCTGGTACAACCCGAACAGCGCGATGGAGATCAGGTAGCCGATGAAGAAGAACGGCTCGATGAACGCAAACGCCAGCGTCGAGAAGAACACGCCGAGGAAGATGTTCCACATCCCCTTCTGCGCGTAGATGGTGCAGATCTCGACGACCTTCTTGCTGTCCTCAACCGACGCCTTGGTCGAGCCGTCCAGCTTGATGTTGGCCTTGATGAACTCCACCGCGCGATACGCGCCGGTGGTGACCGCCTGCATCGACGCGCCGGTGAACCAGTAAATCACCGCGCCGCCCGTGATCAGGCCGAGCAGGAAGGGGGGGTGCAGAATCGACAGTCGCGCAATCGCGCCCTGGTCGGTCAGGCCGCCCGTCAGCGCCATGATGATCGCGAAGATCATGGTCGTCGCGCCGACCACCGCGGTGCCAATCAGCACCGGCTTTGCCGTCGCCTTGAACGTGTTGCCGGCGCCGTCGTTCTCTTCGAGCAGTTCCTTGGCGACCTTGAAGTTGACCTTGAAGCCGTACTGCTTCTGGATCTCCTGCTCGATGCCGGGGATCTCTTCGATCTGCGAGAGCTCGTAGACCGACTGCGCGTTGTCGGTGACCGGACCGTAGGAGTCGACCGCGATCGTCACCGGGCCCATGCCGAGGAAGCCGAAGGCGACCAGGCCGAACGCGAAGATCGCCGGCGCCACCATGATGGCGCCGAGGCCCAGCGACGACACCAGGTAGGCAATCGTCATCAGGAACATGATCGTCAGGCCCAGCCAGTAGCCGCTGAAGTTGCCGGCGACGAGGCCCGACAGGATGTTGAGCGACGCGCCGCCTTCACGCGACGAGGTGACGACCTCCTTGACGTGCGCGGAATGCGTCGAGGTGAAGACCTTGACGAACTCGGGGATGATCGCGCCCGCCAGCGTGCCGCACGTGACGACGGTGGACAGCTGCCACCACAGGTCGCTGTTGCCGCCGAGGGTCGGGATGAGCAGGTACGACAGTCCGTAAGTGAGCACCACCGAGACAATCGAGGTCAGCCACACGAGCGAGGTCAGCGGCACCTCGAAGTTCATCTTCTCGACGTTGGCGTACTTGGCCGTAGCGACGGCGTTGTTCACCAGGTAGGAACCGGCCGAAGCCAACACCATGACCACGCGAATCATGAAAATCCAGACCAGCAACTGCACCTGTGTGGCCGGGTCTTTCACGGCCAGCATGATGAACATGATGAGCGCCACGCCGGTGACACCGTAGGTCTCGAAGCCGTCGGCGGTCGGGCCGACAGAATCGCCGGCGTTGTCGCCGGTGCAGTCGGCGATCACGCCGGGGTTGCGCGCGTCGTCTTCCTTGATCTTGAAGACCA
>JANMUX010000477.1:0-4660 GCA_031392125.1 Acidobacteriota bacterium | reverse complement strand
CCCGATCCCCGTTCCCCGATCCCCGATCCCTGATCCCTGATCCCTGATCCCGGAGATAGAATTCCGGGGCCATGAAGAAGCTTGCCCTGATCTGTGTCATCGCGCTGGCATCGTGTTCCTCGCAGCCGGTCGCGCCTCCTGTTAGCCCTGAAGTTGCCGCCTGGCAGACGCGCGCCCAAGGCGTCACCATTATTCGCGACGACTGGGGCGTGCCCCACATCTACGCCAAGACCGACGCCGATGTCGTGTTCGGGCTGATGTACGCGCAGGCCGAAGACGACTTCCACCGCGTCGAGACCAACTTCATCAACTCGCAGGGCCGGCTGGCCGAGGCGGAGGGCGAGGGCGAGATCTACCGCGACCTGCGCATGAAGCTGTTCATCACCCCCGAGAACCTCAAGGCCGACTACGCGAAGGCCGAGCCATGGCTCAAGGCCTTGATGGACTCTTGGGCCGATGGCCTCAACTTCTACCTGCACCAGCATCCCGAAGTGAAGCCGCGCGTCATCGCCAAGTTCGAGCCCTGGATGGCGCTCAGCTTCAGTGAAGGCAGCATTGGCGGCGACATCGAGCGCGTCAACCTGGGCCAACTCGAAGCGTTTTATGGCGCGGCGCAGCCCCCGACCAGCACCGCGCGATTTGACTCGACCGACTTCCTGGCGCCTCCGGCCGAACCCACCGGCTCTAACGGCATTGCCATCGCCGGCGCCAACACGGCATCGGGCAAGGCGCAGCTGCTCATCAACCCCCATACCTCGTTCTTCTTTCGCGAAGAGGCGCAGATGGTCAGCGAAGAGGGCCTGAACGCCTACGGCGCGCTCACCTGGGGACAATTTTTCATCTACCAGGGCTTCAACGACAAGGCCGGCTGGATGCACACCTCCAGCAGTGTCGATAACATCGACGAGTACCTCGAGACGGTGACCAAGCAGGCCGACGGCCGCTACACGTATCGCGTCGGCACCGAGCAACGGCCGCTGGTTGCGTCGAAGATTAGCGTGCCGTACAAGTCGGCCACGGGGCTGGCGCAGAAAGAGTTCACCGTCTATCAGACTCACCGTGGCCCGATTGTCCGGGCCGCCGACGGCAAGTGGGTGAGCGTGCGGCTGATGAACGAGCCACTCAAGGCACTCACGCAGTCCTATTCGCGCACCAAGGCGCGCGGACTTGACGACTACAAGAAGGTGATGGCGCTGCACACCAACTCGTCCAACAACACGCTGTATGCCGACGCCGACGGCAACATCGCCTATTTCCACTCGAACTTCATTCCCAGGCGCGATCCAAAGTTCGACTGGACCAAGCCGGTGGACGGCACCAATGCCGCAACCGAATGGAACGGCTTGCACTCATTCGACGAATCGCCGAACTCGGTGAATCCACCCAATGGCTGGGTCTACAACACCAACAACTACCCGTTCTCGGCTGCCGGCGCCAACAGCCCGAAGCAGAAGGACTACCCGGCCTACGTCGATTCGGGCAGCGAAAACCCGCGCGGCGTTCACGCCATTCGGGTGCTCGATGGCAAGAAGGGCTTCACGATCGACTCGCTGATCGGCGCCGCCTACGACAGCTACATGCCGGAGTTCGACATCCAGATCCCGCTGCTCTTGAAGGCCCATGCGCAGGCGGTCGCGTCGAACCCGCTCAAGGCCAAGGTGGCGGACCAGGTGGCGGTATTGAAGGATTGGGATTACCGCTGGTCGGCTTCCTCGGTGCCGACGTCGGTGGCCATTTTCTACGGCGAGGACTTGTGGCAGCGCGTCAGCCCCGAGGCTCGCAAGGCCGGCCTCAGCGTTTACGATTACATGCGCACCAGGGCGACTGCCGAGCAGCGGCTGGCATCGCTGGCCGCCGCTGCCGACAAGCTGCAGGCCGACTTCGGCAAGTGGCAGACGCCATGGGGTGACATCAACCGCTTCCAGCGCAACGACGCGAACATCGTCCAGAAATTCGATGACGCGAAGCCAAGCACCCCGGTGATGTTTGCTTCCGCGCGCTGGGGTTCGCTGGCGTCGTTTGGCGCCCGGGCGTATCCGGGCACCAAGAAGTGGTACGGCACGAGCGGCAACAGCTTTGTCGCGGTGGTCGAGTTCGGCGACCAGGTCAAGGCCCGTGCCGTTACCGCCGGTGGTTTGAACAGCGTCCCTGGTTCAAAGCATTTCAACGACCAGGCCGATCGCTACGCCACGGGCAACTTGCGTGACGTCTATTTCTATCGCAACCAGCTCGATGGCCACACCGAGCGCACCTACCACCCGGGGCAACAGTGATGCGTTCAATCGTCGTGGCGGTCGCGGTGTTGGTGTGCCTGGCGAACGTCCAGGCGGAGCAGGAAATGACGCGAGCAACCGGTACGTTTGAGGTCAAGTTGGCGCCAGTCGGTAACGACAGCACACCCGAGGGGCCCAACCTGGGACGCCTGTCGCTTGACAAGGTGTTCAAGGGCGACCTCGATGCCGCCGGCAAGGGCGAGATGATCACCGCCGCCGGGATTGCCGTGAATGGCTCGGCGGCCTATTCTGCCGTCGAGCGCATCACCGGGTTGCTGCACGGCAAGAAGGGCAGCTTCGCGTTGCAGCACACCGGCATCATGGACCGCGGCAAGCCGTCGCTCACCATCACCGTGGTGCCAGACTCTGGCACCGGCGCGCTGGTGGGCCTGACCGGCAAGATGGACATCATCATCGAAGACAAGCAGCACAAGTACGTCTTCGAGTACTCGATGCCGAAGGAATAGCAGGCAGGCGCACGAATGGCCGGACGTGAAGCGCCACCTCGAACTAAGACTGGCGCGCCTGTAGCAAAGTGCAGTCTGCGGTTAATCGTCAGTTAATCGGCCAACTGAAGGTGCTCGAACCTGACGCCGGCCTCTTCGTCCCGGCCGGCTTTGCTGGCGACGAGGATGGTATTGAGAGGCTGGGCGCCGGTGTAGAACGGCGTATTCGGCTCGCCGCCTGGCTTGGGCGAGGTCGTTAGATAGATGTCCTGCACGACACCGGCATCGATTAACTGGGTCGTCAGGGTACGGCCGCCAATGCACGAGACTCGCGTGATGCCGTGGTCCGCGCGCAGGGTTTTCAACCCTGCAACGACATCAGATTCTCGACCGCCGCTGAGCACCCGGATCCATGGGCGTCGCCTGATCTGCGGTTCCAACTGTTCCGCTCCGGCGTCGTCAGTCAGGATGAAGACGCGCAGCCCAGGAACGTTAAACAACAGCGCGGACTCGATGTCCAGGTCCCCGCTGCGAGTGGCCACCACCTGGGCGGGATACCGCTCGAGCCCCAGGGCGGTCCGCAGGGCCACCAGTTCCGGATGCCAGATAGCCATGACCATTTGTGCGCCGCGAATCGTCAACGCGCCGGTGAGGATGGCGTCGGCGTGGGCGCTCGACAGACCCTCGTAGATCAGGTGTTTGTCAGTCAGGCCTCCGCCCAGTTCCATTGGATGCTCGGCACCGGTGTTCCCATCTGAGGATTGAACAAACACGGTGTTCACCGCTGGCAGCGCAGTGCTCGAGGCTTCGGATTCGAAGAAGGGTCCATCGAAGTGCTCGCTCGCCCACGCGTTGGTGATCGATCGAAGACCGAGCTGCGCACCGTTGGACTGCATCGTGGCATAGCCTGGGATGCGCGCCGTCACGGCGGCGGTTGTCTTTCTGTCGACGAAAGCGGCGAAACGTCCGGCCCAGTCCACGTTGTCGATGTTATCAGGCACGTTTCCAGACCCCTTCCTTCGATAGAATTGCGAAATGATTGCCCCAGCCCCAGCGACGCTCGAACGCAACGACGTTCGCCTCGAACCCCTTGGGTCCCAGCATCGCGATGGCCTGGAGGCCGCAGCCGCCGACGGGGAACTGTGGAAGCTGTGGTTCACCTCGGTTCCCGACGCTGCCGGAACGCAAGGCTACATCGACGACGCGCTGAAAGGGCAGCGGGAAGGCCACATGCTGCCATGGGCGGTTCGCGACCTGGCGTCGGGAGCGATCGTTGGCAGCACCCGTTACCACGACATCATTCCGGCGATCGACCGCGTTGAGATTGGCTACACCTGGTATGCGGGACGCTGCCAGAAAAGCCACGTCAACACCACCTGCAAGCTGCTCCTGTTGACACACGCATTCGAGACGCTCGGCTGCAAGGTTGTCGGCCTGCGAACCGACAACTTCAACTTCGTGTCACAAAAAGCGATCGAGGGGATTGGCGCCAAGAAAGACGGGGTGCTTCGCCACCATCAGTCGCGTCGCGATGGAACCGTGCGAGACACAGTCCTCTACAGCATCCTGGCCGGCGAGTGGCCCGATGTGAAGCGCCACCTCGAACTGAGGCTCAGTCGGCGTTAGGATCCTCGAGGTAGGTGTAGCCCTGCAGCGCATCTTCATAGAAGCGGAGCAGGCGGCCGGCCTCCTGGTCTTCCATGCGATTGGCGTTCACGGCCTGTTCGACGTCGCGGCGCAGCTTGCCCATCAGCATCTCCGGCTCGAACTCCACGTACTTCAACACCTCGCGAACGGTGTCGCCCTTGATGATGTGCTCGACCCGTGCGCCCTCGGTGTGATCGATGCCGTTCTCGCCCAGTGAGATGTGCACCGCATGCGTGTCGCCGAACAGGTTGTGGAGGTCGCCCAGAATTTCCTGGTAGGCACCGACCAGGAACA
>JANMUX010000256.1:0-4564 GCA_031392125.1 Acidobacteriota bacterium | reverse complement strand
AGGCTGATGGGATTGCCGGTGATCCAGGCGCCATCCGAAGGCGAAGCGCAGGCGGCGCACATGGCGCGCACGGGTCGTGCCTGGGCGGCGGTGAGCAAGGACTACGACACGTTGCTGTTCGGCGCTCCCCGCCTGCTGCGGTTCCTGACCATCGGCGGCAAGGAGTTCCTGCCCAGCCAGGGCACGTTCCGCCCGCTCGTGCCAGAAGTGCTCGACCTG
Source organism: Acidobacteriota bacterium (assembly GCA_031392125.1). Taxonomy (GTDB): domain Bacteria; phylum Acidobacteriota; class Vicinamibacteria; order Vicinamibacterales; family UBA2999; genus 12-FULL-67-14b. The sequence continues at coordinate 4,345 of JANMUX010000256.1, read as the reverse complement.
TCCGCGCAGTTGCAGCGCTGGTCGATCACGCGCGAGGGCCTGGTCGATCTGGCGCTGTTGGTCGGTACCGATTTCAACGACGGCGTTCACGGCATTGGGCCGAAGAAGGCGCTCAAGCTGGTGCAGCAGCACGGTCGCATCGAAGACATGCCGCCTGAAATTCGCGACTCGGTCGGACAGGTCGATCAAATCCGGCGCATCTACCTCGAGCCCAACGTGACAGACGACTACCAGATAGAGTTCAACGACCCTGACATCGACGCGATCGTCCGGTTCCTGTGCGCCGACCGCCAGTTTGCGCGCGACCGTGTGACGGCGGCATTGCAGCGCGCCTTCCCTCCGCCCAGGCTGTTCTAGATCGCCTGTAAGATGACTGCTCCCTTGGAGGTCATGATGCGCCGCTCGGTTCTGTTCCTGTCACTCGTCGTGCTGCTGTCGGTTGATGTGATTCACGCCCAGGTTCCTGCGCCTGTGCCGGTCACCGCCATCCGTGCCGGGCGGCTGCTCGATCCCGAGAGCGGTCGCATTCTCACCAACCAGATCATCCTGATCGAGGGCACGCGCATCCGCGAGGTTGGCGCCGGCCTGGCCATTCCGGCGGGCGCCCAGGTGATTGATCTGTCGGCCATGACGGTGATGCCCGGCCTGGTCGAGGCGCACAACCACCTGGCGCTCACCTATAAGCCGGTGCCCGAGAACAACGTCTACTACTACACCTACGTCCAGGAATCGACGGCGCTGCGCGCCATCCAGGCGGCGTCTAACGGCATCCAGATGCTCGCCTCCGGTTTCACCATCGTTCGCGACATGGGCAACAACGGGAACTACGCCGACACCGCGCTGCGTCAGGCGATCGAGCAGGGCTGGATCCCCGGGCCGACGATCATCAACTCCGGCATCATCATCGGCGGCATGGGCGGGCAGTTCTTTCCGACGCCGGAGATGGCGAAGGATCACAACATCGTCTATCCCGAGTACCTGGATGCCGACACGCCGGACGAGATCGTGAAGGCGATTCGCCAGAACGTATTGTTCGGCGCCAGGGTGATCAAGATCTGCGTGGATTGCAAGCCGTACGGTTACACCGCCGACGAAATCCGCCTGGTGATTCGCGAGGCGGCCAAGTCGGGCATGAAGGTCGAAGGACACGTGCAGACGCTGAACGGCGCGAAGAACGCGATCGAGGCGGGCATCTGGTCGATTGCGCACTCGGGCGCGCTGACCGACGAAATGCACAAGCTGATGGCGCTGAAGGGCATTTGGCGAGCGGGCACTGAAACGCCGCCGGGGCTCGAGGGCCACCCGGTGTCGGCGCAGGCCTACGAGCGCACGGTGGCTGGCCTCAAGAACGCGTACCAGAACAAGGTGCCGCTCACGTTTTCGACCGATGCCGACTACTGGGTGCCGGGCAAGACGCGAGGCGAGCTGTGCCTGGAGTTCATCAAGACCTGGATCGACGCCGGCATCCCCAACGCCGATACCTTGCGCGCCATGACCATCAACGGCTACAAGGTCAGCGAGACCGAGACGACGCGTGGGCCGATCAAAGCGGGGTTCTTTGCCGACCTGATCGCGCTGCCGGGTAACCCGCTCGAAGACCTGGCCGCGCTCAAGGACGTGCGGTTCGTGATGAAAGACGGCGTGGTGTTCAAGAAAGACGGCGTGATGACGCCGTCGGCGTTCTTCCACGCGGGCCCGGTCAACGGGTGGCGCATTCGATAGTTTTTACTGCCATAAATATGGCAGAAAGGCACCATGCGCACGACCATCGATATTCCCGACGGACTGTATCGCCGGCTGAAAGCTCGCGCTGCCAAGGAGGGCAAGCCGGCTAAGGCCCTGATCCTGAAGGGGGTCGAGCAGGTGCTCGACGGTCATCAAACCTCGACCAGGAAGAAGATTGTCATTCCGGTTGTTCGTTCGAAGAAGCCCGGTTCACTGGTGCTGGACAATGCCCGGATTTACGACATCATTTCTTTTCCCTGACATCAACGTTTGGGTCGCATTAACGCATGCACGCCACGTCCATCACCTGGTGGCCCATGATTGGCTCGAATCATTCGACGCCGATGTGCGCTTGTGCTTCTGCCGGTTCACGCGGCTTGGCTTCCTGCGTGTGCTGACCGCGGAAGCGGTCATGGGGGAGGACGTCCACACGCAGGTAGAAGCGTGGACGACTTATGACAACTGGCTGAAGAACGATGACGTCACGCTCCTCGAGGAGCCGCCGGGCCTGGACCGGCGCTTTCGTGCCCTGAGTCGCAGCCGCCAGGCCGCGCCGAAGGCGTGGGCCGATGCCTACCTGGCTGCGTTCGCCGACGCGTCGGAGCTGACGCTCGTCACCTTCGACCGAGCGTTTCGCGGCAAGACCAAGCCGCTGATTCTGCTCGAAGAATAACGGGAGTTGAGAAAGCGCCTGTCGGTTGCAACTGGCCGCCCTGCATGCGGAGTCCGCCGACCGTCGCCTGCCTAGTCTCCCCGCAGCGCCTGAGACGGCGGCACCGCGCTTGCGCGCATCGCCGGAATGGCGCTGGCGACCAGCACCACAACCATCAGCATCACCGTCACGCTGGCAAAGGTGATCGGATCCGTTGGCCGCACGGTGTAAAGCAAGCCGCTGGCGACGCGGCCAAGGCCAAGCGCGGCGACGACGCCAACGGCCACACCAGCTGCGGCTGGTCGCAGACCCTGCCAAAGCATCAGGCTCACCACTTCGCGCTGGCGTGCGCCCAGTGCCATGCGCACGCCGATCTCACGCGTGCGCTGTGACACCACGTACGCCACGACACCGTAGATGCCGACGGCGGCCAGGACCATGGCGAGACCCGCGAATAGCGACAGCAACAACAGGTAGAAGCGCGGACGCGCCAAATGCTCATCCACGATCGCCTCCATCGTCCCCGGCGCAATCACCGGCAGGCGGCTGTCGAACTTGCGGACGACATCGCGAACGCCGGCGAGCACTTCTGCCGGCTCCAGGTTGCTCTTCGCGATGAATCGCATGGAGCGCGGACGCGTCTGCGCCAGCGGCTGGTACATCTCCGGCTGCGGCGCCTGCGTCACTTCAAGTGAGCGTACGTCACCAACCACGCCGACGATGGTCGAGTTCACGCCGCCCATCTGAATGGGACGGCCGACGGGGTCGACGCCTGGCCAGAACTTCTGGGCCATGCCCTTGCTGATAATGGCGACGGGCGGCGCGCCTTCGCGATCGGCGTCGGTGAACGCTCGACCGGCGACCACCGGGATGCTCATGGCGGCGAAGTAGTTGGCATCAGCCGACTGGTGCCGCGCCTCGGGCATCAGTCCCGGCCCGGGCGTCGGCTCGTCGGGTCTGAGGAAGTTGAAGACGTTCTCGGCCGTGCCGAGCGGCAGGGCCGATACCCGCGCGACTTTCTCTACGCCTGGCAGCGCCGCAAACTTTTCGGACAGCTCGTCGAGCGCCTGGACCACGCGATCGGCAGGATAGGTCGCCGCCGGCAGCGACAGCGTGAACACGGTGCGGCCATCGGCCGCAAATCCCAGTTCGGTGTTCTGCTGCGCGGCCAAGCTCCGCAGCAGCAGTCCGGCGCCAAGCAGCAACACCAGCGACAACGCGACTTCGCCGGTCAGAAGAAGCGACCTGGTCCACATCCCTCGTCCGCGGCCCACCGTTCCGCGTGAGCCAAACGCCTGTGACAGCGGCACGCGCGCCAGCGTCAACGACGGTCCAAACCCGAATAGCACCGTCGTCAGCATCACCATCCCCATGGCGAACGCGAAGGCGGCGAAGTCGAAGCGCACTTCATCAAGTCGAGGAAGACTCGTCGGCGCCAGTACCTTCAGCGCGTCGATGCCCCAGGCGGCTAGCAGCAATCCCGCCGCGCCGCCGGCAAGTCCGAGCAGCACGTTCTCGACGAGCAAGTACGAGAGGACGCCGCGATAGCCGGCTCCGAGCGCCATCCGCACGGCCATTTCGCCCTGCCTTGCCGCGCCGCGGACCATCACCAGGTTGGCGACGTTGGCGCAGGCGATCAGCAGCACCAGCACCACCGCGCCCAGCAGCAGCGTCAGCGCCAACTGGACGCCGCCCACCGTGCGGTCCTGTAGCGTCTGCACCATCACCGTGATGTTGGTGTTGTCGTTGGGGAACGCCTGCTCGAGCGCGGCGGCGATCCCGGTCATCTCCTGCTGTGCGGCCTGCGGCGTTGCGCCGTCGCTCACCCGCCCGATCGCGTTCAGGAACCCGCAGTTGCGTCCGCACTGCGCGTTGTCGTTTCGCACCGGACCCCACACCCGCGCCTTGTCGGGGAAATCGAACCCGGGCGGCGCCACGCCGACGATCTGGCGCGGGATGCCGCTCACT
>JANMUX010000253.1:0-27758 GCA_031392125.1 Acidobacteriota bacterium | reverse complement strand
GCGAACTGGAGTTTCGCGCCATGGCGCCGGGCGAGCAGGTGTACGAGTATGCGTGCCACGAAGCCAACTACGGTCTCGAGGGCGTCATGAGCGGCGCTCGCTCGCAAGAGCGCGAAGCCGCCAAGAAGAAACCGCAGTAGTAGATGACACGGCAGGGGCGGGCCTTTTGACATGACCATTAATGGGCTCGCCACTCCGGCCGTGCTGATCGACCGGGAGCGCGCGCAGCGCAATCTCGACCGCATGCAGGCCGCCGCCAATGCCCGCGGCATTCGCCTGCGTCCGCATACCAAGACGCACAAGAGCCCGGCCATCGCGCGCTGGCAGCTCGATCGCGGCGCCATCGGCATCTGCTGCGCCAAGCTGGGCGAGGCGGAAGTGTTTGCCGCAGCCCTCGGACAAGGCTCAGGGCAAGCAGGCAAGCCCGACATTCGGCTGCCCTATCCCCTGAATCCCGCCAACGCCGAGCGCGTGGTCGCGTTGCTCGATCTCGCCCGCCTGTCGTTCATCGTCGATCATCCCGCGGTCGCGAAGCAGTGGTCCGACGCGATGGTCCAAGCCGGCCGGCAGGTGGATGTGCTCGTCAAGGTTGACGTGGGCTTCCATCGCTGCGGCATCGACCCTGCCGCAGCCGGGGCGGTCGAGATAATTAAGGGCGTTGCTGCCCTGCCAGGTCTTCGCCTGCGCGGCCTGCTGTCGCACGCGGGCCATGCTTATCACGCACATTCGGACGACGAGATGCGGGAGATGGCTGAGGGCGAGGCAGCCACGCTGCGCGAGCTCGTGGCAAGGTGCCGGACGGCCGGCATCACGATCGACGAGGTAAGTGCAGGCGCAACGCCGCCGGCGCGTTTCTCCCTGCAGCAGGACGGCTTCACCGAGTATCGACCCGGCAACTACGTCTATTTTGACCGTACGCAGGTCGCGCTTGGCGCGGCCACGCTCGACGACTGCGCGCTCACGGTGCTGGCTCGGGTCGTCAGCAAGCCGGCGCCGGATCGCATCATCCTGGACTCGGGCAGTAAGACGCTGACCAACGACGGAGCCCGGGGCTTCGCCCAGGCTCCGGGTTACGGAACGATACTTCGCTCGTCGGGAGGGAACCGCTCATCGGGAACCGACCCAGACCTTCTTATCGAGCGACTTTCAGAGGAACACGCGACCGTTCGGGTCCTCTCCGGCTCAACGGAGCTCGAACCCGGCGACCGCGTGCGCATTGTCCCCAACCACTCGTGCGTGGTGTCGAACCTGGTGGACCAGGCATGGCTGATGATGGACGGCGATACCGTCGAACCGCTTCCCATCGCCGCCCGCGGCCGAATCACATAGCAAACCAAGTGTTCGGATGGGCCTCAGTTCGCGCGTTCATTGAGTGCGCGTCCAGGTGCCGCATTCGATACTCGCGCTGAAACCCACGTCGGTATTTGCGATCGTTACCAGTTGCACGCCGGTACTGGTGGCTAGTGCGCTGGCAATGATGGCGTCGAAGGCACCGGAGAAGCTGGAGAGGCGCGTCCAATAGCAGCCTTGGCCGCTGCTGTCCGCTCGATACGTGGCCGGCGTAATTTGCGCGCCGACGATCCACGTTCCCGGCGTGATGGAGGTCAGCAACCCGCGTCGCGGTGTCATGAACCAGGTCCCGCAATTCGCGTCGGTCACGAAACCGGCGTCGGTCGCGAGCAGGTCGACGATCCACTGGCCGGCGTCGAAGTTGATGATCGTGTCGACGATGACGTCCGCTTGCGTGCCGCCAAAGCCACGCACTCGCTGGAGGTGGCAGCCATTCGAAGGGTCGCTGTAGTAGCGGCCGGCGGGAATGTCGGCTGTCAGCCGATACTGACCGGGGCCGAATTGTGTTCGGGCCGTAAGCGGATCCAGGCGGAAGTCGAGCGTGGTGGTGCCGTTGATGCCGACCGGCAACGCGACGGTGGTATGTCCCGCGAGCGTCGCGCTGACGGTGTAGCCGCCGTTGACCACACCGGTGATGGTGTAGCGTCCGTCCGCTCCCGTCGTGGCCGACTTGCCTTGATTGGCGCCGTCAACGAACGCGACGCGCACCCCGGCAAGCACCGTGCTCGTTGTCGGCGGCGTCTCGGTGACGATGCCCGACAACGTGAAGGTCGCGAGCGAGACGCCTGTTCCTGATGCGGCGATGGTGTTGGTGCCGCTCGCTTGATTGCCGGTCACGGTGATGCTGCCGCTGTAACTCTGGGCAGCGGTTGGCGAGAAGGTGACCGTGATCGCTCGTGAGCCGTTCGCGGGAATGGTGCCGCTCGTGAAAGTGCCGCTGAATCCGGTCGGATACGTCACGCTCGTGACCGAGAGCTCACCGGTGCCGGTGTTCGCGAGCGTGAGTACTGACGCGGCGGTGCTGCTCACCGTGATGTCGCCGAAGGCCATGTTTCCGGCGAGCGACATCGCCAGGGTGGGTGTGGGCGCAGTGGGCGTCTTGTCTTTGCCGCAGCCGGTGATGAGGACAAGTGTGACGAAAGCGACTGATAGATACTGTGTTCGCATGCCTGTGCGGCTGCAATGTCGAGTCCAGTAAGCCTCGTAGAAAAGGCCTGAAAACGTTGGGCCTTTCCGAGAATGGGTGTCTTTCATACGTTTGAGCCAAATCAGGAGATGCGCCTGCATGTAATCACTACGCGGTCGAGCTCATCCGTGAGCGCAAAGGCGGGCGGCCGGCGACCTTTCCTGATGCGTGTAGAATGCTCGGGTGGCGAGCAAACCTGACGGCACCGAATCGATCGGCATGGTGGAGACCCGCGGCCTGATCGGCATGATCGAGGCGGCCGACGCCATGGTCAAGACCGCCAACGTCGTGTTCGTCGGCTGGCAGAAGGTCGACGCCGGCCTCGTCACCGCCATCGTCCGGGGCGACGTCGGTTCGGTAAAGGCCGCCACGGATGCGGGCGCGGCGGCAGCGCGGCGCGTCGGCGAGCTGATTGGCGTGCACGTGATTCCTCGCCCGGCGGAAGACCTCGAGAAGGTCTTCCCGATGCTCAAGCAGAAGATCTAACCCCGCTTGCCCTGAGCGAGCGCCTGCCTGTGCAGGCGCGAGTCGAAGGGTATAGGCTGGGCGCATGAAGCGCGCCGCACTGCCTGCCTTCCTGCTGCTCGTCGTCAGCTTCCTCGTCTTCTCGACTTCCCCGGCCAGGCTGCAACAGCCGGCCAGCCAACCCCAAGATCGGGTCGTTTCCGGCTTTGAAGTCAGCGACGTGATGATTCCGGCGCGCGACGGCAAGCGCCTCCACACCAAGATTTTTTCGCCGCGTGGGCAAACCAGCCCATTGCCAATCATCTTCAAGCGCACGCCGTACGGCATTGAAGGCTCGGCCGGCAACTTCAACGCCTACTACAAGGCACTAGCGGACGAGGGCTACATCTTCGTATTCCAGGACATCCGCGGCAAGTTCGGGTCCGAGGGCGACTTCATCATGCAGCGCCCCGCGCGGCCGCCTTCGCCCAAGGGCTTCGGCGGGCCAGGTGCCGAAGATCCGAATAAGGCGCTGGACGAAGGCACCGACACCTACGACAGCATCGAATGGCTGCTGAAGAACGTGCGCAACAACAACGGACGGGTCGGCATGCTGGGCGTGTCGTACGACGGCTGGACCACCATCATGGGCGCCATTGAACCGCATCCGGCGCTCAAGGCCATCTCGCCGCAGGCCTCCCCCGCCGACATGTGGATGGGCGACGACTTCCATCACAACGGCGCCTTTCGCCTCAGCTATGGCTTCGAGTACGCCGCAATGATGGAGAGCGGCAAGGACGTTCAGCAGTTCTCGTTCGACCGTTACGATACGTTCGACTGGTACCTGAACTTGGGACCGCTCGCCAACGTCAACGCGAAGTACCTGAAGGGCAAGATCCCTACCTGGAACGACTACGTCGCCCATCCTGACTACGACGAGTTCTGGAAACGCCAGACGATGATCCCGCACCTGACCAGCGTGAAGGTGCCGACCCTGAACGTGGCGGGCTGGTGGGATCAGGAGGACTTCTACGGCCCGCTGCGCATCTACGACGCGCTCGAACGCCACGACACGCAAGGGATGAACTACCTCGTGGTCGGGCCCTGGCGCCACGGCGGCTGGGCGGGCGGCACGGGCGATTCGCTCGGTGCGATTCCATTTGGCACCAACACGGCAGAGTATTTCCGCGAGAAGGTGCAGGCGCCGTTCTTTGCTTATTTCCTGAAGGACAAGGGCGTGAAGGACTTTCCGCAGGCGCTGACGTTCGAGGCCGGCGCGAACGAATGGCGGCGATGGGAACAGTGGCCGCCGACGAAGGTGACGGAATTGCGGGCCTTGCGATTTGGGCCCGCCGAGCAGCTCACGCTCACGGGAGGCGGGAGTCGAGAGGCGGGAGTCGAATCTGGCTTCGACGAGTTTGTCTCAGACCCGGCTCACCCGGTGCCGTATCGGCAGCGGCCGATTCAGCCGACGTATTTCCCTGGCGGCTCGAAGTGGTCCACGTGGCTGGTCGAAGACCAGCGGTTCGTCGATGACCGTGCCGATGTGCTCAGCTGGGAGACCAGCGTGCTCGAGCAGGACGTGACCATCGCCGGCGAGGTCAAGGCCCACATTTTTGCATCGACCACCGGGACCGACGCCGACTGGATCGTGAAGCTAATTGATGTCTACCCGGAAGACTATCCGTCGAACTGGGCGCTGGCTGGCTTTCAGTTGATGGTGTCGAACGAAGTGTTCCGTGGCCGATATCGCACCAGCTTCGAGAAGCCCGCGCCGATCGAGCCAAACGCGGTGCTCGAATACACCTGGAGCCTGCACACGCAGAACTACACGTTCAAGAAGGGGCACCGCATCATGGTACAGGTGCAGAGCACGTGGTTCCCGATCATCGACCGCAACCCACAGACGTTTGTGCCGAATATTTTTCAGGCCAAAGAGAGCGACTTCAAGCCTGCGACGCACCGCGTTTATCGGACGCCGCAGTACCCTTCGCGCGTCGACGTGCCGGTCGTTCGCGCGCGATGATCTGACGCAGCTTGATGTCCTCGCCCAGCATCAACAGCGGCTGGGCAGCGTCGTCCAGCAGGTTGAAGAGGTCGCCGGCGTCGTTGCGCGCGTAGATGTTGTCGCTGTCCATGAAGAGGGTGACGGAGCCGCCGCCTTCGATCGCGTCATACAAGCGGGTCTTGAAACGCGACTTGAGAACCTGCAGGAGCTTGCGAATCTTCGCGACCGTAAAGCCCTTGCGCCGCAGGTCGGCCAGCACCATCAGTTCGAGAAGTTCGATTGGACCGTAGCGCCGTTCGGTGAACCCGCCGGCCTCGGTCTTATGGGACGGGACCGTCGCGATGAACAGCTTGCGCTGCTCCCACCATTGAAGCTGCCGCGCCGTGAGCCCGGTCAGTTGGGCGACCTCGCGCGAGGAGTAAAGCTTCTTCAGTTTCATCAGCCGTCGCCGAACTCCTCGAGGTGAGGGAGACTGGCGGCCACGGCGTCGGCCATCGCGGCGCCGTCGATGTCTTTCTCGGTGACCCCGCCTTCGGAGTGGGTCGAGTACGACAGGATGACGCGCTTGTAGTGAATCTCGATGTCGGGATGGTGGTCGGCGTCTTCGGCGCCGGGCACCAGTGCGCTCACGAACAGCACCGCCTCCGGGAAATCCTGGAACACGAATTCCTTGCGGATTGCGTCACCGGCGTGGGCCCAGCCTTCAAGGCTGGTGAGCTTCTCGGTAAGGTCGGCAGGTGTCAGTACGGCCATGGCGGTTGATGCCCTCGAATCTCGTCCAGTCGAACACGCAATGCTTCGAGCCGGGTCAACGCCTCGAGCCGCCTGGCTCGCGACGCTTCATCGTCTCCCCGGCCGAAGGCCTGCTCCGCCGTCAGCCGATGATACGCCGCTTCGGCGGTTTGCAGTGCTTCCAGCGCTTGCTGGTGCGCCTGCTGCCAGCCCGTCCACCGCGCCCTTCGACCCGACTGGTCGGTTTCCGGCATGCCTCGGTCGGAGCCGTCGGCGGTGTCTTCAGAGCCGGCCATGGCGGGCGGGGTCGAGGTCGCGCAGTGCTGGGTCGCTACCCTTGTCGAAGACCAGGTCGTGGACCAGCTGCACGGTAAGCGGCGTGAGCATCACCCCGTTTCTATAGTGAGCGGTCGCATAGATCAACCCCGGCACGACCGCCGAGCGGCCAAGAATGGGCAGGTCGTCTGGACCGCGTGGGCGAAGCCCCGTGCGCACGCCGAGCATTGGCGCATCGGCGAGGCTCGGGACCAGCGATGCGGCGGCCGCCCGCAGGCTACGCACGCCTTCCTCGGTGTGACGTTCGTCGAAGCCGACATCTTCGACGGTGGAACCCACCAGCACCGAACCGTCGGGCCAAGGCACCAGGTAACCATGAGGGCCCCAGATCACGCGCTGCATCGCGCCCGGCTCGGCCTGGAGTTGAATCAATTGACCGCGAATGGGCTTGACCGGCACCGTCGCTGCGCCGTCCACGGTTACCTGCGAGGACCAGCTGCCCGCCGCCAGCACGACACGATCGGCGTTCAGTGTCGCGCCGCCAGCCTCGACACCGACGCGGCCGCCGGGTGAGGAGAAGATGCGGATCGCACCGGTTTCGTTGGTGAACCGGGCGCCCAGCTTTCGGGCCGCCGCTGCCGACGCCAGGGTCACCGATGTGACACCAACAAATCCATGCGTCGCAATCCAGAGGGCGCCAAGCGCCACAGGAGAAGCCAGAGGCTCGTAGTCTGCGAACTCGCTCGGCGTCACCCAGCGAGCCGCAACACCTTCTTTCGGAAGTTCCGCGAGCAGCGCGCGCAGGCGATCGACACCGGCAGCGTCCATGGCCATCTCGAAAGTTCCATTGCGCTGGTAGATAACGTCGTGACCACTGTCGCCGATCAGGCGGGCGACGAATTCGTCGTAGAGATCAAGGCTCCGCCCGCCGAGGCCTCGCAGGGCGGCGGACTCGTGCCCTTCAATGTACGGAGCGAGAATTCCGGCCGATGCCCGTGTCGCCCCTTGCCCGGGCTGGCGCATCTCGATCACCTGCACGCGCGCGCCGGCGCTGGCCAGCCGATGCGCGACCGTGCAGCCGACAATGCCGGCGCCTATGACGAGGACGGACGGGGAAGTCACTCACGACAGGATACTTCCCGGCGCGGGACTGGGAGTCGGGGGTCGGGAGTCGGGAACCGGGAGTCAGAACCCGGCAGTCGTATTGACGCCTCCCGACTCCCGACCTAGAACCCGAAAGACGCGCCAATCTCGACCCGGCGTGGTGCGCCGGCGGAGGTGGCCCTGCCGAAGAACGACGACAGCTGATTGCCGACGAACGCGTTGTAGTTCACGCTGTTGAACGCGTTCTGGATGTTCAGGAAGAGGTCGAGACGGTACTTCTGGTTGCCGCCCTCCATCACCATGATCTGCGGGCCGCCGCCTTCGCCGCCGCCCGGGCCACCACCGCCTGGACCGCGCTGGGCAGCCACACCGCCTGACGGCGGGGGCGGCATTGGCATGCCACCACCGGGGAATCCGGGGCCACCGGCGCGAGGGCCCCCGAGGCCGATCGAGCGATTGAGACGGACGTTCGCGGTCCACTGCGCGGCACCGCGACCGGTGTTGCGCTCGACGCCAGGTGCACGATCGTTGAAGACGGTGTCGCCGTTGGTGTCGAGGCCCGTGGTGATGTTGTAAGGCAGCGCGGACGAGCCCTGCAAGCCAAGGCTGAGGCGCACGCCATTGCCGATCGGCGAATTGAAGTTGAAGAAGACGCGGTGACGCACGTCCTGCGCCGCCGGACCCCAATCGAGATCCGGATCGTTGCTGTTGGACGGGAGCGACAGCGCGCTGTCGGCGTAATTGCGCTGGCTGCCGAACTGGTACATCACCATGCCGAGAATGCGGCGCGGCGCGTAACGCATGTTCAGCGCCATGGTTGCTCGATCCGACGCCCGCTTGCCACTCGACTGGATCTCGGAGATGTTGCCGACCGTGGGATCGGGCCGCACGCCATCAATCGGCGCGTTGACGTTGATCGAACGCAGCGTGTTGTAGCCGCGCGTCCACATGTAATCGGCGCGGAAGTCGGCCCAGGTCGTGAGCGGACGCTCGAGACCTACCGAGGCCTGGTGAATAATCGGCTGACCGAGATTGGCGGACCGAATTACGCTGGCCGGCAGCCGCGTGCCGGTGCCATCGGACACCGGAAAAGTCGGGTTCTGGATGACGACATCGACTTGGTGACTGCCGTCGACGCGAATGGTTTGTTCGAGCAGGTTCGAGTCGTACCAGTCATAGAAAATGCCATACCCGCCACGAACCGTCGTCTTCTTGGTGGCGTTCCAAGTGAAAGCGGCGCGCGGCGCGAGGTTGAACCGGGAATCAACCTGCGTCTGGATTTCCTGCCGCACACCGAAGCTGAGCTGCAGCGTGCGCGATGGCCGGAAGTCGTCCTGCAGGAACCAGCCGGCCTTGACCTGCGAATAATCCACCAGCGGGTTGCCGGTGCGGATGGTGTAGGTGGCCGGCGTCCCGGCCTTATAAGCGTCGAGACTGGTGAAGGTGTAGGTTCCATTGGCGTTCGAGCGCTGGTTGCTGTCCCACCAGCCGGCCTCGAGCTGCACGCCCGCGCGCAGCGAGTGCTTGCGGCCAATGGTGAAATCGAAGTTCTGTGCAAGTTCCAGCTCGCGAGCATGACGGTCGCCCGACTGGCCGGCGCCGCCGCCGGTGAACGATTCGTTCACGCGGATGGTCGGTGCCACGGAGCTCGAGAGCGTGGCATTGGTGGAGCTGTTGAATTCTGCGCGGAACTCGCTGAACACCTTCTTGCCAATCACGTTGGTCGTGCGGAGCCGGAAGGTGTCGGTGTTCACGTCGGTGGCATAGGCGCGCTCGGGCAGGTCGAAATCGCCAACCCCGAGGTTGCTGCGCTCGTTCTGCCGGCGCGAGTACTCGGCGCGCACCTGCGCGCTGCCGCCGATCAGGTGCTCGACGCGGGCGCTGAAATTCATCGCATCGGTGGGCGCGACCGCCAGCGAGTTGATGCCCGCTCCGGTCGGTGATTGCGCGACGATGGTGCGCGAGTCGTAAGAGCTGTTGCCGTCGAACGACAACGACAGGCCGGTGCGGCCCTTCGCAATGGGACCCGAGAAGTTCACCATGTAGCGGCGCATCTGCTCGGGACCCTTCTCATCGGCGAACGCATTCTTGGCGTTCAGCGACTCGTCGCGAAAGCCAAAATTTGAGCCGCCGCGCCACCCGCCCATGCCGGGCTTGGTGATCACTTCCACGCGGATCATGCCGGCTTCGTGATATTCGGCCGAGAACGAGTTGGTGTGAAAACGGATCTGCTGAATCTGGTCCTTCGGTGGCATGCGGCCGCCACGGAACCCGTCAACGAAGATCTGCGCGCCGGGACCAGCCATGCGCGCCAGTTCGTCGGCCATTTCGTCCGGGTCGTCCGGCAGCGAGTCGATTTCTTCCTGCGTCAACGTGGTGGTGAAGCCGTTGTCGCGGCGGTCGGCCGCGCTCTGGTCTTGCACTACGACGGTCTGTTCGATGGTCGCCACCGCCAGCCGCAACGTGGTGCGGTTTTCACCGCGGCGCACGTTGACCGGCGTGGCAATGGCCCGGAAGCTCTCGGCGGTCGCCTTGACCTGGTAGGTGCCGGGCGTGAGGTTGTCGAACACCGCGACGCCACGGTCGTCGACGACTGACGTGTGTTCAACGCCGGTGGCATCGACGATCGAGACCTGCGCGATGACGAGCGCCGCCTCGGTCTGGTCGAGCACGGTGACACGTAGACTGCCACCCACCCCGGTGCCCGCCACCACCTGCCCGGGCCCCGAAGCCTTGGCGGAGGGGGCCGCCGATGACGTCGTCGCCGACAGCAACGACACGGCCACGATGAAGCTTCCGATTATCTTTCGCATAACGGTATCTGTCCGGGCGGCACTAAAGTGCCGCCCTCCTGGCAATCTCGGTTTACTTCTTCTCCCACGTATCCGCCTTGATGGTCGGATTGACCTTGTACTTTTCGACCGTCCATTCCTCGTTCGGCTGGCCGTCAAGTGAAATGTCGATCTTGTGCGGCAGCATGACGCCGTCGACTTTCTTGTAGTCGCCGAGGTGCATGGCATAGGTGCCAAGCTGCGGCGGGTTGCGGCGCATCTCTTCGAGGCGCTTCTGCATTTCTTCCGGAGTCAATTGGGGACGGCCGCCAGGACCAGCGCCGCCGGGGCCGGCCCCCGGGGGGCCACCAGGACCACCAGGGCCTCGTCCCGGGCCACCGGGACCGCCGTTGATCATCACCATCGGCTTCGGATCCTGGTACTGCACCATCAGTGGCAGGTGAGTCGCCTGATCGATGAACAAGCGCAGCACGCGGCCGGTCTCTTCTTTTGTCTCGAGAATGTCGGCCTTGCCGTCTGGCGATTCCGCGACGCCGGCATCGGTCCAGGCCTGTGGGCCCTCGGTGACGAGCGCGGCCATCCACCGGTGTAACTGCACGCGCGCGCGGCGAACGCGGGCTTCGTTCATCTGCTCGGGGGTCATGGCCGGAGCGCCACCGGGCCCGGGGCCATCGCCGGGTCCGCGTATTTCCATACGCAAGCCGCCACCCATGCCGCCGCGGTTGGCGGTGTCATCCCACGCGGTAGTGCCGGCCAGCACCGACGTGCGCTCGATCATCGGGCCACCAACCATGCCGCCCATCGCAATCTCTTCAACCCGGCGCATCTTGTCGGGGCGCACGATGGTGAGCGACATCACACCTTCCATGTCGCGCCCGCCCATCGATCGGCGGAACGGACCTTCCGCAGTCAACCCCTTTAACCCAGCGACCTTGTCTGCACCACCAAGCGCTTTCATGGCGTCGGCCAGCACGCCGGCGACGCGGTCTTGTGCCGCCAGCGGCAGAAGCGATACGCGGTCGATTTGAATGGTGGACGCCAGCATTACGGCTGCCACGGTCGTTACAAGAGCTCGCATGGTCTCTCCTCACAAAACGGGAATCGGGAGTCGGGAGTCGGGAGTGTTCGATTGATATTACGGTGGTGCCCGGCAATCAGACGTTAAGGCTAGGCAAAGGGATTGTTAAGGATGTTAAATGCTTGATTTGGCTGGCTTTATCGCATTTTCTGCGTGCTAGACTTCGCCCATGGCGTATGGAATGGGCAAGCCGAAAGGCCTGTCCTTGCAAAGGCGGCGCATCTCGGCGGTGACCGTGCTCGTCGGTCTCGTCATGCTCCTCGTGCCGGCACTTGCCTACATGCAGTACCAGTGGCTGGGACAACTGAGCACCGCCGAACGCGAACGCATGCAGCGAACCTTGCGAACCGCGGCCGCGCAATTCGCCACCGAGTTCGACACCGAGCTGTCGCGAGCACTGGTCGGCCTTCAGGTGGATGGCTCCACCATCCGCGACGAGAACTGGACCGGTTACGCCCAGCGCTACTCGGCGTGGACCAATAGCGCCACCGAACCGCGGCTGGTCAAGGACGTGCTACTCGTTGACACCCTGCCGGGCACCGAGTTGCCGGCGATGGGCTCGAAAGACACGGTTCCGGCCGACCGCCTCAGGCTGCGACGATGGAACGCTCAATCGCTGGCGTTCGAGCCGGCCGAGTGGGTTGACGACCTCAAGGTCATTCGCACCTCGCTGTCGGCACACTTCATCGGTTTCCAGATGGAACGCTCGCGGACGCCGGGCACTACCGGCGGAGGCGGCGGTGAACGCTTCCGCCGCGAAGGCAGCATGGCGCTGTCGCTCGGAGACGACGACACGCTGATCGCGCCAGTCACCCTGTTCGAGCTTCCCGACGGCCGTCGCGGTCCACCCAAGATCACCGTCCTCGGCTTCACGGTGGTCCGCCTCGATCCGGTAGTCGTGCGCGAAACGCTGATCGCGTCGCTCGCCGCCCGTCACTTTCATGGCGACGATGACGAAGTGGACTATCGCGTCGCCGTAGTCCACAAGGACGATGCCAACAAGGTGGTGTGGGAATCCGAGCAAGGCGTAGCCAGGCTGATTGCCGGGTCTCCTGATGTGTCGCAGAACTTCATGGGGCCGCGACCGGACCAGATGTTCGTTTTCGCGCGCGGTGGACCGGGCCCTGTTCCTTCGCCGCCCCCTGCGCCACCGGCGCCGCCGGGGCGCACCGAGAACTTCGTGGTCTCGATGGTCGAACGCGAAACACGCGCGGCTGGCGGCGGCCGGGTGATTACGCGCACCGGCCAGTTCAGCCCCTTCGAGGGCCGTTGGGTGTTGATGGCGAAGCACCGTGCCGGCTCACTCGAGGCCGCCGTGGCGGCCGTGCGTCAGCGCAATCTGCTCGTCAGCTCGAGCGTGTTGTTGCTGTTGACGATGGCGATTGGCTTGATCGTCGTGTCGGCACGACGCGCGCAGGAACTGGCACGGCAGCAAATGGAGTTCGTTGCGGCGGTCTCGCACGAACTGCGCACGCCGGTCTCGGTGATCGGCGCCGCCGCCGGCAACCTCGCCGACGGCGTGGTCGGCGACCCGCAGCGAGTCCGTAAGTATGGCGAAACCATTCAGGGCGAGGCACGGCGGCTCGCCGAGACGGTCGAGAGGGTGTTGCAGCTTGCCGGCATAGCCGCCGGTCGTGCCGCCGCCGCGCCAGTGCCGGTACGGCCATTCGAGCTGGTGCACGACTCGGTGGGCGCGTGCCGGACGGAGATTGAGAACGCCCGCGTTCAGCTCGAGATCGATGTCGATGACAATCTGCCGCCGGTGCTCGGCGACGTGACCGCCTTGCGCTCGGCGTTGCAGAACCTGATTAGCAACGGCGTGAAATACGGCGGCGAAGCGCGATGGCTTCGCATTAGCGCTTCGCGGTCGGGAGCCGGGAACCGGGAACCGGGAGCCGGACCCAAGAACGTCATCTTCACCGTTGAAGATCATGGCCTGGGCATTGACGCTGAAGACCGAAAGCACATCTTCGAGCCGTTCTATCGCGGCCGCACCGCAGTGTCGCAGCAGATCCAGGGCAGCGGACTAGGCCTCAACCTCGTGGCGCGCATTGCCGAGGCGCACGGCGGGCGCGTGAGCGTTGCGAGCGAACCCGGCAAGGGCAGCGTCTTCACTATTTCGCTGCCGGCCGCCACCGACCGTGCCGCCGCCGAGTCTGTCGCGTCCTTTCAAGACGTCGGGGCGGGTTTGCAGTCCCGCCCAACCGTCGGGCCGTGACCGTGTCCGAAAAGCGACTCCTCCTGGTCGAAGATGAGCCCGGCTTGCAGCTGGCGCTGAGCGATCGCTTGTCGGCCGAGGGCTATACCGTCGAAACCGCCGGAGACGGCAACCTGGCCATCACGCGCGCCACTGGCGAACCCTGGGACATTATCGTGCTCGACGTAATGCTGCCCGGGCGCGACGGCTTCGACGTCGCCAAGACCATCCGCCAGCAGGGCATCCAGACGCCCATCCTCATGCTCACCGCGCGCAGCCAGGTCGTGGATCGGGTGGTCGGGCTGAAGCTTGGCGCGGACGACTACCTGACCAAGCCGTTCGAGACGATTGAACTGCTCGCGCGGATCGAGGCGCTGCTGCGGCGGGCGCCGAGCGGCTCGCCGGGACTGTCGCTCGAGCGATACACCTTTGGCGACATCGCAGTCGATGTCCGGAAAGCCGAAGTCACCAGCAAGGGGCAACCGCTGGACTTGTCGGCGAAGGAATTTCAGCTGCTGAAGTATTTCATCGAGCACCGCGGCGCAACGCTGTCACGGGACGAACTGCTCCACGAAGTGTGGGGCTACAGTGCCATGCCTTCAACACGGACGGTCGATGTGCACGTGGCGTGGCTGCGGCAGAAGCTCGAAACCAACCCGCGCGTCCCGCAGTTCATCCTCACGGTGCACGGCCTCGGCTACAAATTCGCCGGGTGACCGCTAGGTTTCGTCCCGGCTGATCCACTTCGGAGCATCGGGCAGCACGAGTGTCGATAGCGTCTCGAGCAACCGGGCCGGGTCGTGATCAACCACGATGGCGGCCCGGTGCACAGGCTTGATGAAACCGTCCGCGACGGCCTGGTCAATGAAGGTCGCCAGCGGCGTGTAGAAGTCCGCCACGTTCAGCAGGCCGCATGCTTTCCGGTGCAGCCCGAGCTGGGTCCAGGTAATCGCTTCGAAGAATTCCTCGAAGGTGCCGACACCACCCGGCATGGCGACAAAAGCATCCGACAAGTCGGCCATCATCGCCTTTCGCGTGTGCATGGAGTCGACGATCCGCAATTCGGTGCATCCGATGTGCGCGATTTCACGATCGGCCAGCGCGCGCGGGATCACGCCGATCACTTCGCCGCCCGCCGCCAGCGCGGCGTCGGCGATCACACCCATCAAACCGACGTTACCGCCGCCGTACACCAGTCCAATTCCCCGCGTCGCCAGCATTGTTCCCAGAACGGTGGCCGCTTCGGCATAGGCCGGGTTGCTGCCAACGCTGGATCCGCAAAACACGCACAAACGCTTCATTTGACGATGGTGACACAGCCGGCGTCGCGCTTCGTCACGGTCTAGACCTTCAGGATCAGTCCGGAGGCGGGCTTGCCGGTGGCTCGGCTGACCGCATCAAGGTAGAGCGAGACCTGCCGCACGTAAGCGTCATGCGCGTTGGCGATCTCGATGTCGGTCTTGAAGTCGATCACCATCCAGCCGTTCCCGGTTTCGTACGCCAGGTCGATCTGGCCATCGACAATCCGCGGCACCCCGCTGCCATCGTCGACACGCAGTGACACCGGGGCTTCTCGCCAGACGCTGCGGCCGGCGGCCTCGGCGGCCCGCGCCTCGGTCATTCGAGGGTGCTTGAGGACGGTCACGGCGATTACTCGCGCGGCGACCTGCTCTTCGTCCGTGGCGCCCAGAAGCCTGGCGTGCAGAAGGGAGAGTTCTTCGACTTCGGTCGGCGTCGCGCTGAGCGACACCGATGCCAGCAGCGCGTGAACCAACGTGCCGAAGCGCTTACCGGAGGGGCGCGGAGATTTCGCGGACGCGTCTTCGATGAGCACAATGGGGGTCGGGAGTCGGAGGTCGGGAGGCGGCTGGTCTTTCATCTCCGTCGGGGTCGTCACGATCATCGAGGGCGCCGATCCCTGGGCTTGCACCGCGGCCCGCTTTTCGCGCCAGGTGTCGTAGCGTGCGCGGTCGGCAGCCACGTCAGCTGGGTTCGCATCCTTGGAGATCAGATCGTCGCGCCGTAGCCCACGGCCCTCATCAGTAGAGGCTTCGAGCAGCAACGGATCCCACCACACCACTGAATACGCCTGGCCGGATGCTTCGTCACCTAGGTGATACGTTCCGGGACGCACCGTGTCGTCCACCGGCTGTCCGTCGGCGCGGGCGTCGGCCAGGATGGTCTGCTTGCCTTTGAACAACGGCACGCCCCGTGCTGCTGACGGTGACTGCCAGCGATCCTTAGGTGGGTAGAGGGCGCGATTCAGTGGACGGATCCATCCCTTGTCGTACGGCCCATCACCGACTGCGGGCAACACCAGGACATCCCGCGCACGAGTCGCCGCAACATAGGCGAGCCGCACGCCTTCTGCCTCGTCACGCTTGGCTTCCTGGGCGTTGTGTTCCTGGAGCTCCAGCGGCGACCAGCCGCCGATTCGCATGGCACACAGCTTTCTCGGCGGATCCAGGTAGCGCGAGGCGTCGTCCAGGCTCAGCTTGCACGCGATGTCGGCGAGAACGACCACGGGAAACTCCAGGCCTTTGGCCTTGTGGACGGTCATCAGGCGCACACCGTCGCTGCCCTCTTCCAGGATCGGTGCTTCCGGTGAATCGGCGCGACCGGAGGCATCGTGCAGGGTATCCACAAACCCCCGAAACGACAGCCCTCCTTCCGACTCGTAGCGCCGGGCCAGATCCGAGATGTGCAAGACGTTGGCGAGAACCTGCTCGCCGCCGCGCCAGAGAATGAATCCCGCATGCGCGCGGGTGACGGCAATCAGGCGGCCGATCGTGTCAGCGACCGGGCGATGGTTTCGGGCAGCGTGCAACTCGCGAAGCGTCGTCAGCGCCTTGGCGACCAGTTGCAATCGCTCGGGCAGTTCAGGCGGCACGCGGTACGGGTGAAAGGCGCGCGCTATTGAGTGGTACTCGAGCAGCTCCTCCTCGCCAATCGCGAACAACGGGCCATGGAGCGCGGCGTAGACCGACAGTTCGTCCTCGGGCCATTCGATGGCGGTCAACGCGGTGCGAATCGCATCGACTTCCTCGCGCTCATGAAACGTCTTCCCGCCGACCAGGAGGTGCGGAATGCCGCGCGCTTCAAGGGCCTCGACGTATTCGCGGGTAATGTCCTTGCCGAAATGGAGGAATCGCCTGAACAGCAGGCAGACATCGCTGGCCACGATCTTCCGGCGCTGTTCAGACGCACCTGAAGGTGTGTCGCCACGTTCGCCGACTGTCCACGTGCAGTCCGGCGAAAGCAGCCAGCCAAGAAAAGCCGCCAACGCCGGTGGCTGCGACAGGTTGAGCGCCGTCTGGGTCACCTGCGGCGGACCGTACAGATGTCGGCCGTATGGGCGCGGCACCGGCAGTGCGACAATCGCCGGCTGCTCGGGAGCGTCGTCACGATGACGCAGCAACGGAACGTAATTGGCTTGTAATGAGGCTTCATCGCCGTCCATCTCGACGTCGAACGCGGCGTTGACGAAATGCTGGATGGCCGGCACGCTGCGGAAGGACGTCTGCAGCGTCACCGCTGTCGCGCCGCTGCTCTCGAGGCTGTCAGCGATGCGGCGATAGGCGCCGACGTCGGCCCGCCGAAAGCGATAAATCGACTGCTTCGGATCGCCAACGATGAACAAGGCACCGGGACGGAGCGCCCCGCTATCGTCGCCGGCGAGGCGGAGCAGGAGTTCGGCCTGGAGCGAATCGGTGTCCTGAAATTCGTCAACCAGGATCACGCGAAAACGCTCTCGAAACTCGCGGCACACCTCGAGGTTGTCGCACACCAGGTCGCGGGCCTTGATCAGCAGATCGAGAAAGTCGAGCGCGCCGGTGTCCTGCTTGCGCGCCTCGTACCGGTGCAAGCAGTCAGCCATCTCGTCATGCAGCAGGGCGGCGAGATCGGCGTCAGCCGCATCGCGAAACACGCGCAGGTCCTGCAGCAGCTCGGCGTGAGCGGCCAACGCCTGGTCGCGCGTGACCCCGATTGCAAACGCTGAACCGGTTCCTTTCTTTGGCTGCGAGAACTCACGGTGATCGGCCAGGGCCACGAGTGCAGCTTCCCAACCGTCCCAGCTTCCTTCCGGAACCATGTCGCCGACTCGCCGTTTCTGGCGGTCAATTTCCTGGCTGGCGGAGGTCGCCGCGGCCACCGACGCAGAAAAGCGATCGTCGCGCTTGATCGGCCTCGCGACCAAGTCGGCAAATGCCTTCAGCTTTCCAATCAGCAGCTTGATCTCCGCCTGACGATCGTACGAGGGCCGGCGCCATGGTGCCGAGTAGTCGCGCCATTCGCGCAGGTTGCGCGCCGCCGCCCGCAGGCGCTCAATCGGCCCATCGTCGGTATCGTCGTCGAATCGCCACTTGACGGGCCGCCGCAACGAACGGCGAACGCCTTCCTGGGTATTCCCAAGCTGCTCGTGCAACCAGGCCGTGAACGCTTCTTCGAAGAGCCGCTCGGCCTGCGTCTCGGTCAGCACCGTGAAGGCCGGGTCGACTCGCGCCTCGACGGGCCGCTCGCGCAACAGCTCGGCACAAAACCCGTGGATGGTCGTGACGTGCGCTTCTTCAAAGTCGTGCACTGCGGCATCCAGGCGCTGCCCGGCTGGCGATGCCGCAGGGGTCCGCGAGCGAGCGCGCTCGAGCTCTTCTCTCAGCCGCAGCTTGAGCTCGCCGGCGGCCTTCTCGCTGAACGTGACGGCGACAATCTGGTCGATCGTGGCCCGCTCATGCTCGATCAACGCAACGATCCGGCCGACCAGCTCGGTAGTCTTGCCGGTTCCGGCCGCCGCCTCGACGATCAGCGTTTGATCGAGTTGGCTGGCGATCGCCTGGCGGTTCTCCCGTGTGGCGCGCCGATCCTTGTCGGCTCGGTTGGGCGTCATGGCAGCTTCCTGAGCGCGTCGAGGTCGCTGAACAGCTTCGCGTCCTTCCGACGCGTACGCTGTTCTTCACCGCGGCCACAGACAACCTTGAAATCACACCATTTGCAGGCTTCATGGGCCGGGCGCGCTGCAAGCGCGCCGTTCTCAATCGCGCGATCGATGATCTCGAGCACTTCGATGCCCTTGGACGGAGCATCACCCACCAGGGGAATCTCATAGGGTTGGAAACCGCCGGCAGTGGTGCAGAAGAACAATCGCCCCGAATAAACGGTTTCGTTCGGGAACAGCGCTTTCAGTGCCAGCCCGTAAATCACCGGCTGCAGCACGCGGCCACCATCAACGACGGTCTGTCCCGAGCGAGTGCGATTCTTTCCGGTCTTGTGGTCGGTGACGCGCAGGAAGCCGGTCTTGCGATGCCGCTCGATCATGTCGATTGAGCCGCGCAGCTGGAACCGTCCGTCGATTGACGCCGGGGTGGGCACGCTGTGCTGGTCGCGGCCTTCCAGGTCGGGCAGGCCGAAGCTGAACTCAAACCGCTCAGGAGTCCAATCGGCGCCTTCGTCGGCCAGCTTTTCCAGCCAGGTCTGAAGATCCTGCGTCATCAGCGCGATCTCGTCGCGCCAGACGCGGTCGATCGCCGGATGCAGGCGGTCGTACTCGCGGTCGTGCACCTCGCGAACGGCCGCCGTTAGTCGCTGTTGCGCGGCAGGCAGGATGGCGGCCGAAAGCGGCAACAGGCCGTCGGCCTGCAATCGCCTGAGCGCGGCTGCCTGCATCTGGTGGAACAGATCGCCACGCGTCAGTGGATCCATCTTTTGCAGCGGAGCCGGCGCGTCGAGCGGCGCAAGGCGATAGACCGCGGCCATCAGGAACTGGTAGGGGCAGGCGGAATACCGCTGCAAGGCGGTCAACGAGTAGGGACGCGCGCCCAGCCGTTGCGATGCGAGAGCGGCGCGCGTGGCTTCGGCCGTGCGCACAATGCCATCAGCGGGTTCCCACTGCCGGCGATGGTGCCGCAGCCATCTCGAGGTAAGTGATCGCTGCAGTTCCGGGCTGAGCTCGTATAGATAACGCGCGCGCCCTCTCGCACTGTCGGATCGGGTCGCCAGCAGCGCCGCCAGCATCGACAGGTCATGCTCGAAATCGTCGATCGCTGTCGCCGGATCCTGTGGCGCAGGCCGCGCCAAGGCGGCCCCGCCGGCCTGCAGCGCGCGATCGGCGATGACCTGCGCCGGCGGAATGTGACCTTCGATCGCGCGGGCAATATCGAGCACGTAGAACGACGGCACGCGGGGCCGGGACTCATTCAGCTCGATTCGCGGGAACGACACATACAGCCGTTCGGCGGCCGCCCCCACCGCGAGCGTCAACTGCAGCCGCTCGTCGGCCGCGCGGCGTGACTGCGTCGCGAGTGCCGCATCGACTACTGCGCGCCGGCGATCGGGCAGCAGCGAGTCTTCGCGAATGCGTTGAGGAAACATCCGTTCGGCCAAACCCGGCACGAACACCACCTTGAACGATCGGCCGCGTGCAGCGCTCGGCGTCCCGACAAAGACGCGCCCGTGACGACGGCGCGGCGGTTCGTGGGTGAGGGTTGAGAGCCGGGGCGTCAGGACGTCGCGGACTTCCCGCAGGCTGACCGGGCCGATTGCGGAGAGCGGCGCAAGCTCGCGCAGCATGCGGACAACACGCTCGGGTTTGGCGAGCACGCGCGGCGCCAGGCGGTCGAGCGCGCCGAGCCAGTCGCCCCACGACTGCAGCGGGGGCCAATCGGCCATCTCGGCAAGAATCGGTTCCGCAAACGATCGGAGGGCACGCAGCTGTTCGCGATCGCGGACCAGTCCGCGCACGCGCGAGGCCTCGGGGTCTTCCGAACTCGCTTCGCGGACGCGGCGATCGTATTCATGCTGCAGGCCGAGAAGGCGGCGCTGCCAGCGCTCGAGCTTGCCGATCACCGCGGCTTCGACAATCAGGTCTTCCCACCGCCACGGCGCGCGAAGCGTGCCCGCCAGATCGAGTGCCGATTCACCGCGGAGTACCTGCGCCCGCGCCTCGTCCTCCGGCTGGCTGTCCTCGGCCCGATCACCGGGCGGCAGCAGGGCCTCGACGACAGCGTCGGCCGGCGGCGACCACAGGTCGGCATTACCGGCGTCGTTGAGGGGCACCTGGCCGAGCGACACGTACTCCGCAAAGCGCCGTGCCGATAACCCCTCATCAGCGCACGCCAGCAGGGCCAGTAGCGCGCGTCCCGCTGGATCGGGCCGCCTGGTGCCGCGATGAAACCAGGCGGGAATACCCGCGCGCTCGAGCGCGTGTTCGAGGACGCTCAAGTAAGTTTGCGGCGCGCGCAGAAGGACCGCCATCTGGTCGAAGGGCGTGCCCAGGGCCGCCTCCTGCAAGAGGCGCCGCGCAATTTCGATCGCCTCGCGACCTTCGCCCGGCGCGGAAAACATCATTACCGACGAGTCGCTCTCTCCTACGGTCGGCGGCTCGTCCGTGAACAGGTGACGCTGCAATCGGTGCAGCGCATCGTCGCCATCGAGCGGGGGGCCGGCGGAGTCGATGCCGAGCTCCTCAAGCGTTCGTCGGTCTCCGGTGGGCACGGTTGCAATCACGGTCATCGCCGCGGCGATCAAAGCCTTGGTGAATACCGCCTCTGCCTTTGAACTGATCGCGACGTCCAGCAGCAGCACTGTCTTGTCCGCAAGCAACTGCGGACGCGCGGTCAGCTCAGCGGTCGCCGTCTCGAGCATCGTGGCGTAATCAACAGCTCCAGCTTTCTCGCGCTCGTCGATCGCGCAGCTCATTAGCTGGGAGAGGTCTTCGTTACCCGGGTGGCCGCTGAGCCGGTCGGGATCTATCCCGGCCATTCGCAGTTCGCTGAGGGTCCGGCTCAGCGCTCGCGGAAAACCGGGCATCGGCCCGACGGGGGTGAAGTATTCCAGTTGATCGCGGGCGAGAAGGTCGTCGGCCACGCGCGCGGCTACGGCCTCGTCGCTAAGCGGCGCGCTCGGCGTCAGTCCCTTTCTCGCGAGGGCGGGAACGGCCAGCTTGGCCACCAGTTCGGTGAGACCGACCCGCGTCACTCCAAAGGTGGCGCCGCGCTCTGCGGCGAAGCCCAACGCAAACTCATCGGCGGCTGCGCGGCTGGCGGCGACGATCAAGATCGGCGGTTTGGCGTGATCCAGCCTCGACCTCGCCGCAGCCAGCCGGTTGGCGCTCGAAGGAGAAACGATGGAAATGAGGGGCTTGGGCACTGGGTTTCGGACGCAGGTCGAGAATACAACGCTTGTGTGTAAGGAGACAGGATCCCCGGATGAGGACAGCGGGCCAATCCTAAACGCGCAAAAACAGGCGTAGAATTCGAGTTTCTGCCGGAGGTAACCCGGCACGGCCCTTGCTGAATTGAGGGCAGGCCTCGCTGTCGTTGAGGCCGGGGAGCATGGCAATGGAATTCAATAAGCTGGTCTTTGCGGGGTTGTCGATTGGGTGCCTGACGGCGGCGGCCGGCGGGTCGTACCTGGCGGTCCGGCAGAACCAGGCGGCGGTCCCGGACGCATCGAGCGCTTCGGGTACGTCCGGCGCGGTGCTCGACGTTCCTGCGGCGCCCGCTCAACCGATCGCGCCAGGAGCGGCGGTTACCGAATCGGAAGGTGTGATCGTCCCGGAAGCGGCGCGCCCCGAGTTGCCCGCCGCGCCCGCGCGGCGCATGCAGACCATTTCGCAGGCCCCGGCTACTTCGAGCCGCGCCTCGTCTTCGCGTCCAGCACCGTCGACGCCCTCGCGCCGGTCACCCGCCGCTCGGCCGGCGACGGTTGCTGCCAACACGGCTTCGGCGCCGCGCGATGAAGCCCGACCTGCGCCCTCGGGCGGCACCATGTGGGAGCCGCGCGCCACGGTTCAACCGTCCGTCCCCGAATACCGCGATCCCGAGCCGCCGGCACCCGCGCCGCCGCCGGCTCCGGAATTTCTTGAGGTCACGGTCCCGTCGGACGCCGTGCTCGGACTGCAGATCGAACGCACCGTGTCGAGCGAACTGGCACGCGTCGAAGATAAGGTCGATGCGCGCGTCACGCGCGATGTGCGAGTCGACAACCGCATTGCGATTCCTGCCGGTTCAACCGTGCGGGGATCGGTGACGCGTGGAGCAGCCCGTTGCGGCGACGCCCTCGGGCACCGTGACCATCCCCTCGACGTACGGCCCGCCCACGGGCGCCACGTTCGCGCCGGGCCAGTTCCACTTCGC
The DNA here is from genome assembly GCA_031392125.1 of Acidobacteriota bacterium. Lineage (GTDB taxonomy): Bacteria > Acidobacteriota > Vicinamibacteria > Vicinamibacterales > UBA2999 > 12-FULL-67-14b. The sequence goes on along the minus strand of JANMUX010000253.1, from coordinate 5,460 downwards.
CTTCCAGGTCGGCGACGAGCTCGCCGTCTCCGTGTGGAAGGAGAAGGACCTCGACACCACGCAGCGCATCCAGCGTGACGGGACCATCTCGCCCATGCTCATGGGCACGGTGCCCGTGGCCGGGAAGACCGTGGACCAGGTGCGCGCCGACCTGGAGCAGCGCTACACCGAGTACCTGCGCGAGCCCAAGGTGTCCGTGCGCGTGGTGAGCATCCACTCCGAGCGCGTGTTCGTGCTGGGCGAGGTCAAGGCCCCGGCCGCCATCACGCTCAACGGCCCCACGACCCTCACGCAGGCCCTCTCGCAGGCCGGCGGGTTCAACCAGGAGTTCGCGGACCAAGGGCGCGTTCGCATCGTGCGCACGGGGCCCGACGGCCGGCCCACGCTCATCACCGCCAACGTCGCGGCCATGCTCACGGGCCGCACGCCGATCGTGCAGGTGATGCCCGGCGACGTGGTCTACGTGCCGCCCACGGGCCTCGCCTCGTGGTCGCGCGGCCTCACCCAGGCCCTGGGCCCCATCGCGAGCATCATCGGCACCGCGGGCGGCGTCGTCACCTCGTACGCCGCGATCAAGGCGCTGGACAACTCCAACGACTAGCGGCCTGCGCGGCTCCGCCGCGAGCGGTCCCGAAGGTCGCGGGCGACCTCGCGCGCGAGCCCCACGGCGGCGCGGCCAGCCGTGCGCACGCGCCCCCGCACCGTGGGCTTGTCCACCACGACGTCGAACAGCACGCGCTTCTGCTGGGTCCAGTCCGACTTGTAGGGCTCGTCGCCGTCCATGAAGTCGTAGTCCACGAGCCCGCCGCCGAAGACGTCCTCCTCGAGCGTGATCCAGCGCAGCACGTTGCCGGGCCCGAACGAGCGTTTGGCCGGGTCCACGCCGCTCTGGAAGTGGTGCAGCGCCCCCTGCCAGCGGAACCCGTAGAACGCGGCGAGCGCGCGGCCCTCGGCCTGAAGCGTCACGAGCCACAGCGACCCCTCGGCCGCCGCGCGGCGCGCGAGCGCGACGTGGAACGCGCGCACGGCCGGACCGGCGAACACGGTCGGCTCGCCGCGGGCCGCGAAGGCGCCCCCGTGCAGGGCCATCAGGACATCCAGCGCCGCCTCCACGCCTTCCGGCGAGGTCACACGCTCCACCGATGCGCCCGGCTGCTCGCGGAAGCGTTTGACGGTGCGCCGGCCCTCGTGGCGCTGCTTCTTGTCGAACGCGCGCTGGAGCCACGAATCGAACGCCCCGCGCGCGTCGATCCAAGGTGCCACGGAGACGGCCCGCTCCGTGTGGGCCGTGCGCCAGCCGCGCTCGCGCAGCGCGAGCCTCAGAGCCGCGTCGTCGGCCACGTGCCGCAGCACGAGCCGCGTCCACGGGCCCTCGGCGAAGCGGGCCAGCACGCCGCGCGCGAACGCCGGTGCGTCGTCGGGCCCGGCCACCACGTCGAGGTGGTCCGCGCCCTCGTCCTGGCCGGCGAACACCAGCGCGCGTCCGCGCTCGACGAAGGGGGCCACGCCCACGAGCCTGTGCGCATCGTCGCGTGCGGTGAGTACCACGGGCCGTGCGGCCGCGCCCTGCTGCTCGAGCCAGGTGAGCACCCAGCTGGGACCCACGAAGAAGCGCCGCGGACCGGCGAGTGCGCGCCACTCGGGCTCCAGCGCGCGCAGGGCGGCAACCTCGGTGACGGTCTGCCAGGTCCACATCGGTGCGGCCGGTGGGGGGGCGAGCAGCCGCTCGTAGCAGGCCACCGTCTCGGCCACCATGCGGTCGAGGCGGAACCGGCCCTCGAACCGCGCGCGGGAGGCTGCCCCCATGCGCGCGCGCAAGGCGTCGTCCTTCAGCAGGCGGGCGAGGTGCTCGGTGAGATGGTCCACGCGGCCCACGGCATACAGGAACCCGTTCTCGCCGTCGGTTACGAGGTCCGCGCTCCCGCCCACGTCGGTGGCCACGACGGGCAGGCCGCAGCCCAGGTACTCGATGATGGCGTTCGAGAGCCCCTCCGTGTCCGAGCACAGCACGCCCACGGCGAGGTGCTTCAAGACCGGCACCACGTCGCCCGTCACGCCGTGCACGTGCACGCGACCTCCGACGCCTCGCTGCTTCGCGCGCTCGAGCAGCGCCTGCCTCTGCTCCTCCGTTCCGGTGCCCACCAGCAGCACGTGGAGGTCGGGGAAGCGCTGTCCCAGCACGCCCAGCGCGTCCACGAGGTCTTCCTGGCGCTTCAAGGCCTTCAGGTTCGCGAGCAGGCCCACCACGGGCGCATCGGCGGGGATGCCCAGCGCGGCCCTCAGCCCCGGGTCGGCGGGCGCGTCGAAGCGCGCGGCGTCGTGCCCGTTGCCGATCACCGCCACGCGCGCGGGCGGCAGGTGCTCGACGGCCACCGCGTGCTCCTTCACCGCCGTGGCGTTGGCGATCGCGGCGTCGGCGAAGCGTCCCGTCCGGCGCAGAGCCGCGCGCTTGCGCGGGGTCTGCCAGAACCCCAGGTCGCGCCGCGAGATCACCACCGGCACCCCGGCCGACGCGCACAGCAGCGGCATCACCAGGCTCGCGTGCGAGTGGTAGGTGTGCACGAGGTCGATGCCCCAGGCCTTGAGGCGCCGGCGCAGCGAGAGCAGGCGCACCCACGTGAGCGGGTTCCACGTGCTACCCAGGCGCAGCTTGGTGACGGGGGCGGGGAAACCCTCCGTGAACAGCCAGTGCGAACGCTGCAAGACCACGAGGCGCGGCTCCCAGCCGGTCGGCAGGTGCTTCACGAGCGCGACGAGCTGGCCCTCGCTGCCCCCGTGGTGGCCGCCGTAGATGTCGGTCACGTAGAGCACGCGCCGCGTCCGGGAGGTCGTCACGTGGCGCTCGCAGTCCACGGCACGTCGGACTTCGTGAAGCGGTGCTTCCCGGAAGGCGTGCCCGGGATCTCGGCGACCGACCGCCACGTCACGGTGACGCGCGGGCCGAGCCGTTCGCGCATGCGCGCGAGCAGCGGCGCCAGCGTGCCCTCGGTGGCCCTGCCGACCGTGAGCAGGTCCACCTGTTCGAGCGAGCGCTGGTGGACCTGGAACCGCACGACGTCGTCGCGCCCGTAGAAGAGGTGCGTGAACCACTCGCCGTGGATGCGCTCGCCTGCGGGCGTGGTGACGAAGTCGCTGGTGCGCCCGTGTACGCGCGCGAGCCGCGCGTAGGGGGACCCGCACGCGCACGGCTCTGTGGCCGTGTCCCACGCGGCCACGTCGCCGTTCTCGTAGCGGAGCAGGCCCATCGCACGGTTCGTCAGGTCGGTGACCAGCACCCGGCCGGGCGTGCCCGGGGCGACGGGCTGGCCGGCGTCGTCCACGATCTCCAGCACCTTGCCGTGCTCGAGCGCGTGGAACCCGCCGTGGAGGCACTGCGCGGCGAGCCCCGCGGACTCGCGCGAGCCGTACACATCGCGCACCGGCACTCCGAAGGCCTTCTCGATGCGCTCGCGCTGGGCCGGGAGCAGCGTCTCGGCGGCCGACCGCACCACCTTGGGGCGGATCGTGCGTGCGCCCGGTTGCGAGAGCAGGAACCCGGCGAACAGGTCGAGCGCGCCGGCGTAGCCCTGCACGACCTCGGGCTGGAACCTCTCGAGCGTCTCCGCGAACGCGGCCATGCGAGCCTCGTCCATCGCGAACGCGTTGAGCATGAGGCGGTCGAGCAGGCGGTGGCGCCAGCGCTCCTTGAAGCCCGGCCGCGCGCCTCGGTCGTCGCCCCACAGGTAGGCCGTGCGCGCCCACGGTTCGAGCCCCCATTGCTGGGCAAGCCACGCCTCCGTGGCGAAGGTCCACGTCCAGTAGTCCCGGTCGTGAACCACGCGCACGGGTTGCCCGGTGCTGCCGCCCGAGGCGTCGGGTCGCAGTTCGGACTTCGGCCGGCGTTCGTCCACGAGCCCTTCGAGCCCCGCCTGGAGATGCGCCCGCATGAGCGGGGGCACGTCCGTCAGCCGCGCGCCGGCACGCAGGCGATCGCGCCAGAAGGGGACGTGCGCACGGGCCCACTCCAGATGCTCCCCGACCGCCAGCCGTTGCCAGGCCACGAGCGCCTCGCGGGGCCCCCGCGCGCGCATGCGGATCTCGGCCAGCCGCTCGCGCCAGCCTGGGTTCCTCCGCCCCTCGAGGAGGCGCCACGCAAGCCCGCGCATCACGCCCCTGCCCGCGCGCGGTTCCCGGCCCCTGAGATGAGGATCCGTACGGCCATGGCGCTCCGTTGCAGCCCGCCGTTCGGTCCCTGAAAGGACCCGAGGGCCTCGACCCTGGCAGGTATCGGCTGTCCGGCGATTCTGCCCCCAGCGGGCGACGCTAGCCCGGGTGGTTGACGAGCGCCGTCTCGTTAGGATCTGCCCATGCACATCCCCACGCTGAGTGTACGTCTGGCCTCTTGGTGGACGGTCCCCGCCCTGACCCTCCTGCTCGTCGCGGCTCCTGCCGGGCGGGCCGAGGACAAGCCCGCTGCCCCGCCTGCGGCGCCGGCGAAGCTTGCTGGTTCCACGGTCAAGCTGCTCGAGCCCGGGGCCGAGCCCCGGGCGCTCCTGCGGCTGCGCATCCCGAAGGGCCAGAAGGAGAGGGCTCTGATGTCGCTCTCCACGATGGCAGCGACGAAGGCCTCCGCGATGACGATCACCATGGAGTTCACCGTCGAGGTCAAAGAGCCGACGCCCGAGCGCGACATCCCGTACGACCTGGTTCTGGGCACCTTGGGGATGGACGTGGGGCAGGTCGCCGGCTCCAGTGTGAAAGGGGCGATGGACAAGGCGCTCGGGTCGCTGAAGGGGGCGGTGGCGTCCGGAACCGTGACCGAGCGAGGCCAGACCAAGGGGCTGACGTTTCGGCTGCCCGAGGGGGTGTCCCCGATCGTGAAGGACTCCTTCGAGCAGACGCTCGATCAGATGAAGGACTACGGGCCACCCTTCCTGCCCGAGGAGCCCGTCGGGCTCGGCGGCCGCTGGGAGGTTGCCGCGACGCTCACGGTCAACGGCATGACCATCGACAACGTCGCCGTGTACACCCTCAAGGCGAGGGCGGGCGACCGCCTCGACCTTGCGGTCGTCGTGACTCAGACGGGCCGACCGGGCCCGGTCCAGCTGCCCGGGGTGCCGCCGGAGACGAAGGTGGAGCTGGTCTCGCAGTCGGGTACGGGGTCCGGGACCCTCCAGTACGACCTCGCGCGCTTCACCCCGATCAAGTCCGAAATGAAGACCCTTGGCAAGTCGCAGATGAAGATCTCGGCGGGCGGGAAGACCGTGGACCAGTCGGTGGACACGCAGGCCGACATGACCATGTCCGGCGAGCTGCTGCCCGCAACGACGCCCGCCGGCTCCGGAGGCGGCGGAAAGTAGACGAGGTTCTGCCCCCGGCGTCCGCCGGGTCCTTCGCGTTACTTCTTCTTGGTCTTCTTCTTGTCCTTCTTGGCCGCCTTGGACTCGGCGGCCAGCGCGGCGTAGGAGGCGCGGGCCTTGT
>JANMUX010000180.1:0-2250 GCA_031392125.1 Acidobacteriota bacterium | reverse complement strand
CAGTCGCGCCATCGACAGCGTGCCCTTGACGTGTGGCTGATCGTTGAACTCGGCCTTCATCTGCCGAACGTACTTCTGCTGTGTTTCACCAAGCGGTACGGTGCGGGTCGGCACGTGCCCCGACTGAATCACGAAGCCCTTGACCACCCGGTGAAAGCTCATGCCGTCGTACACGCCGGCCTGGGCCAGCCGCAAGAAATTTCTTACGTGATTAGGGGCCCGGTCGGGCGTCAACGACAGGGTGATGTCGCCCATCGAAGTCTCGAGCACCACGCGATAGCGCGCCAACTCGTCGAGCGGCTCGGTTGAGAACGGCTCCGGCAGGTCCGCCGGCTTGTCGCGAATCGTGACCTTGTTCACGACAATGCGGTCGGTGGCCAGGCCCGCGGCATCGACCGCCGCCTCAGAGATCGCCTGCGCGACCAGGATTCCTTCGTTGACGCGCGCAAAGATCGTGTAACGGCCATCGAGCCCTGGTTGATCCGACACGGCGATGAAAAACTGGGTGCCGCCGCTGTCTGGCTTACCCGGTATCTGCGTCGCCGACACCGCTCCACGGGTCTGCTTCTCGCCCGACAATTCCGGCTTCAACAGGTTGAGACCGCCGCTGCCATATCGTGCGCGGGCAGCAGGATCTTTCGTGACGGGATCGCCGCCCTGGATGATGCCGAGCTTGATCATGCGAAAGAAAGTTGTGCCGTCATAGCCCCCAGCTTCGGCGGTCTTCACGAACAGCGCGACATGGTTCGGTGCGCGGTCGGCCAGCAGGTCGAGCACGATCGTGCCGGCGGTCGTGTCGATCACCGCTTGCCGTGCTTGCTGCGCCTCGGCCACGGCCGGGACCAGTAACAGGAACATCACGAGGGTGCGTCGCCAGAGCATCCGCGCATTATCCGTCCCAACGTTCACCACCGCAAACTCCCGCCGGCGGCGAACCCAATGCGCGCTCGCCCCGTCTACCTTCCCAGTTGCAAGACGTGAGTGACCGAGCGGGCGAGAGCAGCGGTCATGTGCAGGACCCGGTGGAGCGGGCGCCCGAACGGGCGCGAGGACGGTGATGGTCAGGAGGACGCCATGCGTTGGCTGCTCAGCATCGTTCTGTGTTCCGTGGTTCTGGTCTCGAACGTTTACGCGGCGGCGCCCGACAGATCGCGCGACGGCGGCCCGCGTCTCAGGCCGCAGGATGCGCGCAGCATTCACTTGCTGCGCGCTGGCACGGCGCGGTCAGAGACGTTCCGCGCTCTCGTGGAGCGCATCGAGGCGAGCAATGTGTTCGTCTACATCGAGGTCAGCCCGTTCATCAAGTCGAGCCTGGCTGGCCAGCTTACGTGGATGACGCAGGCGGGCCCCTATCGCTACCTGCGGGCCACGCTCAGTCCCGAGCAGACCGGCGATCAGCTGATTGCCTCGCTCGCCCACGAACTGCAGCACGCCGTCGAAGTGATGGGCGACGAGCTGGTGGTGAACGAAAAGACGCTGGTCTCTTTATATAAACGCATTGGCCAACCAAGCTCCGCGGCTGCCGCATCGGGCTGGGAGACCATCGCCGCGCAGGAGACCGGCTACCGGGTGCGCCGCGAACTGGTGGAATCGACCGGAACGCTCATGGCAGCGCGATTTGTTAATAGTCGCGACTTGTGACGGCACTGTCCGTTCCTGTTATGCTGTGTCCGGCAAGCGGGCTTATTCGCCTTCGTCTTCGCTTGGCTTGCCTGACCAAGCAGCATGTACGAGGACTACTACGGGTTCGTCCAACCGCCGTTTAGCCTCACGCCGGATCCGCGGTTCTTGTACCGCAGCGAATCCCACGACGTTGCCCTTCAGCAGGTCTGGCAGGCGATTCGACGCAAAGAAGGCTTCATCGTCCTCACCGGCGACATCGGCACCGGCACATCCCCGACCCCACCACCGCCGGCGACTTCTGTCGCCGCTTCAGGCCCGCCGATCTCGACGACCTGCAAGGCGCCATCGACGTGGCCCGGCTCAACGTCTGGGCCGCCCAGCCGCCCGCCTTCTTCGACCGCGCCACCATCGACATGGACGGCTCCCTGGTCGAGACCGCCGGCGCCTGCAAGGCCGGCATGGACATCGCCTACGACGGTACCTGGGGCTATCACCCGCTCCTGCTCAGCCTGGCCGAGACCGGCGAAGTCCTGCGCCTGGTCAACCGCCCGGGCAACCGGCCGTCGCACGAGGGGGCGGCCGACCAGGTGGATCGGGCCGTGTGGCTGTGCATGCGGGCCGGGTTCC
>JANMUX010000113.1:0-32719 GCA_031392125.1 Acidobacteriota bacterium | reverse complement strand
AAATTGATCGGCGACATGTCGTCGAGGTAAGCATTGTCGTCGAGCGCTCGGCCCTGAGCGACTTGCGTGGCCAGTTCCAGCGTCAAGCCGGCACCCATGTCAACCTGTCCTTCGACCTCGAAGCCGCGGATGCGAGCGGTGCCGCGGTTGCGGAAGAAGAAGAAGTCGGTGGCCGTCGAGTAACGCTCAATCAGGTCGTGAATGCGGTACTCGTAATAGAACGTGGCGAGCCGAAGTCGCGGCGCCACATAGCGCAGCGCGAGGTCGCCCTGGATGCTGGTCTCAGGGGCGAGATCGGGATTACCGGTGATGAAGCCGCGGCCAGTCGGTCCGCGGTAGTAGCGATCGGACAACACTGGATCGCGGAAGCCGCGCGCGACCTGCCCGGTGAGACTGAAGCCCTTAAAGCTGCCGAGCGTCGCCGAGACAAAGCCGGAGAACGAACCGTTCCCGGCCGAGCGATCGCCGAAGAAGCCGCCCTCGTTCTTGCTCGTGACGTAGTCGCCTCGAATACCGCCGCCCAGCACCAATCGCGGCGCGACCGCGGAATCGATCGAGACGTACGCGCCCGAGTCGCTACGCCGGGCCGACTCGATCGAGGTGTTGGGCCGCGTGCTGACGACCTCGCCGGCCAGGTTGTAGGCGATCAGGTTGTCTAGGGCGTTGAGGTCGAATCGGCCGTTTACGTCGAGGCCTACCTCGAGCCGGGAGTGGCCCAGCAGGCGTTCGCCGAACGCGCGCACGTGGAAGTCCCGGGCCGAGACGTCGGCGCGCTCGATCGTGCGGCCTGCCGTCGCGGTGGCGAACCGATCCTGATCGGTGACCTGCGCATAGCTGCCCAAGAAGCCGGTGACACCAACACGCTGAAAGCCGCCGACCAGGCGCGCTTCGTAGCCAGCCGTAAAGCGGTGTGAGTCCTCGGTCGGGTAGAAAAATCGGACCGTGCGAGAGTTGTTGCGAGGCCGCTCGATGTCGCGGCCGAAATCGCTTTGCCAGCCCAGGCTCAGCATGCCGGCGCCCGCCTTGTGCTCGCCGCGAATCAGGAAGCCGCGGTCGGAGTAACCCGAGTTGAAGACCTCGCCACTCGGGCTGTCCCAGTCGTCGCCGTCACGCGTGTGCGCGGCAATCAAGAAACCGCCTGCCTCCAGACCCTTCGAAATCTCGACTGACCCGCGGCGTTCCGGCACGCCCGCACCCAGGGTGCCCGAGAACTGCGCTGCCCACGGAGAGTTTGGCGCGACCCGCCGGGTGCGCACCGAAATCACGCCGCCAAACGCATCCGAGCCGTAGGCGACCGACCCCGGTCCGCGAGCCACGTCCACACCTTCCACGAGCGATGGGTCGAGGAAGGTGGCGCTGGCGCCGGCGCGGCGCTCGGAACTGACCCGCGCGCCGTCGATCAGGATCAGCGTGCGGCCGCGCGCGAGCCCGCGAATGGCCGGCACTGCGGCCTGTCCTTCAGACACCTGGTTGACGCCGGCGACGTTCTCGATTGCCTGCATCAGGTTGGTCGGCTGGCGCACCGCGACGTCGCGCCCGCTGATGCTGGTGGTGCCTGCGCCTGGCGTCGCCTCGATGCTCGGCGCAGACCCTGACACGGTCACCGATTCGCTCAGAATCGGCGCGATCGTAATCAGCACCTCCTGCCCGGGCTCGACTCGTTCAATGAGGACGGGCCGGGAATAGCTGCCGGCCTGATCGATCACGAGCACCTCAAACGGCGGCGTGGGGTCGGGCTGCCATTCGAATCGCCCCTCCTTGTCGGTCACGGCCTCCCCGGGCTTGCCGAGAATCGAGATGGCGGCGTTGGCGACCCCGCGGCCCTGCTGATCGACGACGCGACCCTTGAGGGCGAAGGCGGAAGTAGGAAACGCCAGAACGGCCGACAGGAAAAGGAACCGGGTAAGCATCGCTAAAACAATACGACAGCAGTATGTGGCCGCCTGTCACCGGCTGTGTTCGGCAGGCAGGGTAAGATCGCATGCGGAATGGCTCACTGGCGAACGGTTTACGCTTTGTTCTTCTTCTCGGGCATCGCCGGCCTGATCTATCAGGTCCTGTGGTTGCGGCGCTTGTCGCTGGTCTTCGGGGTCACCGTCTACGCCGCCAGCACCGTACTGGCCGCGTTCATGGCCGGTCTGGCGATTGGCAGCCTGCTCGCCGGCCGCGTCCTGCGCCGCCGCGTGCCAGCGTTGCAGGCATTCGGTGTCGCCGAGATCCTGGTTGGCGTCACCGGTCTTGCCTCACCGTGGCTGCTCGAGAGCGCCTCCCTCTTCTATCAGCAGGTGCACCGCGCCGCACCCGAGTCACTCGGATGGCTCACCCTGGCGCGTCTCGTTTGCTCGTTCGCGATTCTCGTGGTCCCGACGGCGATGATGGGCGTGACGCTCCCGCTACTGAGCGCGGCGCTGGTGGTGCCGGGTCGTACATCCGGTTCGACCGTCAGCCTCCTCTATGCGGTGAACACTTTCGGCGCCGTGATCGGGACGCTCTTGACCGGTTTGTTTCTGATCCCCGCCATCGGTATCCAGCGCGCGTTCCTCCTGGCGGCGACGCTGAATGTCATGGTCGGCGCAGCGGCCTTGTGGATGAGCCGTAGGGTGCCACTCTCCGCGCCGACGGTGACACCGGCCGCAGGGGACCGGTCCGCATCATCTGTGCGCAGCCTGCCGCGAGTGCTGGCGGTCGTGGTCCTGCTTTCCGGATTCGCGTCGCTCGGCCTCGAGATCGTCTGGTTCCGACTCATGCTGCAGTTCGTGGTCGCGACGAGTGAGGCCTTCACCGCCATGCTGGCGACGGTCCTTGGCGGTATTGCGATTGGCGGGTTGATTGCGGCGCGGCTTCTTCGCCAGACGACCGACCGACTGACTGCCCTGGCGGCCGTGCAAGGCGTCACCGGCGTGCTGGCGATTGGTGGCATGACCACGTTGTTGTGGACGGTCGCCAGGGGCATGAACACGATGGGTCTCTGGCCCGCGGTGATGGTCGCGATTCTGCCGGCATCGATCTTCATGGGCATCGGCTTTCCACTGGCTCTGGGTCTCGCCGCCCGCCCCTCGAGCGACGCGCCCGATCAATCCGAGGTGGGCCGCCGCGTTGGCCTGCTCTACGCGATGAATGTGACCGGGGCCATCGCCGGCTCATTGGCTGCCGGGTTCTTGCTGCTGCCGTGGCTCGGCAGCGTGCGGGCGCTGATTGTGCTGGCCGCCCTCTTCGTCGCGTCGGGGGTGTGGCTGGCGGCGACCACGCCAAGCCTCCTGTCCCGGGCGTCACTGGTGGCGCTCACCATCATTTTCGCGCTGACCGCGCGGGCGATGCCCGATCCGTTCAAGGTGGCGATTGATCGGCGCTACGGCGACGTCCTGCTCGAATACTGGCGCGACGAGGGCGCGCAGACCGCGGTGAGCGTCCGCGCGTCGAGGCTGCGACACGTGCTTTATCTCGACGGTCTGCACCAGGCCAACGACGATCCGGCCATGGTGACGTTGCATCGGGCCATCGGTCATTTGCCGATGGTGCTGCACGGATCGGCCCGCGAGGTGCTGGTGGTGGGCCTGGGGGGTGGCGCCACGCCCGGGGCGGTCAGCCAGTATCCCGAGGCGCGCGTGCAGGTCGTGGAACTGTCCGAAGGGGTCCGGCGCGCGGCCTCGTACTTCGCTCACGTCAATTACGATCTGCTCAGCCAACCCAACGTCGACGTGCGCATCGACGATGGGCGCAATTTTCTCGCCCTCACCAATCGCCGCTTCGACGTCATCACCGCCGACATCATTCAGCCTGGGCACGCGGGTGCCGGTCATGTCTACTCGCGAGAGTACTTTTCGCTGGTCCGGCGGGCGCTGACCGACGACGGGATCGTCTTGCAGTGGATCGGTCATCGCCCATCAATCGAATACCGGTTGATCATGCGGACCTTCCTGGACGTGTTCCCCGACGCCACGCTCTGGTACGACGCCAACTTCATGGTCGGCTCCCTGAAGCCGCTGAAGATCACGCCGTCGCAAATCGATCGCATCCGCCAACAGCCGGTCACCCGGGCGGCCCTAAATTCGGTCGGCCTGACCGGATTCGACGTCCTGCGCAGCTTGTATACGGCAGGGCCTGACGAGATGCGGGCGTTTGTCGGCGCCGGCCCGATCCTGACCGACGATCGGCCGCTCGTCGAATATCACCACTGGCTGCCGCCGGCGGGCGAACAACCGCCGCTCGATCTCGCTTCACTGAAGGGCGACGTCACCCGCATCATCGTTGGCGGTAGTGAATGATCGACACCATCTTTCTCGACGCCGGTGGTGTGTTATGCCACCCGTCGTGGACGCGGGTGGCCGATGCCCTGGTCCGCCATGGCGCACAGGTGACGCCGGCGGCCCTCGCAGTGGCCGAACAGCGCGCCACCCACGAGCTCGATCAGGCATCGGTCATCAACACCAGCGACGACCGATCGCGAGGATGGCTCTACTTCAACCTGGTCCTCCAGCACGCCGGGGTCACACAGAATGCCGGCACCGACGCTGCGCTTGCCGAACTGAGGGAGTATCACAAGCACGAGAACCTTTGGGAGCACGTCGAGCCAGACGTTGAACCGGCGCTGGCGGCACTACGCGCGCGCGGGTTGCGGCTGGTGGTGGTCTCGAACGCCAACGGGCGCCTTCGCCACTTGTTCGATCGGCTGCAGCTGACCCGCTGGTTCGATCACGTGCTCGACTCGCACGAGTGGGGAGTCGAAAAACCTGACCCGCGCTTGTTCCAGCTGGCGCTCGAACAGGCAGGCGCGGACGCCACGCGCACGGTGCACGTCGGCGATCTGTATCACGTGGATGTGATGGGGGCGCGCCGCGCCGGCCTTCGCGACGCGGTGCTGTTTGACATGGCGGACCTCTACGACGGCGTCGATTGCCCTCGCGTGAGGTCGTTCGCCGGCCTGGTCGAGTGGATCGACAAGGTCAACGGGAACCAGACCCTGAATCGCGTGCCCTGACCCTCGGCCGAGGTCACGCGCAGCGCCGCCCGGTGGCTGCGGACGATGCCGCGCACCGCCGCCATGCCAAGTCCGCGCCCCTGGTCCTTGGTCGAGAAGAACGGGTCGAACATGCGCGTCAGCGTGTGGTCGCTGATGCCCGAGCCATTGTCGACCACATCGATGAACACGTATCGCCCAGGCTCGACATCGTTGCCGAACGTCATGTGCTTCAACAGTCCGCGCTCTAGCAGTTCTTCGCCGGTCTCGACCGTGACCACGCCATCCTCTTCCACGGCCTCTGTCGCATTGATGATGAGATTGAGCACGACCTGTCGAATCTGCGTGGGGTCGGTCTCCACCAGGGGCAGCGTTCCCGGACTCTTGTAGATGAGCGTGCAGTGGCGTGCCACCGAGGCGTCCAGTAACTCCACCATCTCGCGGACCAGGGCGTCGAGATCGACCCGCTCTGCGACGACCCGGCCGCCACCGGCGTAAGCGAGCATCTTCGACACCAGGTCCGCGGCGCGCTGCGCGCCGATCACGATGGCCTCGGACGCGCGCCGCTGGCCCGACTCAGCCGGCGCCTGCATCGCCAGCAGTTCAGCGTTCCCAAGAATGCCGGTCAGCAGGTTGTTGAAGTCGTGCGCGACACCGCCCGCCAGCACCATCAGGCTCTCGGACTTCTGCTGTTCCTGGACGCGCCGCTCGAAGGCATATCGCTCGGCCTCGTTACGGCGCCGGCTCGAGACGTCGCGCACGGTCACCAGCCAGCCGACAAACCGGCGCTTGGCGTCGCGCACCGCCGTGACCTTCACCTCGAAATAGCGCGGACCCGGTTCGACCTTGACCAGTGCCGGCTGTCCTTCGCCGAGCGGCCGGTCGTCGGCCACGGCCTGGGTCCACCACGACACCACTTCATCCACCGGGCGACCCAGGCTTGACGACGTGCAGCCGGTATAGCGCTCCGCGGCGGCGTTGATCTCGACGATGCGCCGCTGTGCGTCGAGCACCAACACACCATCGTCCATGCTGTTGAACACCATGTCGTAGGCGACGGGCACGAGACCGAAGAGCCGATTTCGATAGAGAGCTCCGGCGAAGCACGCGCCCGACACCATGAATCCGACCGGCGTGAGGTCAAGGCCGTTGGCCGATAGCGCGCGCGAGAGGTACAGGATGCTGCAGATCCACGGCGCGGCGGCGCCCGCAATCATCAGCATCGTTTGCTGGCGATACGGCGGCGGGTGTTGCCGCAGGCCGCGCATCAGGATCCAGGTGCCGATCGCCGTCAACACGTAGCTATAGGCCGCGTGAAACCAGTACCAGGGCGCGGCGGTGTCGAGCAGGCGGGCGGCGAACGGCGTTGCCGCTTCCGGGATCGCTGGCCACCGCGCGTGGGGCTGATCGGTCGCCGCCAATACCACGGTGATAACGGGCACGATCCAGATCACAGTTCGCAAGAATCGGCTCGACAGCCACTCCGCCCGGCTGTAGTAACTGGTGAAGAGCAGCCACAGCACGCCGATTGGCGCCATGCCGAGGTATTGCAGCTTCGCGATGACGCCACGCGTGTCGGAATCGCCGACGATGGCGTGCAACGCGCCGGTGAAGCTCCAGAGCGCGGTCGCCATCATCATCCAGCCGAACGCAGAGCCGCCCGGGACTCCGCGTCGCGTCCGCGAGATGGCCGCGGCCCAGATCGACAGTCCGGTCGAAGCGAAGAGCGTCGCTGCCTGGAGCGTGGGGGGCCCAAACACTGAAGCCAGCATTATCAACTATGCGATTCGTCCAGCCCAACCGTTACTTGCGCATGACCCGGGCCGGGCTGGCCGCTGGGGGATTTCTGGTAGACTGATTGGTGCTGTAGGGGAAGGCCGCCCAGGGCGGCCTTCCGTGTTTCAGGGCCGCTTGGGTCCTGTCCTCACTTGTCCCGGTTTGACGACAGCCTTCAGCAACGCGCCGCCCCGACGGGTCAGTTTTGGACCGCGGGTCACTGCCAGCGGCCGGCAGTCCGCGAGGGCTGTGGCAAGCGTTCTCGCGTAGCGAGACGAGGAGAAGACGATGGGTCGGAAGTTGTACGTGGGGAATCTTCCCTACACCGCGGCGGAGCAGGATCTTCAGGAGTTGTTCGAAAAAGTCGGCCCCGTGGAATCGGTCACGGTGATGCGCGACATGGCTACTGGACGCGCCCGCGGTTTCGGGTTCGTCGAGATGGGCACCGATGAAGGCGCCCAGAAGGCCATCACCGAGCTGCACGAATCGCAGCTGGGTGGCCGGACACTCACTGTGAACGAAGCGCGTCCCAAGGAAGCCCGCGGCGGCGGCGGTGGTGGCTTCGGTGGTGGCGGCGGCGGCCGCGGTGGCGGCGGCTTCGGTGGCAACCGCGGCGGTAGCGGCGGCGGCGGCGGTGGCGGCGGACGGCGCGAGCCCCGCTGGTAAGCTGGCAGGTTCCACGCTAAATGGCTACACGAGGACCCCTCGGCAGAGGCAAACGCGAGCGCGAACGTGCGCGCGTCGAAAAACAAAAGCAGAAGGTGGTTCGCCGCGAGGAAACCAAGCAGCGGCGTAGCCAGGTTGGCCCGAACGACCCTAGTGGAGTGGACCCGGACATCGCGGGCATCGTCCCCGGTCCGCAGCCCAACCCATGGCTCGACGACCTGGTCGACGAGCCAACCGAGGACTCAGACACTTCCGACAACGACGAAGGCCGGGGCTAACCCCCGGCCTTTCGTTTTTCTCGTGGGGACAAACCTTTAGGTTTGTCGTTATTTCAACCGCGCGCCGGTCAGCTGCGCGACGCCCGACAACGTGGTCTGCGCCGCGTTCAGTCCCAGACGGAAATCCTTATCCGAGTAGGTCGCGAAGACGTCGGTCGGCTGATGCCAGTGCGGGTTCCAGCCATTGCCGGTGTGGATGCCGCGTTCGTTCTCGCGCAGGCTGATCGACGGCACCAAGTCCATGAACGCCGTGGAGTCGGTGTTGGTCATGCGCGAGCCGACGTTGGATGGATAGTCGGTAGCGTACTTCTCGTTCGCTGCGTGCAGCGCCCAGGCCAACTCCTTCGCGCCGGCGACGAACTTCGAGCTGACCTGGAACTCGATGTTGACGTCGGCTTCTGGCCGCTGCTCGGGGCTGAGCGTGCCGTCGGCGCGCGGCATGCCGTGGTCGAACATCATCATGTCGTGCTGGATCATGCCGAGCCACTTCGGCTCGGGGTAACGGCCCGAGCCCGGCGGGTCGACCTTGCCCTGGAGTGGGGCGCGCTGCTCGGCATAGGCACGGGCGCCATTGAGCCCCGGTCTCTTCGTTGTTCCACAACGCGAAGCGGATCGAACGATCGGTCACGACGTCCGGTGAGCTGAAGACGCGCGCCAGTTCCATCACCAGCGCGGTGCCCGAACCGTTGTCGTTAGCGGCCTCGCCCCACCCATGGCCGTCCATGTGCGCGCCGATGATGTACATCTCGTCGGGCCGCGTCGTGCCGATCTTGGTGCAGTACACCTGTTCGCGAGCGCCGTCGGTGGCCGGCTCGGTGTTGAGCGCGCGCAGCTTCTCGTCCGGCTGGCGCATTGGGTCGTTGTTGACGCCGGTACGGGCGCGCAGGCCGCGCGGCCGCCCGCCACCCTGCGCGGTGGGAATCGCGTTGGGATCGGCCGGCCGTGGCGCCGGTGCCCCTGCGGTCGGGTTGCGCGGCGGTGTCGTGAAGGTGTACTTGACCCGCTCGGTGTTGGTGCAGCCGTAACTCTTGAGCTGCGCCTCGATCCAGTCCACTGCCTTGCGATTGCGCTCGGTGCCCTGGCGACGATCGCCGAACTGCGTGAGGCCCTTGACGGTGGCCTTGTATTTTTCGAGATCGAGCCGGCTGACCAACGTCCGGATCGGATCGGCGGCGGCCGGCGCCGGCGTGGCGGCAGGCTGCTGCGCGGTGATCGAGACGGTCAACAGGCTGATGGCGCCCAGACCCAGAAGAATTCGCTGCATGACGGAAAGCTTACCTTGTCTTGAGCGAGAATAGCCGGGTGCGACGGCTGGCTTTCACCCTTCTGGTCTTGCTGGCTCTTGCCACGAGCGGCGAGGCGCAGCGCCGCGGCGGTGGCCGGGGCTTCGACCTCGAGTTCGCGACGGCGGATGATTTCGATGGCAAGTTCCAGTTCTGCCGGGTGGCGTTCCGGCAGAACCGCGGCGGCGACGGCGGCAACTGGGCCGTGGATTATCCGCGCGCCGACATCAACATGTCGATTCGGCTGTCGGAGCTCACCAAGACGCAAGTGACGTTCGAGGCGCCGCAGCAACCGCGCCATGCCGTGGTGCGGCTGACCGACGAGAGCTTGTTCCAGTGCCCGTTCGTGATGATGACCGAGGTGGGCGCGGCCTACCTTGATGAGGCAGAGGCCGCTGCGCTGCGGAGCTACGTGGAAAAGGGCGGCTTCCTGTGGGCCGACGATTTCTGGGGTGAGTATGCGTGGCAAGCCTGGACCGAGCAACTCGCCAAGGCGCTGCCGCGGGCCCAGTTTCCGATTACTGATCTACCGCCCGAGCATCCGCTCTTCCGCGCGCAGTTCATCATGGCAGGCGTGCCGCAGATTGCATCGATCGGCCATTGGTTCAACAGCGGCGGCGGCACCTCTGAGCGCGGGCAGGAAAGCGCCGTGCCGCACGCGCGCGCCATCACCGACGCCCACGGACGAATTCTCGTGCTGATGACGCACAACACCGACATCGGCGATTCGTGGGAAGAAGAAGCGTCGAACCCGCAGTATTTTTACGAGATGTCGAGCAAAGGCTACGCCTTCGGGGTCAACGTTCTCGTCTACGCGATGTCGCACTAGTCGCCGAGGCCCGCCTGCAAGGCCCGCAACCACACCAGCAGCGCATTCGAGTGCGCCGGGCCCATGCGCAGCAGTTGTTTTTGCGTCGGCGCGAGCGATTCCAGTTTCGCGTCCGCATACGCCCACCGCGCACCCGACCCTTCCACTAACATCACCGGCCCGTTGACGACCGGCGTGCTGACCAGGATTTGCAGCGCCTGCTTCACGGCGGCATCGACACTGCCGCCAGGGTGACCCATGTTCTGGTACGCCTCGTTCAGACGCGGACGAATGGTTTTGTAGATGCGCGCCACTGCCGACGCGTCAATCGACGTCACGGTGGAAACCAGGCCGTCGTAGCGCCGGTAGCTGGCGGCATCGATGCTCAGTCGATTGTTGCGGCGCACGATGGCCAAGGGCGAGCGGGGTGCCAGTTCCTTGAAGCCACTCGACGGATTGTCGCCTTGCGAAGCCTGATCGATGGCGGCCGCGAGTTGCCGCACCAGATCGTCGGTGGCGAGCCATCGCACCAGCTCGGGCCGGTTCGAGAGGGCGGTGAGGAGCGGACGCAGGAAAGCGTCCATGTCATCAAGCGGCGGCAACACAACCGCAGGCGGCGGCGTCGTGATTGGCACTTCGGTACTCGTCACCGCCGGCGGGGTGGCGTTGGTGGCCTGCGGTTGACGCCACATCCACCACGCGCCGCCGCCGAGTAGGGCCACGATTAGGGCGCCGCCGATTGCAATCGGGGCCAGCGGCGGTCCGTCGCCCGTCGTTCGGCCGGCATCGCCAGAGGGTGTTCGTTCGAGCGGTTGCTCGTCTGGTTCAAACATATTGTCTCGGGGCCTGGCACGGTTACGTCGAAGACAGCGCAGTTTCTGCCGACCTTGGCAGAAACTGCATCAAAACCGACGTAACCGTGCCAGGCCCGGTTACGGGGCGGTCGAAGGAGGCACGCGGCGCTTCGAGGCCTGCTCGAAGGCATAGGCCAGCTCGATCAGCCGCGGCTCGCTGCACGCCATTCCTGTGAAGCTCACGCCATACGGGGCGGGCGCGAGCGCGAAGCCGTCGGGATAGGGTGATGGCGCCGGGCCGGCTCCGCCGGCAGGCGGCGGCTGCGGCACGAACAGGCCGAACGGCACGATCACGGTCGGGTAGCCGGGCTTCGCCGCGATACCGGCGCCGCTCGCGCCCGGGAAGACCAGCGCGTCGAGTTTGTGCGCCTTCATCACTTCGTCGATGCCGTGGGTTGCGGCCAGGCGGATGTCCCTGTCGCGGTCGGCCTGCCATTTCGCGCGGTCCTTCTCGAGGTCGAGCAGGTCGGAGTTATCGAGGTTGGTCTGCGCATACTTGATCGCATTGCGATTGGCGTGCGCGGTATTGAAGGCGCGCAGTTCGGTCAGTGTCTTGACCGGCGCGCCCGGGCCGAGTGAGGTAAGCCACGCGTTGAAGTCGCGCTTCATCCCGTACCACAACACCGATGAGCAATTCGGATCGCGCGGTCCGTTGTCGCACCCGCCTCCCCACAGCAGGAAGTTGTTCTTCGGATCGGGGTCGATCACGCTCGGGATGTCGGCGTCGACGATCGTTGCCCCCTCTTTCTTGAGCACCTCGATCGCCTCGGCCATGGACTTGGCCTGCGCCTCATTCAAGCCGCCGCGCGGGTTCTTCTCGCCCGGAGGCGTGATGCGGTCGTAATAGTTCGCGCGCGGAATGCCGATGCGCGCGCCTTTTAATCCCTCGCGCTTGAGGAACGGCGTGTAGTCACGGTTCGCCGGCGCCTGGCAGGTCTTGGTCGCGCCATCGTTGGGATCGGGCGACGCGCTTTCGAGCGCGCCAAGCAGGATCGCCGCGTCCGTCACCGTTTTGGTCATCGGCCCAGCCGTGTCCTGATCGGCGGTGATCGGAATCACGCCGTAACGGCTGATGCGGCCCACGGTCGGCTTGATGGCGGCCAGCATGTTCTGGTTAGCCGGGCTCAAGATCGATCCCGAGGTCTCAGTGCCGACGTTCGCAGCCCACAAGTTGGCGGCCGTCCCGCCGCCGGAACTCGAGCCGCCGGTATTGAGCACCGGCCGGCCATCACTGGTCGCCGGCCGCGGGTCGCGCCGGGGGTCGTATGGATTCATCGCGTACCCGACCACGGCGTTGTAGTTGCCGGGCATGCCGTTGGTCACGAAGTTGGCGAGCTCGGTGAGCGTCGTCTTCGCGATGATCACCGCGCCGGCGTCCCGCAGATTCTTCGTCAGGGTGGCGTCGTATGGCGGCACCAGGTCTTCGAATGCGATCGCGCCGCCCGTGGTGCGGATGTCGGTAGTGTGGATGTTGTCCTTGAGTGCGATCGGGATGCCGTGCAGTGGCCCGCGAATCTTGCCGGCCTTGTGCTCCTGGTCGAGACGGTCGGCTTCCTCAAGCGCTTTCGGATTGACCGTGATCGCCGCGTTGAACTTGCCGTTGTAGAGCGCGATGCGCTGCAGATATTCCGCGACCATCTGACGCGAGCTGGTGCGGCCGTCGAGCATCGCCTGCCGCATCTCGGGGATTGTCTTTTCGACAACGGAAAAAGCAGCGGCTGGCGAGGGCGCCGGCGCGGGGGAGCAGGCGCTGAGCGCGGCAGCAATGAAGAGGGCGAGCAAGAACGGTTTCATGCGGGCATCATGCGCCGAAGCTCGGCCGGCCCGCAAGTCGCCTATCCGCCCAGCCGCCTGAGCACCAGCTGGAAATCTTCGGGCAGCGGCGCCTCCACCGAAATCGGTGCGCCGGTGATCGGGTGCGGAAACGCCAGCGTCCATGCGTGCAGCATGTTGCGCTTTGCATCGACCTTCGCCGTACCCACCTTCGATCGGCGCGCGTCGCCCTCGGCGTAAACACGCTCGCCGAGAAGCGGATGCCCGAGTTGTTCGAGGTGCAGGCGAATCTGGTGTTGTCGTCCGGTGTGCAGGCGCAGCTCGAGCAGCGCCGCGTTCTTCAGGCGCTCCTTGACACGGTAATCGGTCGCCGACTCCAGTCCTTCCTCGTCGTCATCGACGAGCTTGCGCCGTCCGCTGCGATAGCCGGTCGAGATCTTGGCCTCGATCGTGCCCTGGGGCGGGTTCGGAATGCCCTGCACGATGGCGAGATAGTGGCGCTCGAACGCGTGCCGCTTGAACATTTCGCGCCCGGCGGCATGGGCGTCCTTCGACAGCGCCACGGCGAGCGAGCCCGAGGTGTCGCGATCGAGGCGATGCAGCATGCCGACGTATGACTTGTGGCCAAGCTTGAAGGCCATGTACTCGCGGACGCGCTTGAGCACGGTGTCTTCGGAACTGCCCGCGTCGGGACTTGAAGGAATGGAGAGCAGTCCGGCCGGCTTATTGAGCACGATGACCTGTTCGTCTTCGTGCAGGATGTCGAAGTTGGCCCGTGCCCGCGACTGAGCGGGACGATTGCGGTTGATCTCGATGGCCGCATCGGGCCTCGACTCGAATGCCTCGTCGCGTACGGTTTGACCATCGACGGTCACTTGCCCTTTGGCGATCGCCTCGCGGATCTGCCGCCACGACAAATCGGCGTGGGTGTCCTTGAGGATCTTGTCGAGACGAGTCACCCAGCAAGCATAGTGGTTCTTGCCTCGGCCAGGAGATCCACGAGAATCAAGGCATACCGGCCCGCATCACGACGCCCTCCGCATCATCGTAGAGCCTGGTCAGCAGCGCGGGGTCGCCGGGTGAGCGCCGAAAGACGAAGTAAGGCATCGCCAGCGGTGGAAAATGCGACGTCTGACTGGCCGTCCAGTAGGTCCTCTCACCAGGGAATCGGCTCAGCGAGTTCACCAGCTCCAGGTCGTTCGTAATTTGCAAGTGAAGCAGTTCTGCCTGGCTGGATGGATCGAAGGCCGCAATGAATCCTGACTTCAGCTGATTGCTATACCCCGAACAGAGAACGAACTTCGAATTCGGGTTGGACAGGTCCTCAACCAGGCGCGTGTTGACCATCGCGAGGTCAGCGGCCAGGAGCGTCCGCTGAACCGCCTTGATGTCAAAGGTCGCCACCAGCCGACGGAACTGCGTCTGCCAGCCTACTCGCACGACTTCAATCGGGTTGGCGGCCATGACCCGCAACTGCGGCAGGAGCGCGGCCTTCAACTCCCGGGAGAGCTGGGTTATGGCAGTCGCCGGTGGCGGAGCCCCGAAGACCACCCCCACCGCCTTGCCCGTATAGGCCCCAACACCACTCGGCGGCGGCAGCTTGGCACCGGGCCGATGCTCGCCGGGGGGGCTGACGATGTGAATTTTCTTTGGTGCGGTGAAGCCACCGATCTTCAGGTTCAGGTCGGCCAGTTGATTGCCGCGATTTACGACGATCATCGGTTGTTGATCAAGGCCGCATTCAGCATCCATGTATTGATGCTGAAAGATGTTGCCGGCCTGTGTGTCGACCGGCAACGAGGATGGAATCGGGTTAAGGAACACGAACACTTGCTGACCCAACGTATTCTTCTGGATTTCGGTTAGTACCACCCAATGCTCATTGGTGCCTGTGGTCACCGCAGCCGGGCGGCCATGGACCTGGATGGCGAGGATCAGATCCGCCAACAGCTTGTTGGCCGACGAGTGTGCGGCGACGCGCCAATTGTGATCGGCTGGCGTTAACTCAGGCGCGCTTTGCAGCAGCGCGCAGAGCTCGTCGGGCTCGGTGAACCACCAGTGCTCGATGTCGATCTTGTTGGTCTCGCGGGTACGCAAGGTTTCCTGTTCGACCGCAATGAGGGCATTGGCAGCCGACCCGGCCTGGCTGAGTGAGGAGATGATCATCTGCCCGCAAGCGCGGCCGCAGGAAACGCCGGTGTCCTGTCGGTGGCGGAACACGGGGTGGGTGGTGGAAGCAACGATCGTCATGGTCTCTCCCTGCCCAAGTGTTAAGCGCAACTCACCTGTGGCAAATGTCCCCGCCACCGATGCCACCAGGGCAGGTGGCCTTGATCAGCTGCAAGCTGCTCATCGTTTGCGCGCTGGTGAGTGTGCCGGTGCCATCGGCCACGACCGTCTTGCGCGCGAGTACGCCGTGGGCAAATGCCGTCAACGTCACTTGTGCACGGGTTGGACTGTTGGCGCGGCGCCAGGCACGCGCCGTCACCCGGCCGCGAGCCAGGTTATGGGAGGTGCAGCCAACCAGAAACCGCTGGAACGTCAAGAAGTCGGCATGTCTGCCGAAGATGGGATCGGTATTGACCATTGGGCCACCTTCGGTGCCGCGCTGCGTGGCGTATCCGGCACCGAAGTGAACAACGACTTCGGCGACGATCGCGCCGGCGTCTTTCAGGTGACTCGCCGTGACGACGACCTTCGCGGTTCTTGCCTTCTGTGCCTTCTTTGCTTTCTTTGCTTTTTTGGCCATCATGCGTCTCCTTGGGGGGTTGGGAATATGGGTACGTGTTTGAGGCGAGCGACGAGGTCGGCGGCCTTCGCTGGCCGGCCCGAAAGTGGGCCGAGCAAGCCGCGGAAGAGTTTCGGCAGGTTACCCGGTAAGCGGTCGGCGCAGCGGGCGACGTGCGCCGACTCCATCAGCACGCGCAGGATGGTGGCGTTCACCGTCGCGGCCTTGAACGGATTGACGCCCGTGCAGGCCTCCAGTAGCGTGATTGAGAAGCTCCAGATGTCGTCGCGTTCCGAGGGCTCGGCGCCGGCCAGGATCTCGGGCGAAAGATACGCAGGCGTTCCGCGGATTCCGGCCGCATCGGACGGCATGGCGATGGTCGAGTCGGAATGCGCGGTCAGCGTCGAAACCAAGACCGGATCGACCGGGATGAACTTGGCCAGCCCGAAATCGAGCAGCTTCGGAGTGTCCGTGGCCGAAAATCCGATATTGCTGGGCTTGATGTCGCGATGCAGCAGGCCCGCCGAATGGACCGCTTGCAGCGCCTGCGCCAGCTGAATGCCCCATGCAATCGCGGTCGCATGAGGTACTGGCGCGCGTTGAAGGCGCGTGGCGAGCGTGCCGCCGGGAAGATACTCCATGACCAGCAGCGGTACGTTCCGCCAGATCTCCAGGCCATGAACGATCGCAAGATTGGGATGGGTCGCGGCCGCCATCGCCTGCGCTTCGCGCGTCAGGCGCGCCACCAGCGCCGGTTCGGTTCGCGACAGGGTCTTGACCGCCCGCTCCTGCTTGATCCGGGTATCGACCGCCTTGTAGACAACACCCATGCCGCCGGCACCAAGGCGCTGGAGAAAAGTCAGCCGGTCGCCTAGTTGATGGGGGACGGCCGCCCGCTGCAACAGACCGGCGCACCGACATGCGGTGGCGTCGTGTTCCAACACGGTGCCGCACGAAACGCACTCCCAGCCGGCGGGTTCTGCAAAACCGGCGAACGCCTCGCCAGAGCTCCGGCTCAAGAGTCGATCCAGCGTAAGGCCCCACGACACGCCGGCCGCTGAGAGGATGGCCCGATCGCCGGCGCTGTAATCCTGCTGGCCGCGCTTGGGGCCCAGGGCCACGGCGCCGAGCAGCTTGCCGTCGGTGTCCCGCAGTGGAACCACCAGGCGCGCTTCGGTCTGACTGAGCCATTGCTGGTCCTGCTCGCGAAGGCGCGACACCAGCGCGAGTGCCGAGTCCTCAATCACGAGCGGCCGATCGGCGCCGGCAATCAGTTGTGCGAGCACCGAGTTCCGCGAAAGCGGAACCGTCCCGGTGTCCTCAGCCAGCAAGGCATCACCGGGGCCGGCGATGGCAACGGCCACCCGCGTCGCATGAAAGGTGTGTTCGACCGCGGTCCTGATCTGGCTGGCGAACATCCCGGTTGTCCTCGCTTCGCGAGCGGCCTCGGCGAACGAGATCAGAGCGGTCTTGGTATCTACCGGCTCGCGAAAGAAATGCCTGTCGACAAGCCACATCAGCCGCCGCCGCCACACGGCGACGCCGGTCGCGACAGTTGCTGTCATGGCAAGCGACAGGCCCAATGCCCCAGTCAGCAGGTCCGCCACCGACCGGTCTCGATTGCTGAAGATCAGGAATACCAGCAAGGCGATCGGCGCCAGGCCGAAGGCGCGAACCACCGATCGCGCGAGCAGGTACTGCAACGCCAGCCCGATGGCGACCCTCAGCTGCAGGGTGCGCTGCACCAAGGCGGCGTAGGCAGCGATCACGGGCAGGATCGTGAGTGCCGAAAAAATCAGCGCGCCCTTGGCTTCCCGATACGGTGAGGCGCGCGTGGCTTCAACGTAGCCGGCGACAGCAGTTGAGAGGAACACCTCGAGGACGAGCGGGAAGATGCCGATGCCAATTCCCCAGGCCAGCCACTTGAACCGCCGCCGTTCATCGGCGTTGCATTGCTGAAATTTCAGGGGCAGCAACACGAGCAAGGGCGCGAGCGACAGGAACTGCAGGGTGAAGAACCAGTCGCTCGACATCTCGGAATGCCGTTGGACGCTTCTCGCCAGTTCACCAGCCCATCCGGTGTCGAGAGCACCCGACCCGAACGTCGCGAACCCGTCAAGTACAGTCAGCGCGCAGCCGAGCCCAAGCGCGAACAGCAGCCCGCCGGTGATCACCGATGCCAGCGGGCCCCGCCTGGCCGGCAGCGGAAACTCGGAAGCGAAAAACCAGAGCGTAGCCGCTTGAAAGGCATCTGGCCGCACCTGCCTGAAAAAGGCGATCGACGCCGGTGGGTCCGTAAAGCGACCGACATACGGATCCATCAGGGTGCAGGCCGAATCGACCAGGAAGATGCCGAGGGACCACGCTCGCCGGTCGGCCCGGCCCGACCAGATCATGAAGGCCCCAAGGCCGGCAAAAAGAGCGGCCTGGCAGAACGAGATCCAGTAGGGCACGAACTGGATCTCAGGTGCTTTCCAGTACCCGCCGACAAGGGCCACAAGGTATACGAGCCCGCGCGAGACGACCAGGAAGCCAATCAGGACAAACGGCCACGCCGGAAAGGCGGCGGGTCGATCGGCCGGTAGGGGAGCGTTCGGGACGAGATCGCGGGTACTTTTGGTCTGGGCCATTTGGCGCCGCCCGAAGCCAAATGGAGTGTTGATCCAAGGATGGGAGAGTTCAAGGCGAAATAGCGAGCGGGCCTGGCACGATCCCCACCGTACCAGGCCCCAAAGCTATTAACCGCGAGGAGCGCGCAGCGGCACGAAGATCGAGCCGCCAGCTCGAGCGATCAACAAGACGACCGGCTTATCTGCCGCCGCGTCGAGTCCTGCCCGCACTTGCTCCGTCGAGCGAACGGTTCGCCCGTTCACCTGCTGAATCACGTCGCCCTCGCGCAGGCCGGCCGATGCCGCCGCACCCGAGGGATCGACGCTGCTGATCACGACGCCCTCGGCAGTGCGGTCGAGTTCGAGCTGATCGGCAATTTGCGGCGTGAGCGGTTCGATGGTCATGCCGAACTTGCCGGACCCGGCGCGGCTGGCGCCTTCGGATCGGTCGGCAGATTCCCTGGTTGCCACCATCTCCTCGAGCGTGGCCTTCACTTCGCTCGACTTGCCCTCGCGCAGCACCTGCAGCGTGACCGTGCTGCCCGGCTTGGTGGCGGCAATCTCGTTCCGGAACGCGTTGGTGTCGACCACTGCGCGTCCCTGGTAGCTCAGGATAACGTCGCCGCGCCTCAGGCCCGCTCGCGCCGCCGCGCCGCCAGCCGTGACGTCACTCACCAGCGCGCCCTCGGCCTTTTCGAGTCCAAGACCCGCTGCCAGGTCACCCGTGACACCCTGAACGGTGACGCCCAGGCGGCCGCGGTGCACGCGCCCGTTGCTCACGAGCTGATCCATCACGTTCTTTGCCATGTTCGACGGCACCGCGAAGCCGATGCCGATGTTGCCGCCAGAGGGCGAGACGATCTGCGAGTTGATTCCGACCAGCTCACCGCCGGTGTTGACGAGCGCGCCGCCAGAGTTGCCCTGGTTGATGGACGCGTCAGTCTGCAGAAAATCCTCGTAGCTGCCGTCGCCAAGGCCAGTGGCACGGCCCTTCGCGCTGACGATTCCCATGGTCACAGTTTGCCCAACGCCCAGCGGGTTGCCGACGGCCAGCACGACATCGCCGACGCGCACGGCGGTGGAATCGCCAATCGCAACAGTCGGCAGGTCGGTGGCGTCGATCTTGATTACCGCGAGGTCGCTCGGCGCGTCCGCGCCGATCAACTTCGCATCAAGCACCCGCCGGTCAGACAACTCGACCTGGATGCGGGCCGACTGTTCCACCACGTGGTTGTTGGTCAGGATGTACCCGTCATTGCTGACGATCACACCCGAACCGAGGCCGCGCTGCAATTGCGGCGGCACCGGCCGTCCACCACGCGGCGCGCGTTGGCCGAACAGGTCGCCAAATGGGAAGCCTTCGGGCATTTGCGGCGCCTGCGTCATGCGTGGCGACGCACTGCGTTCGGTCCGAATCGTGACCACGGCCGGCGTCACCTTCGCAACGACATCGGCAAACCCCTGCGTAACGTGGCGGGCCTGGGCAACCTGTGGAACCACGATTTCAGGGGTGGCGTTTGCCGCTTCGGCGACCGGACTGGCCGGCAAGCCGGCCCAGGCCCCCAGGCTAGCGGCGCCCAAGGCCAGCACAACAGCTCCAGCTCTCAAATGTGATCGGGTCATGGAACCCTCCTCCTTCTTCTTCATGTCTAGTAAGACGTCGGAGGGCCTTGCAGGAGCGTTACTGGCGGATTACATCGGTGTAAGGTTCGCGAATCTCTTCAGCCAACCCATTCCGGGGGCGGCTGAATGGTTGGCTCCGGTGTCTTGCCTGGATCGGGACGGCCGCTCCCAGCCAAGCGGCTGATTGCGCGCAGCGTCATGTCGTGGTCGCAGACAATCTGACAGGACAATCGCATCCCAGTCAGGCCCCGCTCCTGTAGCCGGGTTTTCTCGGCCGTCGTCATCGGCGCGGGCTCGCCGCTCACGAATTCGACGCGGCACGTCGTGCAGCGCGCGTTGCCTCCGCAGGCGTGAAGGATGTCGACGCCGGCATCCTGTTCGATCGCAAGCACCAGCCGTTTACCTTCTTCGACATCCACCGGCGCGAAGCCTTCAACCGTCAATTGGGGCATGCCGCCATGTTAGCCCATCGCGATCCGGTCCTGCCGGATGCGCTTAGTTGTCTTGCGGCAGGCGAATCGTGAATGTCGAGCCGTGGCCAGGCTCACTCTCCAACTCGACCACGCCGCCCTGGGCCTCGACCGACGCCCGCACGAGGCTTAATCCCAACCCCAGACCTCGCGTCGTGCGGCTCTGATCTCCGCGATACAAACGATCCCAGATTCGCGGGACCTCATGTGTGGCAATGCCGGCTCCCGTGTCACGCACGCGAATACTCACGGCGCCGGACTCCTGGCGGGCGTCCACGTCGACGCGCCCGTCTCGCGGCGTGTACTTGATCGCGTTGTCGACCAGGTTGGCGAGCGCCTGCCGCAGTCGATCGCGATCCGCATTCACCATCAGGCCGGAAGGCACGCTTGTGGCTAAAGCGACACCGGCATCTTCTGCCGTGTCTTCGTAGACGGCTGCCACTTCAGCCGTCAGCCTCGCGAGGTCCACCGGCGATATGTTCAGCTTCATGGTCCCGGTTTCGGCTTCTGAGATATCCATCAACGTGGTCAGCATCGTCAGCACGCGTTCCGATTCTTCGAGGCAATCGGAGAGCGCTTCGCGATGGCGGACTGGATCGTCGGTGGCCAACGCCGATTCGGCCGTGACGCGCAGGCGGGTCATCGGCGTGCGCAGGTCGTGGGCGACGTGATCCAGCGCGTTCCGCATGCCGTGGATCAGCGTCGTAATCCGCGCGAGCATTGCGTTAAACAAGCCGCTCAACTCGTCCACCGCATCGTCGGTGCCGTAGACCGGTACGCGGTCGTCGGTCTGGCCGGTGCGCAAGATCCGCTGCACCGCATCGCGCAGGTCGCGGAGCGGCTTCAAGGTAGAGCGCGTAAGGAAGAGGCCACCGACGATGCCGATCGCGACGGCGGCCGCGGCCCCCAGCATCAACACTCGCCTGAAGTTCGAGAGCAGCTGGTCGCGCGTTTCGCTGGTCTTGCCAACCTGCAGGATGGTGCCGCCACCAAGCGGCAGCGTCGCGACCTCCAGAACCGCGTTGCGATCGCGCGCGCGCACCTGTCCCCAGATGTCGTTGGGGCCGCCGGGCAATTCCGCGAGATCGAATGCGCCCCAGGTTTCCGGTAACGAGTAGAGCAGCACATCCTGGAACGGCCCGACCAGCCGAACGAACAGCGGCTCGCGCTGGCCCGACCGTTGCTCGAACTCGATGGCACGAGCCAGTGCCGGCAGGCCTCCCGCCTGGTAGCGCGTCGCGTATTCGCGAAGCGTGGACTGGATGATGTCGTGGTCCCGTGTCTCGAGCGACGACGCCAGCAGGCCGTAGGTGAGCCCGGCAATAAGGAACGTGCTTGCCAGGAATGTGCCGAGGTACCACGCGGCCAGGCGAAGGCCGAGCGCCTGGCCGACGCGATCAATCCAGCTTGAGGACATAGCCGGCACCGCGTACGGTATGAATCAGCTTCGACGCGAACCCCTCGTCAACCTTGTCGCGCAGGCGCGACACGAGCACGTCCACGACATTGGTTCCCGGGTCGAATGAATAACCCCACACGTGCGACAGGATCATGGTCTTCGAGAGAACCCGGCCCGGATGGCGCATCAGGTATTCGAGCAGCGCGAACTCGCGCGGGCGCAGGTCAAGAGGCTGCCCGGCGCGTGCGACCTTCCTCGATAACAGGTCAAGCGACAGGTCACCGGCCACCAGGCCCGTCGGATCAGGCGCGCCACCGGCGCGGCGCAGCAGTGCCTGGACGCGCGCCAGCAGTTCGGCAAAGGCAAACGGCTTGGTCAGGTAGTCGTCGCCTCCGGCCTGCAGGCCCTTCACGCGATCGTCAACCGTGTGGCGCGCACTCAGAATCAGGACGGGTGTCTGCACCTTCTTCGCGCGCATCTCTTCGATCAGCGCAAGGCCGTCGAGGCCTGGCAGCATCACGTCGATCACGGCCGCATCGTAGCCCCCGGCCATCGCTTTCTGCAGGCCCGCCGGTCCGGTGGCCGCCACATCCACGGCAAAGCCGGCTTCGCGGAGCCCTTGGGCGACGAACTCGGCGATTACCGCGTCGTCTTCAGCAACCAAGATGCGCATCGTGTCACGCCGATTCTACCGCCCCTTCAAACTGCCTCGGCTGATGGAACCAGCATGGCCGAACCAGAGTCATACCCAGAAATCATGACCGCACGGCAGTTCATTGCTCTTCTCATTTGCCTGTCTTTCGGGTCGCCTGCCGCGGGTCAGGATATGGCGGGGGTCGGCGCGATTGCGGGGGTTGTTCGCGACGCCGGCGGGCAGCCGGTTGGCGGTGTCCGTGTGTGCGCACTCGACACGCCCGCTTGCGCGACCAGTGACGACACCGGCGCGTTTCGGATGGGGGACATTCGGTCCGGATCGTACCGGCTTGAAGTGATTCCGCCAGCCGGCCTGCCGTTCACCAGTGAGCCGGTGGCTGTCCGCGCCGGCCTGGATGGCACGGTCGAAGTCACCTTGCCCAGGTTCGAGGGTCTCGAGCAATCAGTGACCGTGACCGCGCCGGCGTTCCAGGCGCCGGAAGAGATCCGGAACTCCGGCTTCCTGGTGTCACCGAGGGAGATTCTCAAGAATGCGGGCGCGCTGCAGGACGTGTCGCGTTACGTGCAGGGCCTGCCTGGCGTGGTGATCGGCACCAATGACTTCCGCAACGACATCATCGTCCGCGGTGGCAGCCCGCTCGAGAACCTGTTCGTCGTCGACAACGTGGAAATTCCGAACATCAATTCGTTTGCCAATTTTGCTTCGGCCGGCGGCACGGTGAGCATTCTCGATGCGGAGCTCCTGCAGGACGTCACCTTCCTGACGGGCGGCTACCCCGCGCCGTATGTCAATCGCACGTCGAGCGTGCTGCAGGTGACCCAGCGTGAGGGCAACCGCGAACAGTTCGGCGGATGGGCCACGGTCGGCTTTGCTGGTGCAGGTGCCATTCTCGAAGGCCCGGTCGGGCGGAGCCGTAAGGGCTCCTGGGTGGTGTCGGCCCGCCGCAGTTTCCTGGACGTCTTTACCCAGGACATCGGGATCGGCGGTGTTCCGGTGCTCTACACCCTCAATAGCAAGGCGGTCTTCGATTTCTCGCCGCGGGACCGGGTCTGGGTGGTCAACATCACGGGCATCGACAAGATCCGCCTGGGGCTGACCGACGACAGCGCGCTCGACGAGGATCTCGCCAACTTCGATATCCGCTACAACGGCTGGCGCAGCGCTACCGGCCTGAACTGGCAGCGCGTGTTTGGCACGCGCGGCGTCGGCCTACTCGGCGTGTCCCACTCGGAGGCCAAGGTGGGGCAGCAGGTCAAAGACTTGGTGCGCGACAGCGCGACGCCTCCCGGGTCAGTTGCGAACGTGATAGCCGGCAGCCCCATCGTCTATGCGGAAGACTCCCGCGAAGGGGAAACCACGTTCAAGTATGACCTGACGATGTACATGCCGTTGGTGGACAAGGTGCAGGCCGGCGGCAGCTTCAAGATCTTCCGGGTTCGCTACGACGCCAACTCGCCGTTTGGCAACGACACCCCGTACTCGACGGTCCCGGGCCTCGATCCGTTCCGACTATCCACGTCATTTACGGCTTATCAGACCGGCGCCTACTTGCAGGCCACCAAGAAGGTGGCCCCGCGGCTCACGCTGACGCTGGGCAGCCGACTCGACCACTATCAGCTTTTGGACGAATTCCGCGTCAGTCCACGGGCCGGAGCGACCGTCAATCTTTCCGACACGCTGGCGTTGAATGCGAGTTACGGCTCGTACTATCAGCAGCCTGCGTTCCTGTTTGTGGCGGCATTTCCGCAGAACGCGTCACTGCTGCCGTGGCGGGCCGACCACTATGTGACCGGCCTGGCGTGGTTGCCCCGGCCGGACCTGCGGGCCACCGTCGAGGTCTACCGGAAAACCTATCGCGACTACCCGGTGGCGAGCAGCGTGTCGACACTGTCGCTCGCCAACATCGGCGACACCTTCGACGTGCGGGAGATCCTGTTTCCCTTGACCAGCGCCGGACGAGGCAATTCGCAGGGGGTGGAATTGTTTGTCGAGAAGCGGCTCACCGCGAAGGCTTACGGGCAAGCCAATCTGTCGTTTTCGCGAACGCGTCACGGTGGGCTCGACGGCGTGCTGCGGCCCGGATCGTTCGACTATCCGTATGTGTTCAACCTGATCGCGGGCTACCGGCTGACCCCGAACTGGGAGGTCTCTGTTCGCGGCTCTTTGTTAGGCGGCCGTCCGTTCACGCCGTATGACGAGCGGACCTCGGTCAGCCAGCGTCGTGGCGTCTACGACCTGTCCCGGGTCAATGGCGAGCGTGCGGACGACTACGCTCGGCTCGATCTCCGTGTCGATCGCACCTTCACGGTCGGTGGGCAACCGTTGAACGTGTTTCTGGGCGTGCAGAACGTGACGAACCGCCTGAACTTCGGCGGCTACAGTTGGAACCGTCGCACTAACTCGGTCGAGTTCGGCGAGCAGGAGGGCATCTTCCCCATTCTCGGCTTGGACTGGAAATTCTAGCGGCTCAGGGCTTCGGCCGGTGCGCGGCAAAGAAGGCGTTGATGACCGCCAGCAGTTGCGGGGCATCCTTGCGCGTAACCCACGCCACCACGCCGTCCTGGCTGACTGCCACCTCCTTGTTCGCAGCGACGCCGGTCAGCTCACGCTGGCGCGCATCGAAGATGTAGTCGTCGGCCAGCGTCGCCGGAAACGTGCCCTCGTTGACGCGATCGAGCAAATCTTCGTCGGTCAGCCTTTCATCGGCAAAGGCAATGCGGGCCGGCGGCCGGTTGATTTTCTTCAGCTGATCGTTGAGCCGCACGAGGCTGGCGTGATGGTCGCTGCTCTTCCGCACGTAAATCAAACGGCCACCGAGGTCTTCCAGGCTGACAACTGGCCGTTGGCCAGTGGCGGTGACGATCAACTCGCGAATGCCGCCGCGCGTAGGCGTGGCGAACGCGACTTGTTCGTCGCGCTCGAAGCTTTGGCGGAGGTTCGCCGCAATGTCGCCCCGGCCGGCGAGCAAGTCGGCAACCAGCGCGTCCTCTGGCGTGGCAATGAAGACCACGTCGAGGGACGCCGCGCCCGCGCCGCGCCGGCCATTGACGAAACGAGCGAACGCGATGCCGGTGTCGTAGGTCGCGCCGTGTTGCGCGTTGTTCTCAACTTCGTAATAGGTGCGGCTCGGCGCGACGAGAATGCGGATGCGGCCGCGTGCCAGCAGCGCATCGAGGTCGCCCTTGACCGGCGCCTTGAAAGCGGCAAGCGCCTCGGGAGATGGCGGCGCCTCGGGCTTGGCTTCCTCGATCGGTTGCCGCTGTGGGGCCACCACGGCAGCGGGCGCCGGACTGGCAGATGGCGACTCGACCTGCCCGCACGCCGCCAACAAGAAGGCGGCGAGTACGAGAGCCAGGCGCAGGGCGATGGTCATCGCCAGCGATTATGGACGAAGCGCCTCGGCCGGGTCGATGCAGGCGGCACGCCGCGCCGGCAGCCAGGCGGCGACCATGGCAAGCCCAATCACGAGCGCGGCAACCACGCCGAGCGTCACCGGGTCGCCCGGTGCCACGCCAAAGAGCAGTGACGTCAGCAACCCGCCCGTGCCGACGCTCGCGACACCACCGGCGATCGCGCCCAGGGTCGCCAGCCGCGCGCCGTCCTTGACAAGCTCGGCCACCACGCCGGCACCGGTCGCGCCGACAGCCAGGCGAATGGCGATCTCGCGGCGGCGACGATGCACTTCGTGGTGAATTGTCGTGAACAACCCCATGAGGGCAAGCGTCAAGCCGACCAACCCCAGTCCGCTCAGCAAACTGGCCATCAGCCGTTCGCGCGCGAACGCCTCGCCGACGCGCGCCTCCAGGGTGCCCATCTGGCCGAGTGGCACGCCAGGGGCTGCCGCCGCGACCACCCGGCGAACCGCGGGTCCCAGCGTGTTGGCGTCGCCTTGGGTCCGCACCGCCAGTTGCAGTTCGCGGCTGATCCAGAAAAACACTTCTGACGGAGTCTGGGCGAGAGGGATCAACACCTCGGGTTCGACCGCAACCCGCGGCCCGCGGTCCCAGGTGTCGGCGGCAACGCCGACGACCCGCCACACTTGCTTGCCATCAGCGCCGTTGAAGACCGGAACGCCAAACTTCACGTCGCGGCCGACCGGTGACCCCGACGGCGTGAGCCGGCGAGCGAGCGTCTCGTTGACGACCACCACACGAGGTGCGGTGACGCCATCGTCAGCCGTCACTTCGCGGCCTTCTGTCAGCCGGACGGCCAGCGCACTCAGGTAGCCGGGACCGACCAGCCGCACCCGCACCTGGCGATCCACTCCCAAGCTGAACGTGCTGTCGGCGAGGGCGAGGTCAGACCCCGCACTGCCACCGGCGAATGGCAAATGTGAGGCGGCCGCCGCCGCGGTGACACCGGGAATGGCGGCAGCGCCTTGCGCGATGCCATCGATTGCACGCGTGATGTCCGCCGGCGTGCGATAGGTCGCCGCCGGAAGGGTAACGCTTGCCATGAACACGCCCGCTGTGTCGTACCCGCGCGGCGCCTGCTCGAGAGCTGCCGCGCTGCGCACCAGCAACGCGCCGGCGCACGCGAGCACGACGGCGAGGGCGACCTGGGCGATCACGAACACGCGCCGCCCCCGCTCGTTTCCGGATCCAGCGGCAGCCGATCGCAGGATCGATTGCAGGTCTACCCGTGCGCCACGCACGGCCGGCAGCATTCCGGCGACCATCGTGACCGTGACGCCCGCACCCAGGGCGAACGCCGCAGCGGCGCCGTCGATCTGCGCGCTGGCCAGTCTGGGCATGTCAGCTGGCAACAGGTTTCGCAACACATCGATCACCCACATGCCTGCGACCAGGCCGGCGATGGTTGCGGCGCCGGCGAGCATGGCCGTTTCGATCATCAGTTGCCCGGCAATGCGCCGAGGACTCGCGCCGAGCGAGGCGCGCAGCGCGAGTTCGGGGCCGCGATCCTGTGCCCGCGTCAGCAGCAAGGTGGCGACATTCGCGCAGGTGATCAACACCAGCGCGAGCACACCGGCGAGCAGCAGCATCAACCCGCCGCGATAGCGCTGCACGAGGTGGTCGGCGAGCAGCGTGACCCGCACGCCGAGCGGCGAACCGTCGTCCGCCTTGAGCCCGAGACGCGTCGCGATGATTGCCAGTTCCGCTCGCGCGGCATCGACCGAGGCATCGGCGGAGAGCCGGCCAATCACGTCGAGATAACGCGGGCCGATGTTGGCGCGCTCCGAGGGTGACAGCGCAAGCGCCGCCCACCAATCGGCACCGGGCAACAAGCTGTCGGCCACTGGTGGGAGCACGCCGATGATGGTGGCCGGGCGGCCATCAAGCGACACGCCGCGGCCAATGATCGATGAGGCACCACCGTAGCGCGATTGCCAGACACGGTGGGAAATCAGCAGCACCCGCGCGGCACCCGGCGCGTCTTCGGCGGCAGTGAACGCGCGGCCTGGCAGTGGGCGTACGCCCAGCAGCCCGAACATCGACTCGGTGACCAAGGCTCCAGGCAAGCGATCCGCGCCATTAGTATCGGCAAGCACGCCGGCGACTAGTCGCGATGCTCCGATGCCGTCGAGGGTCCGGGCGTCGGCCTGCCAAGCGAGGGTAGCGCCGGGCGATGAGCTGTCGGCCTCATTGGCAGACTGCGACTGAATCCACACCAGTCGTTCCGGCTCGGGCACATCGAGTGGACGCCACACCACCGTCCAGGCAATGGCGAAGACACCGATGGCGATTCCGAGACCGGCGGTCAGCGTGGCCACTACGGTCAGCGGAAGAGCCGGCCGCCGCACCCATTGGCGAATGGCGGCGCGGACGTCAGCGAGAAGGTTCTGCATGCGTAGACTGTTCAGCAAGAGCTGTACCCGCGGCTAGTTACTCGCATTTTCGCTGAACCGACGCCCGATGGTCGTCCGTTCATGGACGAGACATCCCGATATCGGGACTGGCCAACGAGCCTTCGCGTCGCAGCTCTTCACGGGCCACTGCCGAAAGAACCGTCATCGCGATGCCCCAGCTCACGGCGAGCCGAAGCAGGCTGAGCGAGACAGGCGGCAGCAAGGTCACGGCACCGAGACCTTGACCAGCGACAAACGCGAGCGGGCCGCCGATCGCGCCAAACAGCGCCGCCGCGACTGGCTTCATGACGATCGGTTTCAAGCTGAATGGAAACGTCGTCGCAAACTGGGCCCACATGAGGAGCAGCCATGCGGGAGGCAGCGCTGCGACCACGGTCCCTGAGGTAAACCTGTATGTGCCTGTCGCGATCAGCATCAGTTCGACGATCAGGCCGGCGACGACGGCCACGACGACTAGCTTGAGATCCCGCTCAGGCCGGGAAGAAAGCACGAAATGCGCAACCAACAGAAGTAGCCCCACAGCAAATCCTGCCCACGGGCGGTGCCAGGACGCGCCCAGCACGCAAGCGAACCAACCGACTTGGTAAAAAACGTAATTGACGAGCGAGGAGTCACGCACAGGCATGGGCCGTCCCAGTAGAGACGCGATTCATGCGGTCGAAGGTCCAGGTCGAGAGGCCATTGGGCTAGCATGACGTGATGCACGCCCGCGGCGCGGCTGACGCCGAGATCATCGCCGGCATCAACTATCCCTGGACGGTGGTCGACGGCCGTCCCAATTACGGCTGCGACTTCGGCCGCAATATCTGGAACAGTCACACAGGCGCGTCGACCCACGTCGAAGACGTGCGCGCCGACCTTGAGGCGATGGCGGCGATGGGCATCGAGGTCGTCCGCTGGTTCGTGCTGACCGATGGCCGCGGCGGCCTGCAATGGGGGAGTGACGGCCGACTTGCCGGGCTCGACGCAGAGTTCTTTCGCGACATGGATGCGGCGCTGCTGTGCGCTCGCGACGCCGGCGTCCGCTTGAGCCTGGTTCTGATTGACTACGCCTGGATGCACGAGGCATCGCGGAAGGCCCTGGTGGCCACCGCAGATGGCCGCGGCGAGTTCCTGTCGAAAATTCTCGACAGGTTCCTGGATGCGTACGGCGGGGCCGGAGCTCGCGCCGAGCTAGGTCGCGCAATCCATTCGATCGACATCATCAACGAACCAGACTGGGTGACCGCGGGGCTGGCGCCGCATCCAGGACACGAGCCACTCACAATCGACGAGTTACGCGCGTTTGTGGGTACAGTCTCCGCTCGCATTCACGAGCGTTCAAAGATCCTGGTGACGCTTGGCGGAGGGTGTGTCCGCTTTGCCGAAGAATGGGATCATCCCGCTTACGCACTCGACTTCATCCAGGTGCATTCGTATCCGGACGTTCGGTATCAGGCTCGCGATGTCGCGCTGTTCGGGAGGACCGCGGCGAGTTTTGGGTTGAGCAAGCCGTTGCTGATCGGCGAGCATCCGGCAAGTCCGCGGCAGCATCCCGCCGATCACCTGCCGCCGGCGTACTGGCAAGAGGACTACCAGGCGCTCGCGCGCACGGGCGGATACCTGGGTGCGTGGCCGTGGAGCTTCAAGGGGGTGGATGCGTTTGGCGCGGTCGACCGCAGCGCGCGGTTCGCGCTCAAGCATCGAGCGCCGCCCGCACCGCGCTGAGCAGCTCGTTGGCGGTGTACGGCTTGGCCAGGAAGTGCCGGAGGCCGCCCGGTGCGAGGCCGCTTGTGCCGATGATTCGAACCTGGGGATTCAAGCGAGTCAGGGCTTCGATCGTCGCGGCGCCATCCATCACGGGCATCATCATGTCGGTCACCACGACGTCGATATCGGGCTGGTGCTGGACGTAGAGGGCCACGGCTTCGGCGCCGTTGGCAGCTAGGCGCACGTGATAACCAAATGCCTCGAGAGTATGCCTGGTCATCGTGCGAATCGGCGCCTCATCGTCGACTACCAGAATGGTCTCGCCATTGCCGCGCAATAGCGGCGCCTGCGGCTCGGTCGCCGGCGTGTAGGCCGCGGCGACCTGCGCTGGCAGGTAAAGGCGGAACCGCGCGCCTCCCGCGGAGCCGTTCTCGACACGGATGAAGCCGCCATGGCTCTTCACGATCGCGAGCGAGGTGGCGAGGCCGAGCCCGGTGCCCTTGCCCTGTTGCTTGGTGGTGAAGAAAGGATCGAAGATCTTGTCGATGATGCCCGCGGCAATGCCGGTGCCGGTGTCCTCGACACTAATCACGACGTAGGGGCCGAGACGCGCCTCGATGTTCAGAGCGGCATAAGGCTCATCGACCAGCAGATTCTCTGCGTTGAGCGTGATGCGGCCACCGTCGGGCATGGCGTCGCGCGCGTTGACGACCAGGTTGAGCAGGACCTGATGAATCTGCGTTGGGTCGGCCAGGATGTGCCACAAGTCGTCGCTCAGCCGCTCAGCGATCTGGATGTTCTTGGGAAACGTATCGCGCGCGATTCGGCCAAGGTCGCTGACGATGGGCTGAAGGTTGACATCGACGCGTTGCCCTTCCATGCCGCGCGCGAACGACAGCACTTGCTGCACCATGGCCGCGCCGCGCCGCGCGCTGCCTTCGATCGTCATCAGAATCTCCCGTCGCTGCGAGTCGGCCTCATCGGTCTGCAGCAATTCGATCGACATCAGGATGGGCGCCAGCACGTTGTTGAGATCGTGGGCGATGCCACCGGCGAGCCTGCCGATGCTCTCCATGCGCTGGGCGAGCAGGTACTGGCGTTCCAGCTGCTTGCGCTGCGTGATGTCGGTATTGATTGAAAGGATCGACTTGGGCCGCCCCATGGCATCGCGCACCAGCGTCCAGCGCCCCTCGACCGTCAAGGTCTCTCCCTGCTTGGTCGTTTGTTCGAGCTCGCCGGACCATTCGCCGGTGGTCACCGTCTCGTCGAAGGCCGCTCGGAATCGCCCCGGAACGCGGCCCAACGACTCGATCGCCGACCGGCCCGTCACCTCTGCCGCCGCCCACCCGTAGACTCGCTCGGCGCTCCGGTTCCAGTACAGGACGCGATGGTCCAGATCGAGGACCATGATCGCGTCTTGAGCCAAATCCAGCAGCGACGCTTGCTCGCGCTGCGTTTCGGCCGATTCGCGCAAGGCCATTTTCGTCCGGTAGCTCTCGGTCACGTCTTGAAACGCGCCTTGGAGTCGCGTGATTCGACCGCTGGCGTCGCGCACGGCTTCGCCGATCGATCGCACCCAGATCCGGCGGCCCGAGGCCGTGATCTTCGGTAACTCGAAGTCGTAGGAGGTGCCGTCGTTTGCGCAGGCCTCGATCTGGCGCCTGACATCCTGCCGGTGTTCCGGCAAGTAGTAGTTGATCCCTTCTTCGAGCGTCGGCGTGTAACCGGGCGGCAGGTCGTGAATCACGGCGGTCTCGTTCGACCAGGTGAGGGTACGTTCCGGCAGCTGGATCATCCAGCCGCCCAGCCGCGCCGTCCGTCCGGCAATGTGCAGCAAGGCGGCCTGCGCGACGGCGGCCTGTTCGCTGGCTTGCAGTTTCTCAATCAGCTCGCGTTGCCGCAGATGCAGCCGGACGCGGGCCAGCAATTCGTTGCCGGCGACTGGTCGAGAGATGTAGCCATCCGCACCATCTTCGAATCCGGTGGCCTGGAGAGTGGAATCGAACTGCTGGCCACTGATCAGCACGATCGAGATGCCGGTCAACGTGGTGTCGGCGCGGACCTGGCGAAGCACTTCCAGGCCCGACATATCGGGAAGCACCACGTCCAAGAGCACGAGCGCGGGCAACTCGCGGATCATCCGCAGCGCGTCAGTGCCGTTCATCGCCTGCGCGACGCCGTAGCCGGCGCTTTCCAGAAGGCGCGTCGTCGAAGCCAGCTCGTCGGCGTCGTCGTCCACCACGAGGAGACGCGGAAGCTCGGTATCCACGGTCACATCGGCGTGGTGATGGGCAGCGAGAACAGGAAGGTCGCGCCCTTACCCGGTTCGCTTTCAACCCAGATGCGGCCCCCGTGTGCTTCGACCATCTTGCGCACGATCGCGAGCCCCAGCCCGGTGCTTTTCTCCCCTGCGGTGCCCCTCGCGGTCGCCCTCGAGAAGGGCTTGAACAGGTTGGGCAGGTCGCCAGGCGGAACGCCGGGTCCCTGGTCGGCAATGCTGATGGTGACCCAGTCGCCGGCGCTCGCTGCCGAGACCGCGACGCGGCTGCCCGGCGAGGCAAACTTCATTGCGTTGCCG
Source organism: Acidobacteriota bacterium (assembly GCA_031392125.1). Classification (GTDB taxonomy): domain Bacteria; phylum Acidobacteriota; class Vicinamibacteria; order Vicinamibacterales; family UBA2999; genus 12-FULL-67-14b. Next base: position 746 of record JANMUX010000113.1, on the reverse strand, counting down.
ATCAGGTTGTTCAGCACCTGCTCGATTCGCCCGGCATCGAGCGGCATGCTCGGCAGCGCCGGCTCAGGCCGAGACCAGTCGATGGCGATCGACTTGCGCGCGGCGAGGGTCCGATTAAGCGTCACGTTGTTCGTCAGCAGCAGGCCCAGATCGCACAAGCGCCGATCAAGCGTCAGGCGGCCGGCGTCGATGGTGGTGACGTCGAGAAGGTCATCGACCAGGCTCAGCATGAATCGGCTGGTGCGCTTGATCGTGCTAATGATTGCGCGATGGTCGTCGGTCAGCAGCGGACCGGCATCGGCCTCGAGGAAATCACTGTAGTTCTGGATCACGCCGAGCGGGTTGCGCAGGTCGTGAGCCGCCATGCCCAGCAGTTCGTTCTTGAGCGTGCTCAGCTGTTCAAGCTCAATGTTTTTCTTGGCCATCTCGCGCTGCAAGGTCCCCAGTTCATTGTTCAACCGCGAGAGATCCTCGTAGAGATGCTGATCGCGATTGGCGTCGCGCTGCTGGCGCAGGCCGAGCTCTTTTAATGCCGCCCGCAGTGCGTTGGTTTGCTCGTTGTTGATGACGACAAGTTCTTCGTGCAGGCGCGCCAGGCTGGCCGTGCTGCGCGCCGCGACCACGTAGAGGTGATCGCCCTCTGACACGCCTGAGAAGAACACCGCCATCTCGCGGTCGGCGGCGCGGACCCGGACCTCCCGGTCGAATGCTGCCCCGCGTTCAACAACCGCCTCCAGAAACGCCTC
>JANMUX010000004.1:0-30043 GCA_031392125.1 Acidobacteriota bacterium | reverse complement strand
GGTTGCGCGACGGCGGTGATGATCGATCCGGCGACTGGCAACCGCTTCGCAGCGGCTGATCCGCGAAGGGATTGCTACGCGATTGCGTATTAGGGCGCGGCCCTTCGGGCCGCGCGGCGCCCTTACGACGCCGAGGCCAGGATTCTCCGCCGGGGCATCTCAATCGCCAGCGTCTTGATCTTGTAATTCATCACGCGCGGGCTGATCTGCAGCAGCTCCGCCGCATCCTTCTGCACCCAGTTTGCCATCTTCAGCGCCTCGGTAATCGCCTGCCGCTCGATGTCCTCTAACGCAATACCAGTCGGCGGGATCTTGACGACACTTTGCGAATCGCGGCTGCCGCCGCCCGCGGGAGCAAAGTCGCCCAGCCGCAGGTCGGACGACGTGATGGTTGCGCTTTCCGAAAGCAGCGCCGCGCGCTCGATCGCGTTCTCGAGCTCGCGGATGTTGCCGGGCCAGTTGTAGCGCACCAGCAGCTTCTGTGCCTCGATGTCGAGGCCGTCGAGCCGCTTCTTCAGCTCGCTGCCAAAGCGACGGATGAAGTGCATGGCCAGCGGCAGAATGTCGTCCTTGCGCTCGCGCAGCGGCGGCGTCTCGATCGAGACCACGTTCAGCCGGTAGTAGAGGTCTTCGCGGAAATGGCCCGATGCCACCATTGCCGACAGGTCGCGGTTGGTGGCGGCGATCAGGCGGACGTCGACGCGAATGGTGCGGGTGCCGCCCAGCCGCTCGAACTCGTGCTCCTGCAGCACGCGCAGAATCTTGGCCTGGGTACTTGCGCTCATGTCGCCGATTTCGTCGAGAAACAGCGTGCCGCCATCGGCCTGCTCGAAGCGGCCGATGCGCTGGCGATCGGCGCCGGTGAAGGCGCCCTTCTCGTGGCCGAACAGTTCCGACTCGAGCAGGTTTTCCTGCAGCGCCGCGCAGTTCACCTTGACGAAGTTACGCGATGCTCGCAGCGAGTTGTGGTGGGTGGCGCCGGCAATCAGTTCCTTGCCGGTGCCGGTCTCACCCCGGATCAGCACGGTCGAGTTGCTCTTGGCCACCTTCTTGACGACGCCCAGCACGCGCTGCAGCGACTCGCTGTTGCCGACAATGCGATCGAAGTCGTAGTTTTCCTGGCGTTCGTTGCGGAGATAGTCGAGCTCGTTGCGCAGGCGCTTGAGTTCCAGCGCCTTCTCGACCTTCACTTCCATTTCTTCCAGCTCGAACGGTTTCTGCACGTAGTCGTATGCGCCGTGCTTCATCGCCTCGACGGCGGTGGTCACCGACCCAAACGCCGTCATCAGGATGACCGACGCCGTCGGATGCATCTGCTTGGTCGTGCGCAGGACGTCGAGACCGTCTGAGCCGCCCATCTTGAGGTCGCTGACCACCACGTCGAAGTAGCCCTCGTGCAACTTCTCGATCGCGGCGTTGCCATTGGGGGCCTCCTCCACCTCGTGCCCGGCGGTGGTCAGCGAGAGCGCCAGTCCCCGGCGGAGGGCGTCGTGGTCGTCGGCAACGAGAATGCGGGCCATGTACAGAGATCTCCGTGTCTGAAACGTTAGTGGTGCGGGCCGTGTTTGTGCGGCTCTACCGGCAGCGTGACGCGGAAGCGCGTGCCGCGCCCGTCGGCGGTGGTCATGTCGATGCGGCCTTCGTGTGCGTCAACGATCTTACGGACGATGGCCAGGCCGAGGCCCGAGCCCTGCGCCTTGGTGGTGAAGAAAGGGTTGAAGATCTTCTCTGCCACATCGGGCATCATCCCCGGCCCATCGTCGGTCACGTCGACGACGACCGTGTCGACCGGCTGGTTGCCGTCGGGCAGCAGTGCGCCTTCGGCGGCGGTGGCAGCCAGCGTCGCGGAAATGACAATGTGGCCGCGGCCGGCGAGTGCCTCGTAGGCGTTGATGAGCAAGTTGGCAAAGACCTGTGTCAGCTGGTACTGATCGGCGTCGAGCAGCGGCAGGTGAGCAGGTAATGCCATCTCAACCAGGATGCTGCCGCGCGTGGCCTTGCCGTCGGCCAGGCCCACGGCACTGGCCAGCGCGTCGGCCAGCGACGTGCGATCAACCTGCAGCCGCACCGGGCGGACAAAGGCCAGCACTTCCTGCACGATGGCATTGGCCATCTTCGCTTCGCTGATGATGTCCTTGACCAGCGCCTGCACGTCTTCGTTTTGCGGCGCCTTCCGGCGAAGCAGGCCGGCGACCACCTCGATGGCCGCGAGCGGGTTCTTAATCTCGTGCGCCATCACCGCCGCCATCTCGCCGACTGCGGCCAGCCGGTCGCGCAGCCGCTCGCGTTCCTCCATTTGCTCAACGTGCGTCAGATCCTTGAAGAAGAGCGCCGCGCCGACCGCTTCCCCTGTTTCGTCGCGGACGAGCGAGAGGGTATAGCCAATCACGGTGTCGGTGGACTTGAGCCGCAGTTCCGCGCGATTGGGCAGCGTCGCCATCTCGAAAGCGCCGCCCAGCACGCGGACGATGTCGGGGTGATTGTGGAGGACCTCGCCAAACTTCTTGCCGACCAGCGACGGACCGGCGGGCAGGGCAAACAGGCGGCATGCTTCGTCGTTCACGAGCACGACGCCGCCGTCACGTGCAATGGCGAGCACGCCGTTGCGCATGTTGCCCACCATGTGGCGGAAAAACACGTCGGTGAGCCGAGAGGGTTTTGCTGCGCGCTTCGGCATGTGCATGACGCCGGCAAGAGGGGGAGCAAAGCTCATGCCTCGAACCGGGTAAACGCGGTAACGCTCTAAGTCGTTGCGATTACAGAATTTGGATTATTACCCAGATGGGAGGGATCCTACGAAAATGTAATCGGACTACGAATTCTGTAGGTCGTTGAACTGCTCAGCTTCGCTTTGGAGCATTTCCCACTGGCTCAAGAGCTCGCCAACTTCCCACATAAGCGCTTGATGCTGAGCCAGCACCGGCTTCGAGCCCTCGCGATCGGCGTAGAACTCCGAGGCCGACATCTTCTGCTCGACGTCCTTGATGGTTTTCTCGCGCTCGGCGATCCGGACCTCGAGCTCGGCGACCCGGTCTTTCAAAGCCTTGAACGCCCGCTCGCGCTTGCGCTTCTCGACGGTGTCGCGCTTGCGCTCTTCGAAGGTCTGAACAGGTGCCTGGGGTGCCTTCGGTGCCTGAGGTGCCTTGGGTGCACCGGCCGTCGCACCTTTGGCACTCAAGGCACCGGAGGCACCTTTGGCACCTTGTTCTTTGCTCCACAGATACGCCTCGTAGGTCCCGGGGTACAGAACCGCCTTGCCGTTGCCCACCTCGATGATTTTCGTCGCGAGCCTTTCGACAAAGTAGCGATCGTGCGACACGAAGATCAGCGTGCCGCCATAGTCGGCCAGCGCGTCGAGCAAGACTTCTTTCGAATCGATATCGAGATGGTTGGTGGGTTCGTCAAGCAGCAGCGTGTTCGACGGGCGTAACAGCATGCGCGCCACCGCCAGCCGCGTGCGTTCGCCGCCCGACAACACGCCGGCTTTCTTGTAGACATCGTCGCCGGTGAAGAGGAAGCCGCCCAGGATGTTGCGGATAGCCGGCACCATCTGGTTCGGCGAGCCGGACGAGAGCGTCTCGTAGACCGTCAGCCCGGGTTCAAGGCGGGTCGCCTCGTCCTGGGCGAAGTACTGCATCACTACCTGGTGGCCTTCGGTACGTTCGCCGGCGTCAGGCGCTTCTTCGCCCGACAGCATGCGCATCAGCGTGGACTTGCCGGCGCCGTTGTGGCCGACGAGCGCAATGCGATCGCCGCGCTCGATGTGCAGGTCAACGTTGTCGAGCACGACGTTCTTCCTCTGGCCAGGCTCCGCGGCGCTGCCATAGGCCTTGCGCACGCGCTTCAGTTCCTGGACCATGCGGCCACTCTTGGCCGAGGCGGGAAACTGGAAGTGAATGCGCTTGCGTTCCGGCGGCACCTCGATGCGCTCGACCTTTTCGAGCATCTTGATGCGGCTCTGCACCTGCGCCGCCTTGGTGGCCTGGTAACGGAAGCGGTTGATGAAGTCTTCGACGCGCTGCACTTCCTCGTCCTGGCGCCGCTTGGAATCGCGCAGGCGCTCGAGCCGCGCGTCGCGCTCTTCCAGGTACTTCGAGTAGTTGCAGTGGTAGTCGGTGATGGTGCGCAGCGACAAGTCGGCGATGTGCGTGACGACGGCGTCGAGGAAATAGCGGTCGTGCGAGACCAGGATCACCGATCGCGGGTAGGCAACCAGGTACTCCTCGAGCCAGTTGCGCGCCTCGAGATCGAGGTGGTTGGTCGGCTCGTCGAGCAGCAACAGGTCTGGCGCGCTCAGCAACAGCTTGGCGAGCGCAAGTCGCATCTGCCAGCCCCCGGACAGATGGTCGGTCAGTTGCTCTTGAACCGCGGGCTCGAAGCCGAGACCGCGCAGCACCGTCGCGACCTTGAGCTCGATCTGATAGCCGTCACCCAGCCGAAACTGATCCTGGACATCGCTGTAGCGATGCAGCAGCGCGTCGTGTTCCTGTTCGTTGACGACCGGGTCGCCGAGACGGTCCTCCAGCGCATGCATCTCGGCCTTGAGATCCAGCAACGGCTTGAGGGCAAGGCTCGCCTCAGCCGTGACCGTGCGTCCGCTGTGCGACAGGCCGTCCTGCGGCAGGTAACCGAACGTCAGCGCGTTCGGTTTCTGGACCACGCCCTCGTCGGGTTCGTCGAAGCCGGCCAGCATCTTCAGCAACGTGGTCTTGCCGGCGCCGTTCGGGCCGCACAGGCCCACGCGGTCGCGGTCACCGACCTGCCAGGTCACGTGCTCGAGCAGGGTCTTTTCACCGAATGACTTGGTGACGTCTTGCAGCTGGATCATGAGGACTTGAGGTCTTGAGGACTGGAGGTCTTAGGCCAAGACCACAGGACCTCAGGACCTCGCGAGCGCTATTCTCCTAGCGCCCGGGCCGCGGCCGCCAGAACCTGGGGCACGCGGAACGGCTTGGTCAGGTAGCCCGCGACGCCAAGGTTCACCGCCTCGATCGCGCTCGACTCGGTAGAGAAGCCGGTGATGATGATCACTGGCATGTCAGCCTTCAGGCGCTTGGCTTCGCGGATGAGCGTGAGGCCGTCCATGCCCGGCATCTTGAGGTCGGCAATCAGCAGGTCGTAGTTTCCGAGGCGCAGCCGTTCGAGCGCGGCGCGGCCATCGGGCGCGGTGTCGACGTCGTACTCCGCCAGGGCGAGCGTCTTCGCCAACAGTTCCCGGATGCTCGACTCATCGTCCACCACGAGGACGCGCGACCGGCCATCCCGGGTCTGTGGTTTATCCGACACAGTCGTCTGCGGCATCCGATCGCCGCGCGGCCGCTGGGTGTCCAACCACGCGTCGATGTCACGCTTACGGAAGCGCCACTGCCGACCTACCCGGACCGCTGGGATTTTTCCGGCCTTAATCAGGCGGTAGACCGTGCGAAGGTTGACCTGGAGATACTCCAGGACTTCTTCGGTCGTGAGAAAGATTTCGTCGTTTGGAAAGTTCACGCCCACTAAAGGTCTCTGGAACCGGTATCTTACCCCATTAGGACGGCCTGTCTTGCCGAAGCCTTGGCGAAGGGCGAACCCTTCCGACTTTCGGGGCAGACCCGCCGTCTTACACAATAGCGAACGAAATTGGTCAAGCGTTTTTGATGGTTGCGACAGACGAGGAGCTGGTCGCCCGGTCCATGGCCGGCGACGCCGAGAGCTTCAACCAGCTGGTCTTGCGCTGGGAACGGCCGATCTATGCCTTGGCGTACCGGGTCATCGGCCGGGACGAGGACGCCCGCGACGTGGCCCAGGAAACCTTCCTGCGGGCCTTCAGGGCGCTTCCCGGTTTCAAGGGTCAAGCGAAATTCTCGTCCTGGCTCTACCGGATTGCCCTGAACCTGTGCCGCGACTGGATCCGCAAGAAGAAGCGGACTCCCGTGGTCGACATGCCCGAAGATGTCGACTTCATCGAGATGGCCGCCGACCACGGCCCGGTCGAGTCGATCGAAGACCTGGTTGCCCGAAACGAAATGAGCCGTGTCGTGGCCGAGGGCATGAAGCTGCTGCCCGACGAACAGCGGACGGCCATTGTCCTGAAGGAGTACCACGGCTTGACGTTTCAGGAGATCGCCGATTTGCAAGGGTGTCCTTTGAGCACGGTCAAGACGCGGCTGTATCAAGGGTTGAGCGTGTTGCGGAAGCACCTGGAGAGCCAGGGCATTACGAGTTACGCGAGTGGAAGAGCATCATGAGCCTCATGTTTACCTGTGACGACAAGGCCACGCTGGTGGCTTACCTGTACGACGAGATCGACGCACCGGATCGAAAGCGCGTGGACGATCACCTGCGGCAGTGCGCGGAGTGCGCGGCTGAAGTGCGCGCGCTTTCTGGCGTGCGCAGCGAGTTGACGCAGTGGGCGGCGCCCGACGCCGAACTGGGATTCACGATTATCCGGAAGCCCGCCGGCCAGCCACCCGCGAGCACGGTGCTTCGTCCGGCACAGTGGGCGAACCGCGTTCCGGTCTGGGCCCAGGCCGTGGCAGCCGTTCTGGTGCTGGCGGTCAGTGCGGCGATTGCCAATGTGCAGGTCAAGTCGGGTCCCGAGGGCTTCGTGGTCTCGACCGGGTGGATGGCGCCTGCTGCCGCTCCAGTGACCGCACCGGCCGCCGTCGCGGCCGACCAACAGTGGAAGCCTGCCCTGATCGCGCTCGAACAGCAGCTGCGTGGCGAAATTCGCGCGACCAGGGAGACTGGAACGCTGCGCGCAGCGTCGAGATCATCAGACACCGACGACGCGGCGGTGCGTCGCGTGGCCCAGTTGCTCGAAGCCAGCGAAGCCAGGCAGAACCGCGAACTGGCCCTGCGCGTCACCCAGCTCGCCCGCGACATGGACATTCAGCGGCGCGCTGACTTGCTGAGGGTCGAACAGGCGATTGGCCACACCGGCGTGGAGATGGCCAAGCAACGCCAGACCTTGAACTATGTGATCCGGGCGTCGACCACGCCCCAGCAATAAGAGTGGGAAGTGAAGTGTTGATAGTTGAGAGTTCAGCCATGAAGAAGCAGATGAGCACGTGGGTCGTCCTGTCGGCGCTGGCCATCGCAGTACCCGCCGGAGCCCAGGAAACGGCGACCGCCAAGGCAGTCAACCTCAGCGACATGCGTCATCACATCTACGTGATGGAAGGCGCGCTGGCACGGGCGGTTGACTACGGCGCCAAGAACCTGAACCGAGAGATTCTGTCGGTCATGCCCGGGGTCTTCATCCTGGCCGGCGAGGCGCAGGCGCGCGGTGTCTACCTTGATGGCTACGGCGTCTACTTCGATGTGCAGGTGCCGATGATGCGGCAGAGCATGATGTGGAGCCTGCGCACGATGCTCGATCAGGACAACACCGCAGCGCAGATGGCGATCAGCGACATCCGCAAGGTCGGCCAGAGCATCACCGATCCCGCCGCGCGCGCCGCTTTCGAGCGGTCGCTAAAGCAGTTGGAAACCCAGGCGGCGCCGCCCAACGCGTACGCGCGCACCGGCAACCCCGCTAACCCCGCAGTAAACGCCGGGGTGGTCATACCCGACAGTTCGGCCGGCGGCACCGGCGCGGCGGCCGCGGCCGGTATCGCGCCCCCGCGCGGTCCCGCCGCAGACAAAAGCTGGGTGCAGGACCCGAACCGCGCCTACACCGAAGCCGTGACGCGCGCGTTGGTGGACGCGATTATCGACTACAGCACGCCGATGGCGCTTGGACCCGACCAGTGGCTCACCGTGGCCGCGCGCGACAACGAAGGCCGGGACACGCTCGCGCCACAGGATCCCCTGGAAGAAGTCGTGACGATGATCTACCGCATCAAGGGTGCCGATTTGATCGCCTATCGAGCGGGCAAGATCGACCGCGACGAAGCTCGCAAGCGCGTGCAGGTCAGCCAGTTTTAGCGACCGCTGGGGAACCTTCCAGGCGCGCTGGTGTCTTAGAATACCGACATGGCATCCCTGCTCACCCGCATGCCGGGGCTGGCCCTTGTGGCCGTGCTGGCCCTGTTCTCGTCCAACTGCGGCACCTCCGTCGAGGCGGTCGCCTCCCTCGAACCCGTGGACGTCGTCACCGGCTGGTTCGACGATGGCATCATCGAGGGGCAGAAGAACAAGCTGGTGCCGAGCGTCACGCTGAAGCTCCGCAATAAGAGCAGCGAGGAACTGAAGTCGATCCAGATCAACGCCATCTTCCGCCGCGTTGGCGAGCAGGAGATGTGGGGGGAATACTTCGGGTGGGCCATTCGCCGCGATCCGGCGCTGGCCGCCGGCGCCGAGACCAGCTCACTGGTCATGCGCTCGACCCTCGGCTACACCGGCACGCAGCCGCGTATGCAGATGCTACAGAACAAGGAATTCGTCGACGCCAAGGTCGAGATTTTCCTGAAGCAGGGTTCAAAAGTGTGGGCCAAGTTGGCCGAGTACCCGATCCAGCGACAACTCCTGACGCGGTAATCACGAGCCCGCGGATATAATCCCGGGCGATGGCGACCTCCGCGTCTTCCACTCTTGAACGCCGCCTCGGACCGCTCGATGCGGCGGCAATCATTGTCTCCAACGTGATCGGCGGAGGCATTCTTTTTACGCCGCCGCTGATTGCCGCGGGCGTGCCCAACCCGTGGCTGTTCCTCGGCATCTGGGTGGCCGGCGGTGCTCTTGCATTCTGCGGCGCCACGGCCTATGCGGAACTGGCAGCGCTGCGGCCGCGAGCGGGCGGTGAGTACGTCTACCTGCGCGCGGCGTATGGACAGCTCGCCGGTTTTCTTACCGGCTGGGTTTCGTTCGTGGCCGGATTTGCCGGCGCCATCGCAGCGACCTCGGTGGTTCTGGTCTTTTATCTCGATCGCTTTTTTCCTGGCGCCGCCGACCACACACCTTTTTTCGTAATTCCGGTTCCCTATTTTCCGCTGACCGTTTCGCGACGAACGCTGGTTGCGATTTCCGCGGTGATTGCGCTGTCGTACGTGCATTACCGCGGCGTCGGTCCTGGCCGCCTGCTGATGAATTTCCTGGCCGTGCTGAAAGTCGCGGCCCTGATGATCTTCATCGCCGCCGGCTTCTCGCTCGGTGCCGGTTCGTCGGCCAACATGCAGCAGGTCGCCGGCCCAGTGGCCGCGTCGTCCTGGCTGCTGGCCCTGCTCGCCGTGATGTTCACGTATTCCGGCTGGAATGCCGCGTCGTACATGGCCGAAGAGATTCGCGACCCTGGCCGCAATGTCCCCAAAGCGCTGGCCCTGGGCACCGGCGCGGTGATCGTGGTCTACCTGTTGCTGAACACGCTCTACCTGTATGTGATGCCGGTCGGTGAGCTGGCGAAGGTGCAAGGCAGCGTGCTCGACGTGGTCGCCGACAAGGTGCTGGGCTCGGCCGCCGGCAACATCATGGGCGTGGTGTCGATCATCAGTTTGCTGGCGAGCGTGAGCGCCAACATCTTTGCCGGGCCGCGCGTCTACTATGCGATGGCGCGCGACGGGGTGTTCCTGCCGGCGGCGGCGCGCATTCATCCGACCTATCGCACGCCATCGGTGGCGATTATCGCCCAGGCGATCTGGGCGAGCATCCTCATCATGTGGGGCGGGGCCGACACGTTGACGACCTACACCGGCTTCGCGGTGACGCTGTTTGCCACCATCGCGGTCGCCGCGGTGTTCGTGCTGCGCGGCCGCGAGCCCAATGCCGAGCGTCCATTCAAGGCGTGGGGCTACCCGTTCACGCCGGCGCTGTTTGTGATCGTCGGTGCAGCCACCGTGCTGAACGCGATCTATACCGCGCCCTACACGACGCTGGCCGGACTGGCCGTGATGGCGGCCGGCATTCCGCTGTATCTCTACTTCGGCAGAAAGAGTCACAGCACCTAGGCCGAGCCGGCGCCCTAGCGGGGACGTCGGGTGTGAGACACTACGGAGATGGAGTCGACGTTCCACGCCACGACGATCCTGGCGGTGCGCCGGGACGATCAGGTGGTGCTGGCCGGGGACGGGCAAGTCACGCTGGGCAACACGGTCGTGAAACAGAACGCCCGCAAGATCCGGCGCCTTTACAACGACAGCATTCTGGCCGGGTTCGCCGGATCCGCGGCCGACTCGTTCGCGCTGTTCGCCCGGTTCGAAGCCAAGCTCGAGCAGTACCGCGGCAACCTCGACCGCTCTGCGGTCGAACTGGCCAAGGACTGGCGCACCGACCGCGCCTTACGACGCCTCGAGGCCTTGCTGATCGTGCTCGACCGCAAGTCGATGTTTCTGCTCTCCGGCACCGGCGACCTGATCGAACCGGATGACGGTGTGATCGGCATTGGCTCGGGCGGCGCGTTCGCGCAGGCGGCCGCCAAGGCGCTGGTGCGAAACACCACCTTGTCGCCACGTGAGATTGCCGAGCGGGCGTTGATTATCGCCTCAGAAATCTGCATCTACACGAACAGCAATCTCACCATCGAAGAACTTTAGATGTCGATTCCCTTGCCCGAGCGCTCGTCCACGTTCATCGACTCGCTCACGCCTCGCCAGATCGTCGCCGAGCTCGACAAATACGTCGTTGGCCAGGCCAAGGCCAAGCGGGCCGTGGCGATTGCGCTGCGCAACCGGCTGCGGCGGCAGAAGCTGCCGGCCGAACTCGCCGAAGACGTGGCGCCCAAGAACATTCTGATGATTGGCCCGACCGGCGTCGGCAAGACCGAGATTGCGCGCCGGCTTGCCCGGCTGGCGCAGTCGCCCTTCATCAAGGTCGAAGCGTCGAAGTTTACCGAGGTCGGCTACGTCGGCCGCGACGTCGAGTCGATGGTGCGCGACCTCGTCGAGCTTGCGGTCAACATGGTGCGCGACGAGCGCATCGAAGAAGTTCGCGTCAAGGCAGAGCTCAACACCGAAGAACGGCTGCTCGACCTGTTGCTTCCGCCGCGTCCGGCCGCGCCCGACGAGGACCCGGGCCGCATTCGCGACGAGATGCACGGCACACGGCAGCGCATGCGCGAACAGTTGCGCGAAGGCAAGCTCGACGACCGTTCGGTCGAGATCGATGTCCAGGAAAAATCATTTCCTTCGATCGAGTTGATTACCGGATCGTCGATGGAGGAAGTAGGCGTTAACCTGCGCGACATGATGCCCGGGTTGTTCCAGGGGCGCGCGAAGCGTCGGCGCGTCACGGTGGCCGAGGCCCGCGAACGGCTGACGACCGAAGAAGAGCAGAAGCTGATTGACATGGAAGCGGTGTCGGCCGCCGCAGTCGAACGCGTGGAGCAGGCCGGCATTATTTTCGTTGACGAGATCGACAAGATTGCTGGACGCGAGGGCAGTCACGGTCCCGAGATCAGCCGCGAAGGCGTCCAGCGCGACATCCTGCCGATTGTCGAGGGCACCACGGTCAATACCAAGCACGGCATGGTGCGCACCGACCACATCCTGTTCATTGCCGCCGGCGCCTTCCACGTCTCCAAGCCGTCGGACCTGATTCCCGAACTGCAAGGCCGCTTTCCGATTCGCGTCGAGCTCGACGCCCTCGGCCAGGCCGAGTTCGTACGAATTCTCACCGAACCGAAGAGCGCGCTGATCAAGCAGTACATCGCCCTGCTGGCCACCGAAGGCGTCGACCTGGCATTCACCGATGACGGTGTCGCGACCATCGCCGAGTTTGCGACCATCGTCAACGAACGGACCGAGAACATTGGCGCCCGCCGCCTGCACACGGTGATGGAGCGTCTGCTCGACGAGGTCTCGTTCGAGGCGCCAACCCTCGAGGACAAGTCGGTGACCATCGACGCCGCCTACGTGCGGCGCATGCTCGCCGACATCGTCAAGAACGAAGACCTGTCCCGCTACATCCTGTGACGCGCACTGAAGCCGGGTTGGTCTATATCTCGACCCATTGTCGCGGAAAGCAAACCAGGCTGCTTTTCACGCTGATGGTGATCTTGACTGCCGCGTGCGGCAAGAAGGGACCTCCGCTGGCTCCGTTCGTGCGCGTGCCGGCGGCGGTTGGCGAGGTCACCGTGCGGCGGATGGGCGACGACGTGTTCGTGTCGTTCCCGGTGCCGTCCGCCGACGCCGATGGACAACAGCCCGCCGACCTGGCGTCGCTCGAGGTATACGCCATCACGGCAACGAGCCCGCCTCAAACCGACGAGCACCGCAAGCTTGCTACCTTGGTCGCGACCTTGCCGGTACGGCCGATCATGCCGGTGCTCCCGCCCGCGGCCGCCGGGGTAGAGGTGCCGACTTTACCGTTGCCGCCTGGAATCGATCGCGCGGCCCCTGCGGTTGCCAGGGAGACGCTCGCGGCCGAACAGCGAGTGCCGGTGGTCCTGCCGGCGAATAAGGGCGTCAAGCCGGCCGCGGTGTCCGCGGACGAGGAGACGGTGATCGGCCCGCTCGTCGCGCCAGCACCGGCCCAGCTTCCCCGTCGTTATTACTTCGTGGTCGGCGTGAGTGGCCGCGGCCGAAAGGCGCTACCCTCGGCTCCGGTGGCAGTTCCGCTCGACGCTGCCAGCAGCGCGCCCGGCGCGCCATCGGTTGCTTTCACCGAAACCGGGATGACTATCAAGTGGGCGCCGTCGAAGGACGCGCGTATCGCAGCGTTTGCCGAGCCGCCCGCACCGGTGGCGGTGGCGCCGGCTGATGCACCGCCGGCCAACGCACCGCCGGCCAACGCATCGCCGACCGGCGTCTCTCCAGCCAACACTTCGCCGGCCACCGTGCCGACAGCCAACGCTTCGCCGGCCAACGTGACGCCTCCGGTGCCGGCGATCGCGCCGCTGGTCGCCAAGTCGCTCGGGTTCCAATCCGAAGCCACCACCTATCACCTGTTCGAAGTGCCTTCGACGCCGGCGCCGGACAATCCCTTCGCCATCACCGTACCGGTCCCGCTCACACCGCTTCCCCTGGCATCTACCGAGCATTCGATCAAGGGCGTAACCTTCGGTACCGAGCGCTGCTTCGTCGTGCGCCCGGTGGAGCGTATCGCCGGTGCTGTTGTCATGGGGCCCGAGTCGCCGAGAACGTGCGTGACCCCGGCCGACACCTTCCCACCAGCGGCGCCGCGCTCGCTGGCGGCGATTGCCGGCGACGGTGTAATCAGCCTGATTTGGGAGGCGAACAGCGACACCGACCTGGCTGGGTACCTAGTCTTGCGCGGTGACGCCCCGGGTGACACACTTCGGGCGATAACACCTGAGCCGGTGGCGGCCACGACTTTTCGCGATACGACGACGCGCGCCGGGGCGCGCTACGTTTACGTGGTCGTGGCGGTCGATCGGGCAACGCCCCAGAACGTGAGCGCGCAGTCGAACCGAGTCGAAGAGACTGCACGATAAGAACCAAGGGGCTTCAGCCCCAAGACGTGAGGGTCATGGATCGCATCTATCGAGTGAAGCAGGGAATGGGCGGGCGATACGCCGTGGAGCGCGACGGCAACCTGTTCTGGTTACACGGCGACATTTTCGGCAGCTACCAGCCCGGCGAGGAGATCGAGGCTGGTTCCGCTCTGAAGTTTCTTGCCCCCGTACAGCCGTCGATCGTCGTCTGCATCGGGTTGAACTACAAGGACCACGCCGCGGAGATGAAGAAGAAGCTGCCCGACGAGCCGCTGGTGTTCTTGAAACCGGCGACCACGGTGATTGGCCCGGACGAGCCGATTCGGCTGCCCAGTTGGGCCGGCCGCATCGAGCACGAAGCCGAGATGGCGGTGGTCATCGGCAAGCGGGCGTCCCAGGTCAAGGCGGCCGACGCCCTGGACTACATCCTCGGCGTGACCTGCCTGTGTGACGTGACCGCGCGCGAGTTGCAGGTCAGCGACGTCCAGTATTCCCGCGCGAAGGGCTTCGACACGTTTGCGCCGATTGGCCCCTGCATCGCGGTCGGTCTCGACCCTTCGGCGCTCGAGATCGAAGGATGGGTCAACGGCGAGAAACGCCACCACTCCAATACCCGGGAACTGATTTTCCCGGTGCCGTACCTGGTCGAGCACGTGTCACGCTTCATGACCCTGCAGCCGGGCGACGTCATTACCACAGGCACTCCGTCCGGTGTCGGGCCGCTGGTGCCCGGCGACCGCATGATGGTCAAGCTTGAAGGCGTCGGCTCGCTCAGCAACCCCTGCATATGAACCCTGTTGATCGGCTGAGAGAACGCGAGCGGCTCGCGGAACTGGGCGGCGGCGAGGCTCGGCTGCAGAAGCACCACGAACAAGGCAAGCTCACGGCACGCGAGCGGATGACGCAGCTGTTCGACGCCGGCACGTTCGAGGAGGTCGATAAGCTGGTCACGCACCGCTGCGTCGACTTCGGCATGGAGCAGCAGATTGTGCCTGGCGACGGCGTGGTCACCGGCCATGGCCGCATCCACGGCCGCGTGGCCTATGCCTTCGCCCAGGACTTCACCGTGTTCGGCGGCTCGCTCTCCGAGACCAATGCCGCGAAGATCTGCAAGGTCATGGACATGGCGGTGCGCAACGGCGCGCCTGTCATCGGCCTGAACGACTCCGGCGGCGCCCGCATTCAAGAGGGCGTCGTTTCGCTCGGCGGCTACTCCGACATCTTCCTGCGCAACACGCTGGCGTCGGGGGTCGTGCCACAGATCTCCGCCATCATGGGCCCGTGCGCCGGCGGCGCGGTCTACTCGCCCGCCATCACCGACTTCATCGTGATGGTCAAGCAGACCAGCTACATGTTCGTGACCGGTCCCGACGTGATCAAGACCGTGACGCACGAAGACGTCACGAAAGAAGACCTCGGCGGCGCGATGACGCATAACGAGAAGAGCGGCGTCGCCCATTTCGCCGTCGAAGACGACGGCGAGTGCCTGGCGCTGATTCGTGAACTGCTCTCGTTCATGCCGGGCAACAACCTCGACGATCCGCCGCGCAAGCCCACCGACGATCCGGAGGACCGCGAGGACGAGGCGCTCGACACGCTGGTGCCGATCTCACCCAACCAGCCGTACGACATGCTCGACCTGATCCACACGATTGCCGACGATGGCTATTTCCTCGAGGTGCATCAGCACTACGCGCGAAACATGCTGGTGGGGTTTGCGCGGCTGGGCGGGCGGCCAGTCGGCATTGTCGCCAACCAGCCAGCACACCTCGCGGGCACCCTCGACATCAACGCGTCGGTCAAAGGCGCGCGGTTCGTGCGGTTCTGCGACGCCTTCAACATTCCCTTGATTACCTTTGAGGATGTGCCAGGGTTTCTGCCCGGCACGGTGCAGGAATACGGCGGCATCATTCGCCACGGCGCGAAACTGCTGTACGCGTTTGCGGAAGCGACCGTACCGAAAATTACGGTGATCACGCGCAAGGCGTACGGTGGCGCCTACTGCGTAATGGCCAGCAAGCACATTCGCACCGACTTCAACTACGCATGGCCGAGCGCCGAGATTGCCGTGATGGGCGCGGAAGGCGCGGTCAACATCCTCTACAAACGCGAAATTGAAAAGGCGGCCGACCCGGCCGCCATGCGCGCGCAGAAGATTGCCGAGTTCCGCGAGCGCTTCGCCAGCCCATACGTGGCGGCCGAACGCGGCTATGTCGATGAAGTGATCCTGCCAAGGACAACCCGCGCCAAGCTGGTTCAGGCCCTGGCCACCCTCGATCACAAACGGGAAAAGAATCCTGCGAAGAAGCACGGCAACATTCCGCTGTGATTTGACGGCCGTCGCCCAAGGCCCCTCCCTAGTACCGTAAAGGTACAAATAATGTAAGTCTCTTATTCGCAGGGATTAACGACTGCAAACTCCACGTTTGCAGTCGTTATTGCTCTATTTTAGGACCCAAGCGCAGTTTCCTAAGAGCCAGAAGCTGTTTACCCTTGACGAAGGGGGTGTTCTTGGCAATACTCCAGATGACTTTATATGACTAAATGGCCGTTGCGAGACATCGCGCAGTTCACCTTCCCCCGATTCATCCGCCACTCGCGGCTCCTGGCAGCGGTCACGATCGCGCTCGCCCTGGCTGCGACTCAGGTGATTGCGCAGTTCGGAAGTTTTTCTGGCGAGTTTGCGGCGTTCGAAGGCGAGTTGTGGGGCGTGCGCCACGAGCTGACGCTTGCTGATCAAGGGGATCCCGGCGGTGTTGCTTACACCAACGGAATACTGTTTGTGGCCGATCAGGCTAACGAGACGGTGGTCGCTTACGACAGTAATGGCGAGGTGGTGGCGATTCCCGGTGCGGAATGGCAAGGCTTCGCACCAAGCGAAATTCTGGCGACCACCGTGTCTGTTGACGGCAATGACATAGAGGCGCTGCTAATCTCGGACGCGGCGGCTCATCGAGTGCTCGCGTTCAGCACCGGCGGTGCGCGTCTGTTCACCCTGCAACTCGAGCGGACGGGTTTTGTCGGCGCGGTTGGCGCCATCAATGGCCTGGCCATCGGACCGGCCTCACAGTTCGTCCTGACCACCGGTGCCGTACCGGCGTTGGCCCTGCAGGGTTCTTTCGCGGCCGGCTGGGCCAACCAGTGGGAGACCGAGGGCGTCGTGCTCGCTTACCGCAACCAGGCGTCCGTCCCGTTCAACTCGGCCCTGGGCCGTTTCGAACCGGCGCCCACCGCCATTCTGGACGGCACCGAGGGCGCGGTCCTGGCGCCGCCCGGCCAGGTATCGTTCGGCGTTGTGTTTGACGGTCTCGGCAACCTCTACACCATCGATACCAATACCGAGCGCCTGAACGTCTACGACCAATCCTTTGGTCACCGCTTCACATTCGGCACACCTGCGTTTGACGGAACTCTCGAGGAGTTCGAGCAGCCTTACGGCATGGCCTACTCGCCGTTCGATGGCGGCCGCCTGTTCATCGGCGATTCCGACCACCATCGCGTCCGGATTTATCGTCCGAACCTCGCCAACGCGACGCTTGACTACGTGTCAACGATCGATTCTTTTGGCGATGGCCTGCCGCGGTCGGTTGCGATTGACCCAATCTCGGGCGAGTTGGCGATCACCGACCTCGAATACGGCCGCGTGTGGCTCATGGACAGGCCCGGGCTCGCGGCCTTCAACCTCCAGCTGCTTGATGCCGCCGGCGGTCCCGTGGACCAGGTGTGCACCGGCGCACCTTATCAGTTGCGGTTCAGCCTGACGGTGCCGGCCGGTCGCGCGCCAGTGGCGGGCGTGCTGCCGACCTTATCAATCGATGGAGCAGACGTCACCGAGCAGCCGACCGCGGCCAGCGTCTACAGCGACCCGATGTCTGCCGGCGACGTCATGACTTTCACCTACAGCCTGGTCGCGCCGCAGACGGTTGCTCTCGACGGCCTCGCGATCACGGCTGGTGCGACGGCATCGACATCGAACGTGTTGTTTCGCCAAGGCACGGTGTTCGCCGCCAACTGTGTCGGGCTGGCGCCGACCATCACGGCTGCTCCCAGCATCCCGCCGCAGGTCTCCGGGTGGACGCCGGTGGTGCAAGGTCAGACGCTGGAGCTGACGCTGACGGCGAACGACGATGCCGGTGTTGCGAGCATTGAGTATGTAATTGCCGGTCAGAACAACCGCGGCGTCGCCATTCCGCCGGTCGTTAATCCGACCCCGGGAATCACGCAAACCCTCGTCTTGCCTCTCCCGGAAACCGGTTATTCGACCATTCAGTACCGCGCGCACGACAGCGACGGCCGCAAGTCCCCCTGGCAGCAAGTGCGCGTCAGGATTCAGTCGGTCTTCCCTCGGGTTTCGGTCGAAGGCGACACCGTCACGCTCGCGGTCGGCCTGCCGATCGGCAGCGGCTACGCGTTCACCTCGACGGGCCTGCCTCGCGGCCTGACCATGGACGCGGGCACTGGCCAGATCGGCGGCACCCTCGGCTTCGATTCAGCCGGCGAGCACACGGTCGTGGTGTCAGAAACTCTTGGCGCGCTGACCTCCACCGTCAGTTTTGTCTGGACTGTCGTGAACGCGAATCGCCCGCCGATTGTTGAACCGGTCACCGGCGCCGTTGCCGTAGACGAGGGCGCCTCTTTTGCGATCGACATCGCGGCGCATGACCCCGATGGTGACCCGTCGTACTTCACGATGTTCGGTCACAGCGTCGAGAACCCGCTCTATGTCCTGCCCCCGACCGTGGTCATCCATCCGGTGACCGGCGTCATCTCTGGCTATTTTCCGTCCGGCAGCCAGAGGGCATACACGATCTTCGTCGGCCTCTCAGAGTGCGCGATCGTCGCGCTCCCGTCGCCGCCGTGCCCTGGCGGCATCACTGGGGCGAGGCTGGCCACGCTTGTTTCGTTCGAGCTGGCAGTCAGGCCGGCCAACCAGCCGCCCTTTGCGTTCCCGCCCGCCTCGCAGTCGAACACTGAGGGCGATGCCATTGCGGGTCTGCAGATTAAGGCCAGCGACCCAGACGGCGACGCTCTGGTCTATCGCGCCGTCAACCTGCCACCCGGACTGACGATCGATGCCCGCACCGGTGTCATCAGCGGCGTGATTGCTTACAACGCCGTCCGGACACCCTATGCCGTGGTCGTTGAGGTCGACGACCAGCGCACCGCCACCTACTCGATCACCTTCTTGTGGACGGTCATCAACGCCAATGCGCCGCCGGTTGTCACCAACCCCGGTCCGCTCACCAACGCTGAGGGCACTTCGGTCTCAGTCGCCATCGTTGCCAGCGACGCGGATCGCGATGCACTGACATACTCTTCAACCGGGCTCCCCCCGGGTCTTTCGATCAACTCGGTGACCGGCGTCATCGCCGGCACGCTCAGTTACTCGAGCGCAGGCACCTACACGGTGACCGTGACGGCCAGCGACCGAGTGCTCGCGGATACAGAGACCTTCACCTGGATGGTGAAGGACACGACCAGCCGCCCGCCGGTCTGCTCGGCGACAGTGTCAGCCAGTGATCTCTGGCCGCCGAACCACAAACCGTCTTATCTCTCGCTCACGGGCATTACGGATCCCGATGGCGACGCCATCACGATTCGCTACACGGGCATCCTGCAGGACGAACCGGTTCACTCGGTGGGACAGGGCAACACCCCGAACTCCGACGGCGGCATCGAAGCCGACGGCGCGCGCGCGTGGGTGCGGTCCGAGCGCATTGGCAACCCGAAGATCCCCGGGGACGGACGCGTTTACTTGATCGGCTACACCGCCAGTGACGCGACCGGCGCCTCGTGCACGGGCACCGCCCAGCTGGCCCTGCCGCACGACCAGCGCGGCACCCCGGCGCTTTTGAGCCCCGGCCGCTGGAACTCGCTGAACGGCCAGTTGGTCTCGGCTCCTCCCCCAGACGCGGTCAACGTCGCCACGGTCAAGAAAGGCAAGACGTAGCAACACCGCATTCCGTCCGACAATAGGGCATGACCCCGTCGTTCGCTCCGCGCGCCGCCATTTTCGATATCGACGGCACTCTCGTCGACAACATGGCGTTGCACGCCGAGGCCTTCGCACTCTTCGCGCGGCGCCACGGCTTGCCGGTGTTGACGCCCGCCGATCGCGCCCGGCTCGATGGCCGCCGCAACAGCGAGATCTTCCCGATCTTGTTCGAACGTGAGGTGCCACGCGACGAGTGGCAGGCCTACGAAGCCGAGAAGGAGGGCCTCTATCGCGAGTTGTCGCGTGGCCGCCTGCAACCCATGAAAGGACTCGCGCGACTGCTGGCGCGGCTGACCGCCGACCAGATTCCAATGGCGCTGGCCACCTCGGCGCCGGAACCCAATGTCGTTCACACGCTCGCCGAGATTGGCCTCTCCACCACGTTCTCGATCATCGTCCGTGGCGACCAGGTCGCGCTCGGCAAGCCGGCTCCCGACGTGTTCATCGAGGCCGGCCGCCGGCTTGGTATCGCGCCGGCCGGATGCCTGGTGTTCGAAGACGCACCTATGGGCATCGTCGCGGCCCAGGCGGCCGGCATGCCGGTGGTCGCGCTGACGACGAGTTTCACGGCGGCGCACTTCGCCGCGCTGCAGCCGCCGCCGGACGTGATCTGTGCGGACTTCGACGCCTTCCTGGCCCATCGCTTCGTCTGACCGCGCCGCTGGCGAGACCGCGCCGACCGGTCGAGAGCCGCCTCTCTCCGTTCGCCCGGTTGCCTCGAACACGCCAAGCCCTCATCACGTCGAACTAGTTGATCCGCACGACATGCGGGCAAGGAGACCGAAACATGATGAAGAGCATTGCCGTTCTTGCCGTTGCCGCCCTCCTGACCTCGGGCGCGACCGTCGAGCCGAATCGGGTTCACGCCGCCGGCCTGCGGGTAGTGGGTGCCGGCGCGGTAAACGTGACCGTGCACTACAAGGGTAAGGGGACCGTTGATAGTGCCCACCGCGTGTGGGTATGGGTGTTCGACACGCCTGACATCGGTCCCGGAGCGATGCCGATCGCCGAAATGTCGGTCGCCAAGAACGGCGAGTCTGCGGTGTTCGAAGTTGCCAACGAGCGGGTCTGGGTCGCCGTGGCCTACGACGAGCAGGGTGTGATGACGGGGAACACGCCGCCAGGGTCTGGCTCGCCGGTTGGCATTTACGCGTCGGCGTCAGGAGCACCCGAGGCGGTGTCACCGGGCGCCAAGGGGGCGATCACCATCGTGTTCGACGACAGCCGGCGCCTGCCCTGAGCCGTCAGGTCGTGGGCTGTGCCACCGTCGTGAGGCGTTGGGCCACGCGATTGGGCGCTATGCGGTCCAGGAACACCGACTCGAGCTGACGGCCGGCGGTGCCGGTTGTCAGCTTGGCGGCTTCGAGCGCCAGCATCTGCCGGTTCCCCTCGAATACGATTCGGCCGCTATTCATGACGGCGAACTGTGAGCACACATCTTCGACGAGCCCGAGAATATGCGAGCTCAGCAATACTGCGGCGCCGTTGTCCATGAACTGACGAATGATTGCCTTCATGGTATCGACGGCCACGACATCGACGCCTTCGAACGGTTCATCCAGGATCAACACCTTCGGGTCGTGTAGTAGAGCAGCGACAAACGCGAGCTTCTGCCGCATGCCCTTCGAATATCCCGCAATGCGTCTCGGCAGTGCGTCATCCAGGTCGAGCGCCCCAGCGAGTTCTTCGATGCGGCTAACCAGTTCGCGTTCCGGAACGTTGTGAACGCGGCCGGCCCACATCAATTGCTCGTTGCCTGTGAGCAACTCGAACAGAGGCGGGTGTTCGGGCACGCAACCGGCCTGGCGGCGCGCCTCGACCGGTTGACTGATCGGGTCGTGTCCGTGGAGGCGGGCGCTTCCGGCCTCGGGCCGACTCAACCCACACAAGATTCGCAACAGTGATGACTTGCCCGCGCCGTTGGGCCCGACGAGCCCGAGCGCCTCGCGGGCGCCTACCACGATCGACACGCCCGAGAGGGCTGCCACGTCGCCGTATTTTTTGTGAACGTTGACGGCTTCGATCATGCGCGCGTCCCAGGGTCGGCAGTGAGGGCGAACACCATTGCCTCTGTCCGCCGGTTGATCAGTCCAGTGACGCGGCGTGAGGAGGCTAGCAGCATGCACGCTGCGGCAGCGAGCAAAGCTACGGCGGCCAGCGCACATGCCCAGACAGGCCAGCGACCAGAATCGAGCAGCAGCACCAGCCCGATGACGGCCCCAACGTAGGTGGCGCCGCCAGCCAAGGTTACAAGGGCCGCCGAAGTATTGACCAGTGAGCCGCCCACAGCCGCGGGATCGGACGGGGACGGAAACAGCACACTCGTCATCATGCCCACGGCCGTCGACCATGCGAACAGCCCGGCGGCCAGCGCGACCCCGGCCGCGATTGACGTCACGGGCAGTCCCCTCGCAGCCAGCAACGCCACGCCGGCAAGTTCCGCGACAATCGTCACCAGAAGAATCGCCATCACCTTGGCGCGAACCACGGCGCCCATCTGAATAGGCGCCATCAGGAATGCCTGAAACCCGCCGCGATCGGTGGCGAACAGATTAGCGAGCGTACTCGCGCCGACATGAGCCGGGACTAACGTGACGAGAACCAGGCGAACATGCTCGCCGTAATCGTGGATCCGGCTACCGAGGATGGCCATCAGGAACAAACCCATCAGCCACGACAAGTAGAAGCGACGCCAGCGGCTGAGGCGCAGCAGCTCACCGTGCAGTAGGACGGCAGGGCAGCCGAGCATTTGAGCCGCGCGTCGAACCGAGCCAGGAATCGGCAGATGGGATGAGACCGCACGAGCTCGAGGTGTCGCCGGTGCCTGGGTCAGGTTCATCGACCAGAACTCGACGACCGCCAGTGCCAGCGTCCACGCCCCGAGGCCGGCCCACACGGTTACCGAAGCGCCATCCAGCAGGAGTCGGACGAGCAGGAACGGCGGCAACCATGCCAGCAGCAGGTCTGGCGCCTGGAACCAGAGCGCGACGACGATTAGGAGGATGGCCGAGGCCGTGGCGATTGCCAGCGCGATCGACGCGCTCAGTAGGCGCGAGCCGATTATCGAGAGCGCCACCGGTAGCCGCAACAGCAAGAGTGTCGCCACGAGCGCGGCTGCCAGCCTCTGGCCGTCAAGCCAGGTCGCGAGAAGGATCAACAGCGGCAGGCCCACCGTGAGCGCCGCCAGCGTGTGACGGCCCGCCAGCGACACCGCCTGCAGGGCGAGAAAGGCCCGCCAGCGCGACACGGGGCGCAGCGCCAGGTCGGCCAATAAATGCCGTACCAACGGAAGTTCGCCGGTGCTCAGAACAAACGCGAAGCTCGCCATGAACGCCGCCCAAGCGCGCATGCTGATCACGGCGGCGGCTTCGGTCCGGGGGAGCTGACCCGACGCCAACACTTCGCCGAGTCGGACAGACGACTCGCCCATGGTCGCCGCGGCCAGCAGCAGTGCGGCCAGCACCATCCAGATCCCGCCCGACGACTGTTGCAGCGAGTGCCACAGGAGGCGCCAGTCGAGCTTCACCGCCTCTCGCAGGAGCACGCCGGCGATCCTACCAGTTCTACCTCTAACTGATAGAATCGGAAGCGGTTCGGTCTGATGAAAAAAATCCTGATCGCCAATCGTGGCGAGATAGCCGTACGAGTAATCCGCGCGTGCCGCGACATGGGCATTGGCACGGTCGCCATCTATTCGGAGTGCGATCGCGCGGCGCTTCACGTGCGCCTGGCCGATGAGGCCTGGCCCGTGGGACCGAGTGCTCCGCGCGAAAGTTACTTGCGGATCGACGCCATCATCGACGTCGCGAAGAAATCAGGCGCCGATGCCGTCCATCCGGGCTACGGATTTCTCGCCGAGAACGAAGACTTCGCCGCGGCCTGTCGTGATGCCGGCCTCATCTTCATCGGTCCTTCGCCAGAAGCCATCACGTTGATGGGTAGCAAGACCGCGGCGCGGCAGGCGGCAATCAAGGCCGGAGTGCCAGTGGTGCCGGGCACTGAAGATCCTCTCAACGAGCAGACCTCTGACGCTGACGTCCTGGCCGTGGCCGAAAGCATCGGCTATCCGCTGATGCTCAAGGCCGTCGCGGGTGGCGGGGGCAAGGGCATGCGCATGGTGACCTCTCCGGCGGATCTGCCAGGCGCCCTGCGCGCCGCGCGCTCGGAAGCGCAGTCGGCGTTTGGCGATGGTGCGATTTACCTCGAGCGCCGCATTCTGGCGCCCCGGCACATCGAAGTGCAGTTGCTCGGCGATCATCACGGCACCGTGTTGCCGTTTGTCGAGCGCGAATGCTCGATCCAGCGCCGACACCAGAAGGTGGTCGAAGAGAGCCCGTCGCTCTCGGTGTCGCCCGAGTTGCGGCTGCGCATGACCTCGGCCGCGGCCGCGGTCGCGAGGACCGTGGGCTACACCAATGCCGGCACCATCGAGTTCCTGCTCGACACCGATGGCTCGTTTTATTTCCTCGAGATGAACACGCGCCTGCAGGTCGAGCATCCGATCACCGAGATGGTGACCGGCGTCGATCTCGTCCAGTGGCAGATACGCATTGCGCGCGGCGAGCGGCTCGATCTCGATCCCGAATCGCTGTTGACGCCCAAGGCCCACGCGATTGAATGCCGCATCTACGCCGAGGATCCCGAACATGGGTTCATGCCGTCACCCGGGCGCATCCAGGGCCTGCGGGTGCCGCAGGGCCCGGGCGTGCGCGACGACAGCGGCGCGTATGAGGGAGGCGAAGTGCCGATCTTCTACGACCCCATGATCTCGAAGCTGATCACATGGGGTGAAACGCGCGATCACGCCATTGCCCGCATGAAGCGGGCGCTCGCCGAGTACGAAGTCCGCGGGATTCGCACGACCATTCCGTTCTTCAAATGGCTACTCGACGATCGCGACTTCAAGGCCGGGCGTTTCGACACCACCTTCCTCGATCGCAAGATGGGCGAGCAGGCGGGCGGCCCGCTGCAGGTGATCGATGCGGCGCACGAAGAGTTGGCCGTGATTGCCGCGGCCGTGCACATGTTTACGCGCACCGCCACCACGGTGGCGGCGAGCGCGGCGCCGGCCAGCCGCTGGAAGCAAGCCGGCCGCGAGGAAGCGCTGCGATGACTTTCGAGATTGCTGCCGGTAGCCGCGTCCATACCGTGTCGATCGCACGCAAAGGTGCGCTGCTGCATGTCGCGGTCGGCGACCGCACCGTGGTCGTGGATGCTCGCCGGGTTGGCGAACTCGAGCTCTCGCTGCTGCTTTCAACGGAGGGCAGCGCCCAGCCGGTGCAAAGCGTTGATGCCGCACTGGCCACGCACAAGACCGCCGGGGACTTCGACGTGCACATCGCCGGCCGGATTCTTCCCGTCCAGGTTCGCCTGGCTGGCGGGTTTGGACGTCAGAAGAAAGCGGACGTTGCCGCGGGTACGGGACCTCAGCGAGTGGTCGCGCCGATGCCCGGCAAGATCGTGCGCGTGCTGGTGACGCCCGGCGACGAGGTGAAAGCGCGGCAGGGACTGGTGGTGGTCGAAGCCATGAAGATGGAGAACGAGCTGCGCGCCGCCCGCGATGGCCGCGTTCGTGACGTTTTGGTCGTGGAAGGGCAGTCGGTAGACGCCGGTGCGCTGCTCCTGCTCGTCGAGTAACGGCCGCAGATGACGCAGGCGCCGGAGACACCAGGACCGCAGCCGGCAGAGGCAGCGCCGCGCACCAGCAGGCTGCGCTCGGCCGTCACCCGCGTCTATCGCTTTGCCCGGCGCTTTGCAGTTGTCATCGGCATCATCATCGCCGTCGTCCTCGTCTCGACGTTGACGATCGACTTGGGGCCGGTGCTCAGGGAACGGGCCGAGACGGCTGGCAGCAACTGGTTGGAACGCAAGCTGACGATCGGCCGCCTCGGCGTGCAGTTGGGGCGTGGCCGTTTCGTAGTCGAAGACCTCCACGTTGAAGGCATGTATCCCGGCGAGCCGCCCTGGCTGGTCGCCAAGCGCATCGAGGTGGCGCTGACCTGGAGCGCGCTGCTCGGCCGCGAGATTCTCATCGACGATGTCGAGATGACTGACTGGCGCATGGTCCTGGAATCTTTTCCTGATGGCCGGCAGTCGTTCCCTCGCGTCGGCGGGCCACCGCGGAAGCCGAGAATCGGCCCGCAGCTCGTGGTGACGACTCTCACGTACGTGCGCGCCCATCGCGGCGAACTGGTCGTCAACGACTACGGCTCGGATTGGTTCGCCGTGGCGCCGAACCTGGATGTCACGGTCACCAAGTCGGGTGGATATCAGGGCACCCTCACGTTCAGCAACGGCACGGTCAAGATCCAGAAATACGTGCCGATGTCGGCCGACCTGTCGGCCGCGTTCAAGCTAGTGGACGGCAAGGTCGTGTTCGACCGCATGGACCTGGTCACCGACGGCGCCGTCACGCAGCTTACCGGTGTCGTCGATCCATCGCGATGGCCGGAGCAGCTGTACCAAGTCAAGTCCCGCATGCAGTTTCCGCGCATGCGCGAGATCTTTTTCGCGAACGACCAGTTCACCCTATCGGGCGAAGGATTGTTCGCGGGCACGTTTCACATGTTCAAGGGCGGGCGCGAGCTGAAGGGAGACTTCTCGAGCGCCGTGGCCGGTGTGAACGACTTTCGTTTCCCCAACCTGGCGGGATCGGTAGTTTGGGTGCGCGACCGGATGGAAGTGACGCGGGCGACTGCCGGCTTCTACGGTGGCCAGACGCGCTTTCACTATGTGATGGCGCCGCTTGGCTTGCGCGACACGCGACCCCAGGCGAAGTTCGAGGCCGAGTATACGGACGTCGATCTCGCGGCGCTGTCGAGTTTCTTTGAAATGCGTGGTCTGCAGGTGTCAGGCCGGGCTTCGGGCCGCAACGAAATGGGCTGGACGGTAGGCCAGTTCGCCGACCGCGCCGGCCAGGGGACGGTCAGCTTCACCGCGCCTGGTGGCGAGAACCTGCAGGGGCCACAGCTGCCGGCCTCGACGATTGCCGACGCGCGCGCGCGTTACCAGGTGGCAGGCCCGTTCAGTAATCACACCCCGCTGTCTCCGCTGGCCGTCGCCGGCAGCCTCACCTATTCCTTCGACCCAGAAGCGATTCGATTCGAGCCGAGCCAGGTCTTCACGCCCGATACCTATGTCGCGTTCGAGGGCGCGACCGCCTACGGCGAGCGATCGAAAATGCCGTTCCGCGTGACCAGCCGCAACTGGCAGGAAAGCGATCGCATGTTGTCGGGCATCATGACCGCGTTTGGCACCGGCACCAGGGCGATCCCAATCGATGGCGTCGGCCGGTTCGAGGGCGTGCTGCTCGGCTCGTTCCGGCGCCCCCGCATCGAAGGGCGACTGGTCGGCTCGGAAATGTATGCGTGGGAAGTCAACTGGGGGGACATCGACGGCGACTTCGTGGTCGAGAACTCGTACGCGAACGTCAGCCGGGCGGCGATTCGATCCGGCTTGTCGCGTATGGATGTCACCGGCCAGTTCTCGCTGGGGTATCCGCGCGCCGATGGCGGCGAAGAGATCGACGCCCGCATTCGCGTGACGGACCGCAGCCTGGCCGACTTTCGCGAGGCCTTCGACCTGCAGGACTACGAAGTCGATGGCAGCGTGTCGGGCGACTTTCACGTCTACGGCCGGTACGAGGGGCCCCACGGGTTTGGCCGCATGACGGTCGCCCGCGGCGTCGCCTACGACGAGCCGTTCGCCGAATTCGAAACGGCGCTGCGGTTCGAGGGTGCGGGCATTCGGCTTGACGCGATCCAGATGTCGAAGGGCGGCGGTCAGATCACCGGCGCCGCCTACATCGGCTGGAACGGCACCTACTCGTTCAACGCCGATGGCCGCAGCATCGCGGTCGAGACCCTGGCGTTGACGACCTACCCGGGCTATCCCACCTTCTTCGGCTCGCTCGACTTCAGCGCCACCGGCACCGGTACCTTCGAGTTGCCTCGCTACGACGTGCGATTCAGCGCCGGCGACCTGTTTGTTGGCGACGAAGGCGTCGGCGAGATGTCGGGCCGCTTGTCGATGCGTGGGCTGTTGATGACTTACGAGATGGAGGTCGCTTCGACTCGGCTGGCGGTGTCGGGCACCGGCCGGGTCGAGCTGAACGAAGAGATGGATGCTGAGATGTCGTTCCGCATCAGCGACACCTCGCTCGATCCGTTCATTCGCGCGTTCCAGCCGACGTTCTCGCCATTTACCTCCGCCGTCGCCAGCGGCACCATCCGCGTGGTTGGCGAACTCTACAATCCAGACGCACTCCGGATCGACACCGCCGTCGAACTCATGGACCTGCGGCTGGTTGACTACCGGCTGCGCAATGCCGCACCGATTCGGCTGAGCGTCGAGGGGCAGACGCTGCAAGTGGAATCGCTGCGAATGGTGGGTGACGGCACCGAGCTGGACCTGTCAGGCACCGTCGACTTGCGCGACCAGTCGCTGGCGCTGCAGGCCAATGGCGCCGCGAACCTCGCGGTGTTGCAGGGGTTTGTCGCCGACGTGCGGAGTGCGGGACGGGCAGAGGTGACGGCGAGAATTACCGGCACCGCGCGCGAACCGGTGGTCGCCGGTAACGCGCTTGTGGCCAACGGCCGCATCCGCCAGTTTTCTTTTCCTCACGCGCTTGAAGAACTGAACGGCATCGTAACCTTCGATGTCACGGGCGTGCGTCTCGACGGACTGACCGCCAAGTTGGGCGGCGGGCCGGTGCGCTTTGGCGGCCGCCTCGGCCTGGCGGCGTATCAGCTGAGCGAGTTCGATGTCACCGTTGTCGGGACCGGCATGCGGCTGCGCTACCCCGAGGGAATGCGCTCGTTGGTGGATGGCACGCTTGCCTTGCAAGGGCCTGCGGCGTCGCCGGTGATCACCGGCACCGTGCTGGTGAAGAGCGCGAGCTGGACCCGCGGCATCGACACCTCTGGCGGACTATTCAGCGGCCTGACCGGCGGCGACCCGGCGCTGCCCACCGTCGAGGGACAACTCGCGGCGGCGTCGTCGTTGCGGTTCGACGTGCGCCTGCTCGCGCCGTCAACGCTCAGCATCGATAACGACCAGGCCCGCATTGTCGCCAGCGCCGATCTGACCATGCGTGGCACCCTCGACCGTCCGCTGATCTTCGGCCGCGCCGAGATCGTCCGGGGCGAGGTCGAGTTCGAGGGACGGCGCTACGTGGTGACCCGCGGCAGTTTGGATTTTGCCAACCCGGATCGCATTCAGCCGTTCTTTGACATCGAGGCGGAGACGCGCGTGCGCGTGCCGCGGCAGACCTATCGCGTCACCATGCGCATGGCCGGCACTACCGAGCGGCTGCAGCCGCAGTTCCAGTCGGATCCGCCGCTACAGACTCTGGACATCCTGTCGCTGCTGTTCAGCGACCAGGCGCCAAGCGGCGACATGGAGTTGGCCGCCCTGCAGCGGCCGAACGAGCGCGAGCAGCGTCTGGTCGAAGCCCGCGCCACTCGCGCGCTGACTGGAGCCCTGTCGGCGGAGGTCGGCCGCGTGGTGGAGCAGACCTTTGGCGTCGACACATTCCAGATCACGCCGCTACTGAACGATCCCTACCAACAGTCGGCACGGGTCAACCTCAATCCGACGGCGCGCGTGACGATTGGCAAGCGCATCTCCAACCGCATCTTCCTGACCTACGCGCGCAGCCTGTCGTCAGCCACGCACGACGAGATCATCCTGCTGGAATTCGACGAGAGCGACACGCTGGCGTGGGTTCTTTCGCAGAACGAAGACCGCACCTACGCGCTCGAAGTTCGCAAGAGGCATGCCTTCTGATGCATCGCCACGCCAGGACCGCCGTCGTCGTGATGGCGATAGTGCTGGCCGCCGTCGGCACCGCCCAGGCCCGTCAGAACCTTGGCCGCACCGTAGCGGACGTGCGCGTTGAAGTCGCTGGCGTGGCCCTGGCCGACCCCGCCGTCATCGAGTTGATCGAGACCCGCATTGGCGAGCCGCTCACGATGATCGCCATCCGCTCGACGATCGATCACCTGGTTGGCTTGGGCCGGTTCGAGGACGTGCGCGTTTTTGCCTCGCCTTCTGATCAGGGAGTGATTGTGAGCTGGCTGCTCACGCCGGTTCGCCGCATTGGCACGATCGAGGTCGACGGCAACGCGGCGCTGTCCGAACGGGCCATCCGAGCCGAGCTGGCCGATCGCTTCGGCGGCCAGCCATCGGCCAGCCGGGTGCCCGACATGATCAGCGCCCTGGTTGCGGTCTATGCCGATCGCGGGTTTCGCCGGCCCTCGATTGTGTCGAGGCTCGAAGAGAATGATCCACAGGCTGAACGGGTGACATTGGTGTTGACCGTGAACGCTGGGGCGCGCGCCGCAGTTCGCGCCGTCACGGTAGCGACGACCGCGCTGGTCCCTGAGACTGAAGTGCTGCGGCGCCTCGATCTCCAGTCCGGACGACCGTTCGATCGCACGGCGCTCGACGCGCGCATCACCGAGTTTGAAGACGAGTTGCGCGGACGCGGGTATTACGAGGCGCGCGTGCGTCAGACCCACGAGTTCTCGGGCGACGGCGCGGCCGTCGAGGTCGAGGTGGAGGTTGAGCCTGGACCGCACGTCCGGGTGGTCTTCGAAGGCGATCCGCTCGGAGGTGACGCGGACCGACTGGTGCCGATTCGCGAGGAGCGGTCGGTTGATCAGGACTTGTTGGAAGACGCCAGCCGCAACATCGAGGAGGCGCTACGCCGCCAGGGTTATCGTGCGGCCCAGGCGCCC